>JANYAD010000206.1 GCA_025355165.1 Gammaproteobacteria bacterium | reverse complement strand
GCCACGAGATTCGAGACCAAGGTCGTCTGCGTGCCGCTCGGCGTTATCATATAGACCGATGAGTTGTAGGTATCGGCGACATAGACATTTCCCACGGAATCAACCGCCACCCCAACAGGGGATCCGTACCCGGAACCGATGTTCGTTTGAGTGCCGTCTGGCTTGATCTGTGCGACGAAGTCGTTCCACGGATCCGCAGCGTAAAGGTTACCGGCTGCATCCACTGCGAGCCCCATGGGCATATAAAAGCCACTGCCCACGGTGCTCTGTGTGCCTGTCGGAGTGACCTTGTAGATCACGCCCGCTTGGCTGTCTGCGACGTACACGTTTTCGGCGGCATCGACCGCGACGGCCTGCGGCACCATGTAGCCGGATCCCACGTTCTGCCGGCGACCATCGCGGCTGACCTTGAAGACCTTTTGCTGGGCGGTATCAGTGACGTACAGGTCACCGTGCATATCGACGGCGACGCCCTGGGGAGCAGCGAAATCGCCGACCGATCGACGCTCGTCCGCATCGGTGTCCGAGGACGGGTCGGCCGCTTCCGCAGAAGTGACGACCGCAGTCCAGTCCCCGAATACTTTCTGTCGAGCTGCGTGCCGGTCCCTCTCCGCCTTGATCGGTGCCGGTAGTATCGCGGCACCTGAATTGGATTCCTGCGAAGGCAGGGAGTGGGCAATCGGCACACCTGCCTGCGCAGCGAGAATAACCCCCGCCGTGATGAGCGTCAGCCGGCGGAATTTCGTCAAGACGTCGTAGAAGCTGTTCATGAATCTCTCCATAAGATCGTATTCGGTTCGAAAGACCCGCTGAGCGTGCGAGACCTACCTGAACAGGTCGCTCAGATCCTGCGTAGCGGGATCGGCGGCGCCACCCAGCAAAGGCGTCACGCCGAAAATCTCTTGAATCGTCTTGAGAGTGGAGCTGTGGTCGTAGTGAATCCTATTACTGAATTCCCGGCGACCCTCGCCTTTGGCGAATGGAGAAACCAGGAAAAGTCCCACCGGTCCGTCACCGTACTGGGCGGTGTCCTCGGCTTCGTCCCAGATCACGAACACCGCGCCGCCTTCCTTGTACGCTTCCGACCCCAGAATCATCGGTAGGTTCTTCTTAAGCCACTGATCCGAACGCAGCGTGTTGCTGCCCGGCTCGTGTGGGTCACAGAGAGTGATGCCCTCATGTCCCTGATGACAGAGGTTAGGGATGATCAGGTTGTAGCGCGCAGTCGCGTGCGACTTGATGTCCGACGCCAGGTGGCTGTAAGGAACCACATGCGAGGTACATACGGGGGAATTCGGATTTAGACCATCATTGACGTCATTGAAGTACACCACCGGCAGGTGCTCGACGTCGAGATAGGTAAAGTCAAGCGGGCAGCCGACGAATTCCGGGTTGCCGTAGTCTTGCTCGGCATATGCTTTCCAGGAAATGCCGGCATCTGAGAGCAGGCTGACGAGATGGTTGGTTGTCGTCAACTGCGGCTGACCCGGTTGAGTATCAGCTAGGACGCCGAAGTTGGTGCCGGCTTCCAGCCACAGGTAATTCGGCTGGCTCGGATGATTGCCGGGTGGATTGAAATATTGCTCCGGGTGCGCCGAGCGCTTTTTCAGTTCGTTGTTGATATAGGGCGCGAGCGGATTGTTCTTGAGATCCGGGTCGTTGTACGCAGTGCCGGAATTATTCCCGCTCCAGTTGTGATTCTCCATCATGATCACGAACACGGTCTTTACTTTGCTCATTTGGGCGAACGAAAGAGCGGGCATGAGGATCGACAGGCTCAAAAAAGCCAAGAGCGCGCGTTTCATCCACTTCACCTCTGTGCTGGGTTGTTATACGACGCCGACGGCGCCCATCAATCATCGTCGCTGACATTAAATGGCGTTCGTTACAGGAAAGTGACAGCCTAGGATCGAATCCGACGCTGTGATTGCGACATCGATGCTGTGCTGAATAGCCGAATCGCATCGCCGCCATTGTTTCGCCTACCTAAGTAGGAGTATTACTTTGCCTGCAGGACGGGATTGTCCTGATCGTTCTGTCACTGGAGCGATGACACATGTTTTTCAAGGAGCCCCTGCTCGGGCGCAACGCGAGATGCGCGGATGTCACAACACAAATTCGGCGCTGTTCCACGACGATTCCGTCGCCTAATGAATAGTTATGCGCCTTAGCGTGTTGCTTGCTTTGGCGACATTGGTCGGATGCGCTTCCAGCCCGTACCGCCTTTGTGGGTCATTGGTCGACGCAAGTTGGACGCCTCTCAGTGATCGTCCAGCCAACACCGCTGGCATTGAGCACGAACTACCAACAGCTCCTTACCGGTCCACTGATGGACATGTTGTCCGAAAAGTTCTTCATGTCTGGTATCGACGCGACGAGGACCTAACGGTATGCACACTGAATCGTTGGGCGCGGGACACCTGCTCTGTAAGGACCGTTGAGTTCACGAAAATTGCTGACCATTGGTCAAGGACAGGTGGGGACGGGGTGATTTGTAATGTAACGCTGAAGTCGGGCGGCGCCTAACTATCGGTTCGAGCGGTCGAGGCAGCATCTTCGGGCCCGTTGCGAAGATCCCAAAAGGCTCGAAAGCGCCAGTTCGTTAGGCTCCCGCAATCGGCCAAGACTCACCGTTGGCGTCGCTACAATACTGCCCCATAGTTGCTGTTCGCGGAGTCGGCGTTGCCTTTGCGCATCTGCGTATGCCTCGCGGAGGCAACGATTGCTTGGCTATTTTACCGTTTCGACTCTGGCGGATTTCATGAGGTTCAAGAGATCGTTTTTGATGGTTTGGGGATTGTCGTCAATCACCCCCGATGCCCTTTCTGCCCTTTCGAAGACTGCAGCAACGGCATAAATAACCACCGAGATTTTCAGCTTAGGATCCGACCAACAGACAAAATAGCCATCCAGAGTCACATCGTGAAACGCCCGGATGCCATTGGGCCAAGTTGATTTCGGCGGCATGCCTAGCAAGGTAGCAAGGGGTCCGCGCGGCCGATCGCTCAGATCGCTGTGACTCTGCATGGCGCCGTGCCAAAGCTGCAGATCGTGATGATCGACCGCAATGTTTCCCACCGCAACAGCCGTCCCGAAGTCGGCGACTGGCATCGGGTCACCCATCGCCGATAGCCACGAGCGCTGATCAAGCGCCGTTACTTTAGATGCCCACATCGGCAAATCTGCAGGCAAACTGCCGTCACTCCGCTTCGTCACATAGCCACCTACCCACGCTTGGTAGTAGAGCGAGCTAGGATTCGAACGCTCACTAAAACTCCGGAGCAGATTGGCTGGAGCCGCAAACGTAAAGTAGTTCACCCCCTCTGTTTGAATTGGCAGCCAAATCGGGTTCATCAGATTCTTCATCGGCTTTACCCAAGTCGTTGGTGTGCTAGAAAAACTAATTGTCACGCCGTCCTTCCGTTCTTGCGCCAGCAACTCTGCATTGCGACTCAATACCACTCTTGCGATATTAAGAAGGAGCGTGCAACGCATTGCATACGCTGCGCCTAGTAGCAGCACTAGGATTGCAAGGGTGAAGGCTACATTTCGGCGCCAACCTTTGGCCACGGAGAAGCGGCTAGATGCTGAAGTATTGCCTCGGGGCATCGACTTATTCCTGTGTTCTGGTGTCGAAACGGATTTCGTGCACCGAAGTATATTCGCAAAATAGCTAATGACCGCTTCAACGCTTCTGGCTGACTGGCGTGAACCGCCGCAGTGGGGGCACTTACCTGCCCATCCGATTTTGGGAGCTTTCGGCTGCGGATTCAACCGATCGACGCAACAGATTGGTGAAATCGTTCTGCCTAATTTCGCGTTTGCGGCGCCTATGTCATAGTTAGTTGTCGCTGGTGGTTTCAACTGGGAGTGTCTATAAGCCGACGTGCAATTATTAGCGTTTTTGGTAGCTATCTTTGTGCGTTATCTGGAGGGGCCGTTGGCGGTGAGGTCCCGGACCGAGGAAAAGAGACGGTGCAGTGGATGATCGCGCAGGAGATGGCCTGGGCGGAAGCGTCCTGTGGCAAACCTTCGGTTCTGTCAGAGTTGCTCGCTACGGATTTCCACGGGACGTCGCCAAAAGGCACTCGTTACGACAGGCCCACCGAAGTGCCGACGCACGACCCATCGACACTCCACAGTGATTGCCGCCTACTCGATGCAGACGTTAGATTCTTTGGCGACAATGTCGCGGTTGTGTATGGTTCAGAATCCAGCGGTGCCGTCCTGCCGGACTCCAAGCACGAGCGCCGGTGCTTGGTGTGGACTGACACGTGGCTCAAGCGCAAAGGAAAGTGGCAGATAATTGCGGTTCAGGACGCGCGTGTAGATTGTCCTCCAACGTGACCTCTAACTACGCGCAGGGGACGCCATTAAAGTGCGACTCCTGCGTGGAGCGCGCCTCAAACAAGTAGAAATTATAGCCTTGTCACGTGAAGCCGTAATGCAAAGCGGATGGTTCATTGGATCCCAAGAAAAGCATTTGGTTCTCACCGCCACGGGGTGCGCTCTGCTTTTTTAAAACTCACGGGATTATTCGCCTCGAATTAACCGCCACGAAGTGGCGGCTCGCGCGCCGCAATACTCGCTATGCGCCGCCTATTCAGTGACCAATGATCCTCAGAGACACAGCCTTCCATGCCGGGTAGACATATAGCCAAGCCGCGAACACGTCTCCGGCTATTCCTAACGATGCGCCGGCGACATAGGCTGGATGCAGTCTGTGCCGTGTGATGATGTCATAAGTGCCAAGTCCCACAACTAAGAAGATCGTCCCACCAAAAAACTCGGCGAGGAACGGAAGAAAGCCGTCACCAAGGAGGGCCTGAAGCGGGTCAGCCAGCCAACGTCCGAATCCGGCGGTGGTCAGAAATAGCGTGGCCAGCAGCATTAGTCTCTTATGGGCTGCCGCATCGCCCTTAAGCCAAATCGCCAATCCGGCCTGAATGGCGAAGACGATCATCTCGATAAATTCGACGCTTAGAAATGGCGGATCGCCTAGCTTCGTGCCGAAATGTACCTGCTCGGAAACAATCGCCGCCCACGGTCCGAGCACGACCATGGCCAGGGCTAGCGCACCGCCGAAGGCACCGATCTTACGGTGAACGACATACCGCCGTCCGCGGATGAGAGCGACCTGCACGCTGAGTAGCACCAGAAAGCCGACGAAGGCGACGGCATGAATATGGATGATCAGCGGATAATCGGGTTCGTGGCGGGCAACGTGCCGCATGATGCCCGGCACGAAACCCAGCATGATCACGACCCAGATCACGGCGACCAAAAACGGAAAGAAATTGCGGTCCCACGAGTGACGCTGCGCGAAGCCCGTCGGCGTATTCAATAACATCGCGTCTTTCCCCCGGGTTTTCCGGCTATCATTTGGCGAAGCACCGATGGTGTCAACCGCAGACTCTGGCGCCGCCCTCGCTGCCGTTCGTTACTGTCCGATGCCGGACAGTTCGATCTGACGAATGGCGAGACAATCGGGAGCACTGGCTCATGTAGGCGACGAACGCTGAGCCGCCGTTCGCGAGCGGTCACCCCGCGGCCGCCATCGGGCCTCCGAGCCGTACAACTGGAACAATCGATGCGGACTCGCCATCGGACGCGACTCCGTGGGATTGCACGCTCGCGCACGGGATTCCATGGTGTTTACCGTCATTATTGGGAATAAACGCACGTCTTGATCCGCGGGTCGTGGCGTCCCAGACCTGACCGCCCGAAGCTCGCCTCAATCACACTTCTATGCCGCTCGCCCTGAGGGCATCGCAAATACGGCGCGCCTGCATCCACTATGCGGAGCTTAAGAATACGGCCCGCGCCAACTCCGTCATCGAACTTCACCTCTTCGGTACGCAGGGCTCGGCAGCTTCCACCAGCGCTGCGCCGCCGGCGCTGCGGATGTCAGCTCATCGGACTTAGAATGGCCCTTGTCGAGCGCATCCAACCCATTGTGGCGGTATCGGCCTCCTTAAAATTCTTCGCCGATAGGCATGCCGGGAGGTGCCTCGAGCGGCTTAGAAGTTACGAATTTCCCCGGATCGTCTTGAAAGCGTTGTATACGATGGGCGAGATAAGCCGCCAGTGGCGAATTCGTGCTGCCTTGCGCCTTGATAACCTCCAATTTCGCGTACGTGATGGCGCGAACGGTGAGCGAAGACTTCGGATCCGCAGCCAGGGTTAGCAACGCCTCGACGGTGCGGCCGTAAACAGCCGACTTCACTTCGCTCATAAAAGTCTGGGGACCCTTCGATTTGTTTTGCGCCGGCCTGCTCACTGCGAGCGCCGCTTCGATGACCTCTTCGAGCGAAGGAGCATTGGCGCGCTGGTGGTACTCCACCAGCCGCGCCGCACGTTCCGGATTAAAGAGCGTGGCGAGCGTCAAGTCGGCCGCGGATTCCGCAGCCGCGATGGGATCGAAGGTCAGGCCCGTCTGTGAAGGCAGAGACTCGCGGCTGCGCTCGAAGCCCGGCGGTCGCGGCGGAAGCAGGCTAAGCAACGGCTCGGGCAGGGTGAGAAATTCCGCGGACAAGGTCTTGATCACCGCGCGAAGCGCCTTGCGTTGTTCATCGGGCGGAACGATGGCGGCATTTATCTGGCCGTCACCCCTAACCTGGTAGCGGTAATCGAGACCGCCTATGAGCTTAATGGCCGCCTCGCATTGATAGCGGTGCAATAAGTAGAGCGGTACCAGGGTGTCCTCAAGTTGCGCGAGCGGCACGCCGATCGGAACCGCGTTTTCGCTGAACCGTGCCAGTGCCGCCGCGCGGATCTTCATCATACGGGTGAGCTCATCTGCGGCATCCTCGCCGTTATCCCAGAGATGCGCACGCGGGTGCGCGCTGCCGGCGGGCCTGGCATCCTCGTCGGTGATGAACATCAATCCGGATTTCGCCGCCGTGGCCAATATCACGTCAAGTTGCTCCACCTCATTGGAACCCTCGGCGAACTGGCGGTAGCCGTACTCGATGGCGAGCTTGTCCCACTTGCCAATATTAACCGCGTACGCCGCCGACAGATCCGGGACCCCATTGTTGTCGAGCGTTATCCAGGGATGCGGATAATCCATTACCGAGACGGATTCCGCGCTTTCGTGGGGAAATGCACTGGCGGAAAAATTATGCGCGAGTCCCAGGGTGTGGCCGGTCTCGTGGGCGGCCAATTGGCTGGTACGCGCCAATGCCATGGCCAGCATGGGATCGTTGTCGGCCGTGATCTTCTTGCCCGTCACGTAAGGGGAGAGCAGCGCTTCGGCAATGAGATAATCCTGCCGCCCCCGCAAGGAACCCAATGTCACGTTGCCTTTGATGATCTCGCCGGTGCGTGGGTCCGCCAGCGGATGGCCGTACGACCAGCCTCGCGTGAAGCGATGCACCCACTGAATGATGTTATAGCGCGCATCCATCGGATCGGCGCCTTCGGGAAGTACATCGACCGTAAAGGTGCCAGGCGCCCATCCGGCGGCTTGAAATGCTTGATCCCACCATCGCGCTCCCGCCACCAGCGCGGCGCGAATGGGCTCCGGAGCGCCGCGGTCGACGTAGTACTGAATGGGTTTGACTGCCGTGCACGACTCAGTGCACGCCGGGTTTTGCTTGCTCAAGCGATGCCGAACGATGAACCTCTGCTCGAGCGGTGCCCCGAGCGGGGCTGCGTAGTCGCGGAATTCGAACTGAAAATAGCCGGCGCGTGGATCATAGCGCCGCGGCGCGAAACCCGGGGGCGGCAGCTCGAGAAACGATTGATGCTCGCGCACCGTCAGGGCATGCGAATCGGGAGCGACCTCGCCGACGAACGATGCGGGCAGCGGCGCTTCCGAGGCAAAGGTCAGAACGGCTTCGACCTCGGTGTTTTTCGGGAACACTTTGGTGGCATCGATGGCGATGGCGGAGCGCGCACCATCGAGCTTATAAATGCCTTGTTTGGCCGCGTTAAGCGCATCGGCAGTGCCATGCGCGTCACGCAGAAAAAAGTCCGTCGCATCCACCAGCGCTGCGGTGGGCGCGCCGCCGGAGAGATTTTCAGCCGCTACCGCAAAGCTCGCCAAGACGGATTCGGGAAAAGACTGAAGTACCGCTAGGCGCTCGGCCGCTTCATGAGCGGAGCTTCTGAAAAATTCATTGCGCTGAATCAGCAGAATTTTTGAGCCAAAGCGCTCGAAACGAACCAGTCTCGCCGGCGACACCTGGCCGCGATCCAACCCCAAATCGTTGGAACCCGTGCCATAAGGCAGCGAATCAAAATAAAGCATGTCGGCATTGAGCGCACGGATCTCCAAATACAGCTTTGCACCCTTATCGTCCCAATGCAGCGGCAGAAAGCCGGCCATGTGACGCAGGCCAGCAGTTTTCGCCTCGATGGTCGGCAGGGCGGCGTTACCCGCAGCGGAGTCAGCGCCAAGTGCCGAGCCCGGCAAGCACAGAATCAGCGCAGCCACTATCATGGTGTGCAACGTCATACGGTTAGGGTCTTTTCAAGCATGGGTCAAACCTCGGTACCGCGGAAGCGGAAAAAGCCCAGTAAGCTACACGCTGCGGCCCCGCCGAACAATTTTACCGCCGCCTATTTTCGCAAATTCTATTTGACTGCCGCGACGCGCGTGGTCACCCCTGCGGAAATGCACAGCCGTGCAGCGCTCATCAGCAGCATCTTGAAACAGTGCCAGATACCGGTGCGACGCATTCTCGACGCCGGCTGCGGCATCGGACTGCTGCGCAAGCCCTTCAAGCAGATCATGCCGCGCGCCAGCTATATTGGCCTGGAGGCAAGTCCCTATTTGTGCGACCGTTTCCATTGGGTGCGCGGTTCGCTGGTCGACTTCGTGCCGCGCAGTGCCTTCGATCTCGTCGTTTGCTACGACGTTCTGCAGTACTTGCCGGATGCGCAGGCCGCGCGCGCCATCGCGAACTTAAGTCGGCTCTGCCGCGCGGCGTTGTATGTGTCGGCGCTGACCACGGAGGACTGGCGCGAGAATTGCGATCGCAGCCGCACGGACCGCGCCGTGCACTTGCGTACCGGTACCTGGTATCGACGGCGCTTGAGTAAATCCTTCCGCTATGTCGGCTTTGGTATCTGGGTTCGGAAAAATGTCACCGCGGTGCTCTGGGAGATGGAGCGTCCGGGCCCGAGCTAGGCTCTACCTTCAGCAGAGAATTTACCAAAGCCTCGTGCACGGGTTCTGCCGCACCGAAATCCGCACGCGCATGGTTCACCAGCGATACGACAATGTAGGTCTTGCCAGCGGCGGTGGTCACGTAGCCGGCAATGCCGCTGACTCCATCCAGATGTCCCGTCTTCAGGCGTACTGAACCGGCCGGACTGTTTTTCATCCGCGAACGCAGCGTGCCGTCCAGGCCGGCCAAGGGAAACGATGCCATGTATTCCGGGGCAAAGCGGCTGTGATAAGCCGCATTGAGAATCTTGGCCATCTGCAGCACGGAGATATGGGTGCTCCGGGACAATCCGGACCCGTTGTCGAGATCCACCGCGCTTAAGTCCAATCCTCTCGCGCGGCTCCACTCGGCGATGGCCGCGCTCCCTTTTTCCTCGCTCGCCGGTTCGCCGTAGCGCTCCTTGCCCAACGTCAGCAGCAGATGCCGTGCCATCAGGTTGCTGCTGTGCTTGTTGGTGAGGCGCACGATCTCTCCCAGGCTCAGCGAATCGAAGGCGAATAGCGGCTTGACACCGGCCGGTGCCGCCTCGATGCGCAACTTGCCGTTAAATTCGCCGCCGGACTCCCGCCACAACCGGACAAAGGTGCCGAATGCATAGGTAGCCGGCTGCAGAAGAATGCGCGCAAATGTGCGTTGCGCGCATTGAGAGGATAGTGATCCGGAAAAAACCACTCGATCCCATTGCGGCGAAGCCACTTGGAAATCCACTCGGCCCGCCGATCCGCTGCAGCGGCCCGTCGCGAAATGGATGCGATTTTCCACGTTGAGATTCACCGGCGCCGGGCTTATAAGCACCTGCACCTGGCGAGTTTCGGGATCGGCAAACAGTTTGAATTCGATCGATTGAAAATTCACCATCAAGGCGTCCGGCAGCACGTTGTAGGAGCGGTTTGGCCGCCCGTCGAAGGCGCTGGGGTCTTCCTTGGGCGGGGAAAATGCGCTGTTGTCGATAACGATATCGCCGCTGATGGATTTCAACCCCTGCATGCGCAAGCCTTGCACGAAGCTCCACCACCGCTCCAGCGTCATATAGGGGTCGCCGCCGCCCTGCAGGATCAGATCCGGCCCTTGAAGATACGCGCGGGTCTGCCAGGTGTATGCCGGTCCCAGCAAATCGAGTGCCGCGAACGTGGTGACCGTCTTGATGGTGGACGCCGGACTGCGCGGCGTATCCGCGTTATGGCTGGTCACGACACGGTCGGTATCGGCCTCGAGGATCACGAAACTGACAGCGCTCGAGGGCAGTCGTTGCGCCGCCATGGTTTGCGTCACGGTGGCCGCAACCGCCAGGGTGGCCGGCGCGCTCAACCCGGCCAGGCACAGGTGCAGCACGCCGCGGGAAATTCTCATAGCGCCGCGCATCAATTGAGCGACAGCGACATGCGTTCCCAGGCTCTCGAGCGCCAGCGCAGAAACAGCATCAGGCCCAGGAAGAAAATATAAATCAGCGCCGCGATCCACCCGCCCACCGCGCCCAGGCCGAACTGCGGCAGCCAATGCACCCAGCCTAAGCCCGGCGCAAAAGACAGGCTATGCGCCAACGGAACGAAGACCAACCAGGAAAGAGCAAGCACCATCAATGCCGGAAGTCGAACATCGCCTGCGCCGCGCAGGTTGGCGCTGCAGCTGATATTGAGACCGTCGAATAATTGATATCCGGCGGCGATCCAAAGCAGCGTGCAACCTCGCCGGATTACGGCCGCCGCCTGCGGATCGGCGCCGTTGGTGAACAAAGGCATGACGGCGGGACCCGCAGCCGCGACGATCACGCCGAGCGCTCCCATATAGAGCACCACAATCCAGATAATGCCATTGCCCACTTTGAGAGCCCAGTCCTTGCGATGTGCACCGATTGCCTGGCCGACCAGTGTGGTGCCTGCCATGGCAATGCCCACTGCGGGCATGTAGCAAAAAGAAGTCAGCATCATCACGATTTGAGTCGAGGCCCCGTCCACAGTTCCCAGCCGCACTTGCATCAGCTGAAACAGCGCAAACCCGAGGATATCGGCCGCGATAAGCAAGCCCATGGGAAATCCCAACTTTACTTGACGCCGCAAGGTCGCGGCGTGCAGGCGCATCGTGAGATGGGACTTATACCGGCTGCGCGTCGCGGGACGCAAAAACCACGTCAGCGCGACGACGATGCCCACCAGTTGCGCGGCATTGGTTGCCCAGGCGGAACCGGCGACGCCCATGCCGAGATTAAACATGAATAGCTGGTTGAACGCCGCATTGATTATTCCCACGCTGGCTGCAATGCGCAAAGTCACCGTGGGACGGCCTATACCGTTGAAGAAACCCAGTACCGCCCATAGCGCCACGCCGAGCGGGCCTCCCAGCATTCGAGGTAACCAATAGCTCAGCGCCAGATCCACGATCTGCGTCGGCAGGCCGAAGGGTCCGAACAGCGGGCGACCGGCCAAGGCCAGTACGACAAACAGCGGCACGGTAAACAGCGAAGCCCACAGTGCGGTCCACGTCGCTTGCGAGGCGCGCATGTAGCGATGCGCGCCCTGAGCCTGCGCGACCAAGGTCTGTACAGCCAGGCCGACCCCTCCGAACAGCAACCCGAACACCAACACGGGCCAGTAAACCGCGCCGATTGCCGCCGTGGCGACGGGCGATACGCGTCCGATGAACCAGGTATCTGTGGCGTTCAAGCCTGCCTGCACGGCGCTGTTCACCATGAAGGGAAACGCCAGTCTCGCCACCGCCACGTAGTCGAGCCGAGGCCGCCCGCTCTTGCTAAACGCTTGGCCAGGAAGTAGTTTTATCGTCTCGTCCACCACGTGTCCGTCTTGGCTTCAATCCGCGTAGGATGCGGCAATGGCCCCAAAGTTGCGACGCAATTTTCTCGGTGCGTTCGTGGCGCACGACCGCGGCAACGGTAGCTGGGAGCTGACTCGAGCCGCGCCTCGCGCCCTGTCGGTATTTTTAAGAAAGGCCGAGCATGGAGCGGCGCGCGCTTTCGGCGCCCCGGCGATCGTTGAACTCGGCATCGAATGGCAGGCCAACAGTGTGCTGCTGACCTTTATGTCAGGCGACAAAGTTGCAAGTGTCGAGTCCGAGAGCGCGATAGTTCATGAGCCTTTGGAGCATTTGTACGAGAGCCTGCCTTTAGTCACCATCGATGCGAATTCCCGCCGGTTCTGGGGCAAAGTATTTCGTTTGGTGCGCATCCCCGGCGGCCGATTCCTGCTCAAGCTGTTGAAGAGCCTGGGCCGTCACTGACTGAAGGATCGCCTGATTCAGCCGGCGAAGCGGGATATAGATCACAAGAAGCGCTGGATTTTGTCAATCTTCACGCGTTGGCGCGCGAAACGGATTTTCCAACGCTCAACTCTTGCGCCGAACTGCGACGCTCGTCATGGCTGCTACTCGGGGATTCCCGCACATTGAAGGTGAAACCCACACGCCAGAATTCTCCGGATAGGACTGTGCTAGACCTCAAGACAAACGCCGTCGAAACTCCCACCGCGGACACCTCCTTCGACCCGTATGGTCGTTTGCTGCGGATGTTGATGCCGAGCCTGCGCGGCGTGGTCGTTCACGATGGATATGCCAAACTGGTGTGGGCTTCGGATGAATGGGACTTGAGCGACGAGCCGCAACTCATCGACGAGGCCATCGCAAACGCCGTCTCGGACAGCACCGAGTTCCCCGGTGTCGCCAGAACGCTCGATGCGGATCGCGTCGTGTACTCTTTCGCGGTGCGCGCCGAGCAAATCGAACTGCTCGGCGTCGTGAGCTTGGTGGTGCGGCTGTCGGGTAATCGGATTGAGCCGCGTCCGCTGCAGACCGTGCGCCAGCTGGTGCAGCCCGCTCTGGAATGCATGCGGCGCGAGTTGGCGCTTCGTGCGAAATTGGGGTTGAGCGAACGCGACCTCAACATCAAAGAGCGCGATCTGGAGCTCATGATGGACCTTTCCTCCCATCAGACCGCGGCGAGCGATGCCGTCGAGTTCTCGCAGATACTAAAGACTGGGCTCGACCGGATGAGCTGCGCACTGGCAGCGCTGTGGGTGCCGGACAAGAATATCTCGGTGTCATTGACCCAAAGCGGTGCGCCGATGTCGCCTGAAGCGCTGCAGCGCGCTCAGCACCATTTGACGGCCTGGATGCAATTGCAACAGCGAACTATCGTCATCAATCACATCTCCAAGGTGGCGAGCGATGTCGCCGCCCCGTACAAGATCCTGGCCTGCCCGATACGGCACCATTCCGGGCGCGTGATGGGCGTTCTGGCGCTTTTCAATCCGCCGAGCGCGCCCGATTTTGATGTGCAGCACACCCGAGTCGCCGAGATGCTGGCCAAGCGCTCGACAAGCATCATCCAGGCGCAGTACGACAGCAGCACTGGTCTCATGACCCGGCAAGCCTTCGAGCAGCAGGCGGGTGCCGTGCTGGGCGCGGCAGGCGGCTCGCAACATAGTATTTTATATCTTGATATCGACCGGCTGCATGTAATCAACGAAACCTTCGGAATGCATATCGGGGACGATGTCATCGTCAGCGTCGCCGACCGTTTGGCCAAGACTCTTCCCCCGGAAGCACTGTCGGCACGCATTTCGGGAGATCGGCTGGCCGCACTCATTCCGAATTGCACCATGGAGTCGGCCGCCGCGATCGCCGAACAGATTCGCGCCGCAGCCGAAGACATCGTGCCTCGCGCCGGTCAAGGTTCCTTCGAAGTGTCGGTGTGCCTGGGCGTGGCCCCCATTGGCCGTTCAGATAACCCGCTTGCGCACGCCCTTGCCACGGCGGAGATCGCCTGCAAGGCCGCCAAAGATCGCGGCCGCAACCGCGTCGAAATGTTTCAGGATTCCGACCAGAGCATCATCAAACGGCACACCGACATTCTGGTGATCGGCAAGCTGCGCGACGCGTTGGAGAACGACGGATTTCGACTCGATGCCCAGCCCATTTTGCCTCTGCGCGGCAATTATGGTCGGCCGCGATTCGAACTGCTGATCCGCATGATCGGAGAACGCGGCGAGATCATCCCGCCTGATAAATTTCTCTCGTCGGCGGAGCGCTACCAGCTCATGCCGAGCATCGATCGATGGGTCGTGAGCAGAGCTTGCCAGCTGCTGGGTCAACACCGCGCTTCGGTGGGCGAGGAATTCGCGCGATTCGCCATCAATCTTTCCGGCCAATCCCTGCAAGACAATTCATTCTTGGCCTTCGTGGTCGATCAGCTCAAAGCGAGTGGTCTGCCGCCTGGCGTGCTCTGCTTCGAGCTGACCGAAACAGCGACTATCGGCAACCTCGAGAAGGCGCAGTTGTTCATGCACACGCTGCAAGAACTCGGTTGCGAGTTCGCCCTCGATGACTTTGGCACCGGCGTGAGCTCGCTCGCCTATCTGAAGGACCTGTCGGTCGATTACATCAAGATCGATGGCAGCTTCGTTCGCGACGCTGCAACCAACCCGCGTTCCGAATCGATGATAAAGGCCATCGCCCAGCTGGCCAAAGTCATGTGCATGGAAACCATTGCGGAATACGTCGAGACCGACGTGTTGCGGGTGCGCATGACGGACCTCGGTGTCGATTACGGCCAAGGCTTCGCCATGGGCAAGGCCCAGCGGTTTGAGGACTTGCTCGAAGAGCTCGCTATTTACGAAGCCACGGTGAGCAATTGGGCGCTCCCCGAAAGCGCCCAGCAGGCCACCGAGATTTAGCGGGACGGCTCCTCAGCGCTTGGGTTCTTGGACTCATCCACCGCCTTGTCGGCATTCTGCTTTTCGGTTTTCGTCACGTCCTTGCACGAATTCTTCATATCATCCTTGGTGCGGCCGGCTTCGCTGGCTTTCTGCTTGGCCATGCAGTCCTTCATCATTTGGTGCCGGCTCGGCGCCGGGAGAGTATCGGCGCAGGAAACGTTAATTGCCAACCCCGCCCCTAGAGCCAGTGCCGCAGCACACGCTGAAATCAGTTTGCCCTGCAAGAACCGCGGCACCATGTCGGCATCCTTAAAATAAAATGAGTGTAGCCGCTGCGGTGCGATGCGCCAGGGCTGCAGACAGATGCCGATTGTGGGCTTAGTCCTACAGGAGGTTAAACGGATGGCCCACATGAAAGCATTCTGCCCCATGCCTAAATGAAGCATGCTCATACTCACCCGACGCGCCGGCGAATCCTTACGAATTGGTGATGATGTGGAAGTCACTGTGATGGCCGTGAACGGCGCTCAGGTCCGCATCGGCATCAAGGCGCCCATCAATGTCAGTGTCGACCGGGAAGAGGTCGCCGAACGCAAGCGCCGCGAAAAAGACAATTCCATGGGGTCGCCGAACCGCTAGTCGTCCCGCCGTCGTTTCGTATGCGATGGGAGAGGCCTTGAGCGTTGCTAGGACAAACTAAATCGGATGCGGATCTGCGTGCGCACCGCCACAGCCTTGGCGTCATGTAGCACCGGTTGGTAACGCCATTGGGATACCGCCTTGACCGCGGCATCGTCGAAAGTGCCCGGTACGCTGGCTGCGTGCACAGCGACGTCCTGCACCTTACCGCTCTCGGACACCGTAAACTCCACATCCACCCAACCCTGCGCTTTGCCTTGCGCCTTGGATGGGTAGACCGGTTCCACTGTTTTGAGCAGTTTAAGCTGGCTGGCAGGAACCAGATTCGCCATAAAATTCTGCTTATCAACCAGGGCATCCAGATCGTGCTGCGCTGAACTGAGTTCCGCGGAGCTAAAGCCGACCGCGACCGCCTCATCCAACCAGTTTTTCGCGGCGTCCGCTTGCCCAAGAACCAGCGCTCGGCGCGCCTGGGCGGTCAATCGGGTCCCCAAGTCGTGCAGTAGAGACCCTAATGCCGCGTTGCCCGGGTCAAGTTGCTTCAGCCTGAGATAAAAATACTTGGCGTTATCCTGCGCGGGCTCGGTCAGCCTGTCCTGCAGCAAGCGCTCATTGGCACTCTTCAGAAGAGCGCTCCACGCATCCACATCAACTTGTCTCTGCGCGCCGCTCAGCACGTTTCGCAGCGCTTCGACATCCGAGCGCTCCGCGATACCGTCGGCGCCCTCAAGTAAAGCGCTTGCACGGACAAAGTCCCCGTGATCGACGGCGCTGCGAGCCTCCTCGAGCAGCCGCGAAGACAGCGCGTGTCTTGCCCCCAGGGCAGCGGCGTTTTGCGGACTTAGTTCCAGGGCTTGCTGCACATACGAGCGAGCATTGTCGCGATCCGGGTCGAGCAGATGTCCCTCGGCCAGCCGGCGCGCCGCGAGATCGAGAAGCGGCGTAACGCGATCTGGTTCTGTTTTGGGTGCCGGTGGGCCGCCCGCCGCGATGTCTCGCGATTGCGCCGATGGAGCCGATTGCGTGGAGTGTGCGGGCAGGGACTGCGCCACCTTGAGCTGTGCTGATTTGAGCTGCTCCAAGAAAGCAGTTTGCGCGCGCTCTAGCTGTTGCTCATGCACTTCAGCCTTATCTGCCTTCGTAGTCTCGCTCAAATCGGCCGGGGCCGCGGGAGTCGAGGGTGGTAACTTGTCGACGCTGCGATGCACGAGCCCTGCAAAAACGGCAATCGCGGCCGCGCAGGCAGCGGCGCTGAGGAGCCACATGCGGCTTGGATCCGCTGATCGCCTGCGCTGCGGCGATTCGGCCGCACGACGGCGCTGCTCTTGGTATTTTCTGATGGCGGCTTCCGCAAACAATCTGGCCCGTGCCGGAGACATGGGCTTGTGAATGAAGCGGTAAATCAGTCCTGAGCTGATGATGCTGGCCAACAAAGTCTCGTCGTCGCGATGGCCTGCGGCGACCACCACCAAATCGGGAAATTGTCGCTTGATGTGCTCGACGAATAGATTGGCCGCTTCACGCAGTGCCTGCACATCGAGCACGAGAATACCGACCTGACCGGCCACCAACAAGTCGCTGACCTTGTCCGCTGTTGGGACGTGCCACAAGCGTCTCGCATCGCCCAGCGCCGCGCGCAGGGTTTTTAGAAACACTTCGTCGGTGCTGAGAATGACCAGTTCGACGACGTCGCTCGCGAGGCTGAATTTCAGCGCTTCCAGCGTGCCGTCTTCGGAAGCTAGTACCAATGGGTTGCCCTTCAAGTTATTACGGTGACCGCCGCAGCGTACGGCACTGCAGCAACGGACTTGCGACCGCTTAGCTAGTGTCATTCCGCGGGCGACGCTATACGATACGGCGTCTTAGGGCGCAGACAACGGCTGTTGCGGTGCGTCAATTAGGTTCTGTGACGGGTGGCTCAATTAGCGCAGCAAGCTCGGGGGTTCATTGGGCACGTCAATCAGCATTACCTCGAAGCTCGCTTCGGAGCAGCGTCCCGCCCTGGAACAGCTGCTGTTCTTCAACGTCAACCAGCATCGTGTTCGCACAGGGATTCAACAATCCATCGACACCTATGGGGTGCCGGAAATCCAAGAGCAGGACGGCGAGTTACGGGTGCGCGTTGGCGACATCGAGGGCGTCCAAACCCTATTCGCCGTTTCCGAGGACGGCAGGCCAATGGGGGTCGCCGTATTCGTTCGCTCCGCTCGCGAGCGATTCGCGGTGCTGCACCTCGGAGTCGATTCTAAACCGAGCCTGTCGGCCGATCAGAGCACCCGAGTTCTGCTCAAGCTAATGCACGAAATCCGCAGCACCGCTCGCCGCACGCGCGGTGTGGATTGCATTGAACTGGTCTATAGAGTGCGCCACGCTGCCCGTTTGCATATTTAAAATCACGGAAAAAAGGGGATGCGATGTCTAGCATGAACGGTCGGCTCAAGCGCGTTGTCGCCGCGGGCGCTGTTACGCTTCTTGTGAGCGTACCGCTTTTGGCGGCGGATCAAAAAAGGGTTGAGCGCTTGGCGCTACCGGATGGCAATGACTTCCCGATTTCCTCGGCGGTCACGGTCAAAGCCGGCACGGATACGTACTTCTTGAGCGGCGCGTTGGCGCCGGTGATCAATAAAGATGCGCCCAAAGGCAGCGGCGCGGCCTACGGGGATACGGAAACTCAAACCGTCGGGGCGCTGAATGCGATCAAAGCGACACTTGCCAGGCTTGGGCTCACCATGAGCGACGTGGTGAAGATGACCGTATTCCTGGTGGGTGATCCGGCGAAAGATAACAAAATGGATTTTGCCGGAATGATGGCCGGGTACAAGCAATTCTTTGCCACTGCCGATCAACCCAACAAGCCATCGCGCAGCGCGGTTCAAGTTGCCGCCCTGGCCGCTCCTGGTGCCTTGGTGGAAATAGAGGTCATCGCCGCCAAATCGCATTGAGCGCATCCGGTGCCGATAGATCCTCGCAAGCTTAAGGCTCAGCCTCATGCGGACGGCAAACGGCGCTGCGCCTGGTGTTCGGCTGACCCGCTGTATGTCGCCTATCACGATAATGAGTGGGGAGAAGCGGTGCGCGACGATCAACACCTGTTCGAAATGTTGTGTCTCGAGGGTGCACAGGCGGGCTTGAGCTGGATCACGGTGCTGCGCAAGCGCGATACTTATCGGCAGGCGTTCGACAATTTCAACGCCGAAAAAATGCTTGGCTACACCGCGGCAAAGCGCCGCGCTCTGTTGCGAAATCCCGGCATCATCAGAAATCGGCTCAAGCTCGAAGCATTCATTGCCAATGCCGGCGCCTACCTTGAAATCCGTGCATCGCATGGATCTTTCAGCGACTACCTGTGGCAATTCACGAATGGTAAGGTGCTGCGCCGCCGGCCCCTGTATCTCGGCGGGATCGCGGCATCGAGCGAGCAGGGCGATGCAATGAGCAACAATTTGGGAAAAAGGGGCTTCAAATTTGTCGGGCCGACGATTTGCCACGCCTTCATGCAGGCCGTGGGAATGGTGAATGAACATCAACGATACTGCTGGGCAGCCAGCAAAGAGACCATCAAATGAGTAAGACTTCGGTGTGCATGAAACTTTCCGCGGCGGCGCTCCTGGTCGCCGGCTTGACTGCGCCGATCTTCGCACAAGCGCAAAAACCGGCCTTCAAACCGCTCGACGTCTTCGATTTGCAATGGGCCGCGGATCCGCAAATATCGCCCGACGGACGCAACATTGCATATGTGCGCATGGGTTATGACATCAAAACGGATCGGGCCCGCGGTAGCATTTGGCTGGTTGGAATCGACGGCAAGAATGAACGCCCGTTGTCGAGCGCGCCGATCAGCGGTGCACCGCGCTGGTCGCCGGATGGTTCACGCATCGCCTACGTCTCACGCGCGGCGGACGGCTCCCAGCAGCTCTTCATGTACTGGACGGCAAGCCGCGTCAATGCGCCGATCACCAACTTTACCGATACACCCGGCGCTCTGGCCTGGTCGCCGGACGGCAAATTGCTCGCCTTCACCATGCCCGTGGCACAAGAGCGCAAGCCCCTGAAAGTCGAGCTGCCGGAAGCGCCAAAGAATGCCAAATGGGCGGATCCGCCGAAATTGATTGACCGGATGGTTTTCCGTGCCGACGGTGAAGGATATTTGCAGAGCACCTTCAATCAAGTTTTCATCGTCTCTGCGGACGGGGGTGCGGCTCGTCAGTTGAGCCATGGCGATTTCGATCATCAAGGACCGCCGGCTTTCACAACCGATGGTCGCAGCGTTCTGGTGGGCGCGAACCGCCGCGCGGATGCCGAATACGATCCCTTGGACAGTGAGATCTACCGCATCGAGGTCGCGGATGGCTCCCTTCATGCGCTCACGGATCGCCGGGGCCCCGACCACCACCCGGTGGCCTCTCCCGACGGCAAGCACATTGCCTACCTAGGCTTCGATGACAAGCAATTGGGTTACCAGGCCACTCAGCTCTATGTCATGGACAGCGACGGCAGTCATGCGCACTCGCTCACGGCTTCCCTCGACCGGGATGCTGAGTCTCCGCAATGGCTCGGCGATAGCAAACAACTGGTGTTCCAATACGACGATCATGGATCGATCAAAATTGCCGCGATCGACCTGCAAGGCAAACTGCGCGTGCTTGCCGATGGTGTGGGCGGTAACGATGTTTCCCGTCCCTACGCCGGAGGTTCGTTTTCGGTCTCTGCGAACGGCCGATTCGTGTTCACCAAAGGCAGCCCGAACGCGCCTTCCTCGCTCGCCACCGGTACCTCGATGCGCGACATTGCGACCCTAAACCCTTTCAACGACAACTTGCTTGCAGAGCGAAACATCGGCGCGCTGGAGGAAATTAGCTTCGATTCCTCAGCCGACCAGCGGCGCATGCAAGGCTGGATCGTCAAGCCGCCGGGCTTCGATCCTGCGAAGAAATATCCGTTCGTGCTGGAAATTCACGGCGGCCCCTTCGCCATGTATGCGCCGAGCTTTGCCGCCGAAATCCAGCTCTATGCCTCCGCGGGTTATGTGGTGCTCTACATGAATCCGCGCGGCAGCACGGGTTACGGCGAGGAGTTTGCCAATTTGATTCACCATGACTATCCGAACAAAGACTACGACGACCTCATGTCCGGCGTCGACGCGGTGCTTGCGCGCGGTTATCTCGATCCACAGCGCCTGTTCGTCACGGGTGGCAGCGGCGGCGGCGTGTTAACCGCCTGGATCGTCGGGCACACCGATCGCTTTCGAGCCGCCGTCGTGGTCAAGCCGGTGATCAATTGGGCCAGCTTCGTGCTCACGGGTGATATGACCAACTATTTCTACCGCTACTGGTTCGGCGAGTTCCCTTGGGATGACATGCAGGCCTATTGGAAGCGATCGCCTCTGGCTTACGTCGGCAATGTCAAGACCCCGACCATGCTGATGACGGGCGAGGTGGACTATCGCACCCCATCGAGCGAAGCCGAACAATTTTATCAGGCATTGAAACTTCGCAAAGTCGATACCGCACTGGTGCGGGTTCCGAATGCCGCTCATGATATTTCCGCGCGTCCGAGTCTGTTGATCGACAAAACGGCTTACGTCCTGGCCTGGTTCAAGGCGCACGATGTGCAGGGGCATTGATGTTGCCGACAGGACGGGCACTGCGCCGGACTTGATTGCGTCAGCCCTTGGCGATGCTCTGCGCTGTTTGGCCGAAGAGGACTTTGCGTGCCTCATCGCCGATCGGGGCGCCACTGCTGAACGCGGCACCTTTCTCATACGCTTGCACCGTGGCGGGGCGTGCCTTGATCGCCTCGAACCATCGCTTGGTATGCGGAAAATCCTCCAGCCTTTGCCCTTGCAGCTCGTGGGGCACTATCCAGGGATAGCACGCCATGTCGGCGATGGAATAGGTGCCGGCAATGAACTCCCGGTCAGCCAGCCGCTTGTTCAATACGCCATACAGACGATTGGTCTCATTGACGTATCGATCGATGGCATAGGGAATCTTTTCCGGGGCGTAGCGGGTGAAATGAAAGTTTTGCCCGAGCATCGGGCCGAGCCCGCCGACTTGCCAGAATAGCCACTGCAAAACTTCGACCCGGCCGCGCGACTCGTTGGGTATGAAGTGCTCGCTCTTCTCCGCGAGATACAACAGTATCGCGCCGGATTCAAATACGGAAACCGGCGCACCGCGCTCGAGCGGCGTGTGATCGACGATGGCCGGCATGCGATTGTTCGGCGATATCGCCAAAAATTCCGGCCTGAACTGTTCGCCCTTGCCGATGTTGACCGGCACGATCGTATAGGGCATCGCCGTCTCTTCCAAAAACATCGTGATTTTGTGGCCGTTGGGCGTTGGCCAATAGTACAAATCGATCATCGGTGATTCTCCGCCGGTTCGAGCGCCATTTTGTGGTCACGCAACAACGCAATGCAAACATCTTCCTGCCGCGGCCTCAAGCGCATTTGCGCGAGCCGCGCCCGGACCCGCGTGTTTCGCGTCCAGGGCAGAATCGAAGAATCGATCTTGTCCGCCGCCGCCGCCCGCCACTCGAGCAGACGCCTGCGTTCCGCTGCGACCTTGGCTTCGCGGCTCTCGGGCGGCAGCAGAAATTTCTCGATGGCGAAGCCCGCCATTTGCACGATCAGGGTATCGCCCTTCTGCATGATCTTCGCCACTTTCAGGCAGTTCTCGCGCCGCTCGGGCGCGGCCGTCTCCCGGCATACCGCCGTCAAGGGCGCCAACGGCGGCAGCAGTTCCGCGTGCGCAATGCCTTCGAGTTCGCCGAATCTCGCCGCCTCCGAGGCGAGCACACCGCGAGGCAGCTCGCGCTGCACAGCACCCAACGCGTCGAACATCAGCACTACGAGCTGATTGTAATAAAAGTCAAAGCGCGTGCCGCGTGCCATGCCGGCCAGTACCCGATCGGCCTCGATCGTATCTCTGTCCTTGTGCGCGCTCGCCAAGCGCGACAGCCAAGCGGCTCCGTTATCCGGATCCACCCACCGCAGTACGGTTGCAACATCCCGGCTGTCGCAACCGGGGCTCGCCCCGCACAGCTGCAGACGCAGCCAATCGATTGCCGCGCTGTCCGGGGACACTTCGCTGGCGCGCGCAATGAGCTGCAGCGCTGCGGGTGCCGAAGCCGCCGCATGCTCATTTCTGAAGCTCAAGGCGGCCGCGGTCGCAAGGGAATTGCCGTCCGAGCGCACCGCAAGGGCGCGCACGGCTTGGTCGCGCCAGCTATGCAATTTCTGGGCTGCCGAATTCGAATACGCTTGTGGAGCGGCGATCGCAGCCGCATCGCCCAAGCGGCTCAGCGCCAGAATCAGGATCAAAAGGCTGCTTGGATGTTTGACCATGAGTCAAATCAGCCGCTAAAAATCGTTGCGCTTGCCGGCTGCTGTTAGACCTGCGGTGATCGCGAGGCGCATCGCGTCCTCGACCGAAATGTCCAGGGGTTGCACCCGATCCTTGGACAAATACACGGTGTAGCCGCCAAAGGCGTAACTCATTGGAAAATAAACGGTCACCCAATCGTGGCCGCCGTGCGCGAACAAGACGGTGGGAACATCCTCGCGCGTCACAAATCCGATGGCTTGAACGCCGCCAAATCGCGCCAGCACCACGCGCTGCAAGTCGCGCTTCTCGCCGCTGCCCGAGGGCAACAAGCTCACGACATCTCGAAACCCTCCGTAAAGGGTTTTCACAAACGGGATCCGACCCAGAAAATCATTCCAATACTTGAGCAAAATCCGCCCTGCATAGGCATTGACCATGCTGCCGACGATGAGCAACATCAAGAAACCCGCGATCAATCCCAAGCCCGGCCAGTAATGTTCGGGACTGACTATTCCGAGCGCGATCAGCGCGCGGCGCAGCCAGCCTTCAACCGTGTTCACGAGCCACCAAATCACGTACACGGTGAGGGCCAGCGGCAGCACGGTCACCAAACCGCTCATCGCCAGGGCCAAAATCTTACGCATGGGATTATCATCGCATGATCGGGCACGGCGCGCCCACTGAGACTTAAAGCCATGGCACAGCCTTCCGGCCTCGACATTTCACCCGCAACAGCCGCCGATGTACCGTTGATTCTTTGCATGATCAACGAACTCGCCGACTACGAGAGGTTGCGTCACGAGAGCATCGCCACCGAAGCATCGATCCACCTGGCGCTGTTTGGTGCAACGCCTCACGCTGAAGCCGCGATCGCGCGGCTCGACGGCGAGGAGGCCGGCTTCGCGCTGTACTTTCATAATTTCTCCACGTTTCTGGGGAAATCCGGGTTGTATCTGGAGGATTTGTTCGTGCGCCCGCCATATCGCGGGCGCGGCGTCGGCAAATCGATGCTGAAGTTTTTGGCAGCGCTTGCGATCGAACGCGGCTGCGGCCGCTTCCAATGGCAGGTCCTCGACTGGAACCGCCCGTCGCGCGATTTCTACGAGTCCTTGGGCGCGCAGGCCGACCCGAGCTGGGTCAATTATCGAATCGCGGGCGATGCGCTGCGCCGCTTGGCCGGCCGTTAATTATTGCCTCGGCAGAATGAAGCGCAGTCCTTGGTAACTCAAGACCACGCCGTCGCGGCGGATGCGCTCGATCACCGGGCCTTCGGGCAGGGAATTGCCTTCATGGAACTTGCGCATGTTGATATAGACGAAACGCTCCGCCGGCTTGGTCGCGTAGACATGCACGTCCAGGTGCAGCTCGGGCAGGGCCTGCGTACCGGATAGATTGAGGTCGTTGACCGAGGGCAACACCTCCGAGTTGTCGGCCTGTGCATCCTCATCGATCAGCACCGGCTCAGGCCGGCGCTGCGCGGACCGCGGCGCGGATCGCTGCGAGATGGCGCGATCCGGTAGCGGCGGTACGCCGCTCTGCGCAGCGGCGGGCGCCTCTGTCGGCACAGTAATTTCCGGAGCATAGACCGGAGGGGCGCCCAAGGGACTGAAATGTTCCGCTGCCGGCTCGGCCGTATTTAAAGCGACCGCCGGTGCCGGGGCGCGTTTTCTCGCTGCGGCAAGCGGCGCGGCGGCACCGCTTGATGCGGCATTTCTGATCAAGATCACGGCGAGTACGGCGACGTTGAGCACCAGCAAAAGGCCGAGCAACAGCGCCCACAGCGGCAAGCCGACGCGGCGCCGGGCCGCGGGTGTGTCCATCAATCCGGGCATGGACTGACGTTGGCGTTCGACTTCAGATTTCTTCAATGCGTCGAGAATGAATGACATTAAAATTCCTAACCGCCGCGCAGGGCGCCGGACAGCAGCAGAGGCGAGCTTGGATCGGCCAAAGCGGTATCGAGCACGACTTGGGTTTGCACTCCGGCGATACCATCGACGTTGAGCCGATGTTCGCGCTGGAAATTCTGCACGGCAATCGCCAGCTCCTGATCGTAGACATCGGCGTGTTCCGGGTCCGATGCGCCCCCAGCCAAGGCGTTCAGGCTGCGCCGAAGCCAGCGAACTTCGTCCCCCTGCATGCCCAACGAGAGCAATCGGGTGCGTAGCGTCTTAGGCTTCCAGATCACGGTAAATTCGCCGAACCAATCCCGCGACAAGTCATCGAGGGAAACCCTTTCGTTATGCTCGCCCAAGTTCAACGTCGCCGTGGTGTCATCCAGGCCGGACAAGACAACGCGGTGGCGCTGTCCGCGGGCGTCGGTTAGCGTCAGGATGGCAGGCCGATTCAAGGTTCGCACTTGAGTCCAGGAGCCGCGTTGATCCAGGCACGCAAGGCCTGCTTTGGCGGCCTGCCCACACGGGTCTCGATCGTCCGACAAGGCCGTTCCCCACAATGACAGCAGACGGCGAAACGCCGCCGCGTCGGTGGTGTTCGCCTGATTCGCTTCCAGCAGGGCATTGACGGCCGACAGCTTAGGCTGGACCGGCGGCGGGATCGGTTGCGGCGCGGCGGGAGGTGCAGCGGCCAGCTTCGCGGGCCGCGCTGCGCTCAGCGCCATATTTTGACGATGCAGATATTGCCAGCCCAGGATCGCAGTGCCCGCGAGTGCGACAGCCCCCAGGGAGCCTAAGAGCCAACCGAGCCAGACGGGCAGAATTCTGCGCCCGTAGACTTCACCCGCCGCGCGGCGCACCAAGCTTGAGGTTATCTTTTTGGTCTCTTGGGTGTAGGCGCCCAACAGAGCCCGATCGCACGCGACATTGATCACCCGTGGGATGCCCAGGGACAGTCGATGCAATTCCCCGAGTGCCGAGGGCGTGAATATTTCCTCCGTGGCTCCGGCAACCCGCAGCCGATGCCGGACGTAGCCCTTGGTCTCCTCGCGCGACAGCGGCTTCAAGTGATAGCGTCCTGTGATGCGCTGTGCCAGCTGGCGCAGATCCGTTCGATCGAGCAACTCACGAAGCTCGGGCTGCCCGATCAAAATGATTTGCAGCAGCTTTTGCGTAGGGGTTTCCAAATTGGTCAGCAGCCTTACCTGCTCGAGCACCTCGATGGACAGATTTTGCGCCTCATCCACCAGCACGATGATCCGGCGTCCTTCGGCGTGCGCGCTCAGCAAGCGCCGATTCAAGGCATCGACCAGCTGCTTGACGCTGTCGCGGTCGGCCTCGGCAATGGCCAATCCGAGTTCTTCGCAAATGGTCAGCAGAAATTCGACCGGGGTGACACGTGGATTGAGTATCACGGCGACATCGGCATGATGCGGCACCCGCGATAGCAACGTGCGCACGACCGTGGTTTTTCCCGTGCCCACTTCACCGGTGAGTTGAATGAAACCTCCGGATTCATTGATGCCATACAGCAGATGCGCCAAGGCCTCGGCGTGTCGCTCACTCAAATATAGGTAGCGCGGGTCCGGAGTGATGGCAAAGGGCTTTTCGGTCAGCCCAAAGAAGCTGGTGTACATGGCAACTAAGATAATACCAGCGCGGTATTAGTTTCCCTGGGGAGTACCGCGGGGGAGCCGGCTGGCGCGCGTCAAGAGTGCCGCGCCGAATCGGTCGCGGATGCCGTCCACGGCTGAGTCGAGCCGGGATCCGTGATGGGGCAGCGGAGCTGCAAAAAGATCCGTCTGCCGCACCGATTGCAAATCGCTGACGCCCACCCCCAACAGACGCACGGCGCAAGCGGGCTGCGATGCAAGCCAGGCACTCAGCAGCCCCTCGGCCGCTGCGGACACGGTGTCGGTGTCTTGAGTAGCAGGCTCAAGCGAGCGTTGCCGGGTGTAGGTGGTGAAGTCGCCACGCCGAACTTTGATGCTTACCGTGCCGGCGAGCAGCTTATGCGCGCGTAGCCTGGATGTGGTCCGATCCGCTAAATGACGCAACTGTGCCTTGAGCTCCCCTGCTGCGCGAATGTCGATATCGAAAGTCTCTTCCGCGCTGATGGATTTTTCCTCGCGGTCGGGTTCCACCGGGCGTTCATCCAGCCCGCTCGCCCGATCGCGCATGGCTGTGCCCTGCTTGCCGAAGGCACACCACAGCGCCTCATCGCTCGCGAGGCGCGCGTCGCCAAAAGTTCGGATGCCCGCTGCCAGCACCGTGGGCAGCGTTTTTCTGCCGACGCCGAACAATTTGTGGATGGGCAGGGGATCCAAGACCTCGCGCAAGTTGGCCGCATCGATGCGGCACATCCCGTCCGGCTTGTTCAAATCCGAGGCAATCTTTGCCAATAGCTTGTTGGGGGCAATGCCGACCGAGGCGGTCAGTCCGAGTTGCTGGGTTATGCGCCGGCGAATCTCAGCGCCGATCACTTCCGGCCCCCCTTTAAGTCGCTGGCTCGCCGTCACGTCGAGAAACGCTTCGTCCAGAGAAAGCCCTTCCACCAGCGGGGTGAACTCATGAAAAATGGCAAACACCTGGTCGGAAACTTCCTTATATCGAGCCATTCGAGGCTGAACCACGATGGCCTGCGGGCACAGGCGCAATGCCTCGCGCATGGGCATGGCCGAATGCACGCCGAAGCGGCGCACGGCGTAGCTGGCGGCCGCGACGACGCCGCGCCCGCCGGTGCCGCCGACAATCAGTGGGGTTCCCTTGAGCTGCGGGCGATCCTGCTCTTCCACGGATGCGTAGAAGGCGTCCATGTCGACATGCAGTATCCCGCGGGCATCGCTATGCCGCATCGGATCACTCCACGGTAATGGTGATTTTCTTGGAAACCAGCGGCGGATCGAAGGACTGGTGCAGGTAATCCGCGAACACCAGCTGCAGGGTGTGCCTGCCCGGAGGCAACGTCAGGGTGGTCTCGCTCTGCCCCTTGCCGAAATGCAATAGCTTGTCGGTCGCGGGCATGGGCGCATCGAGCTGCACCTGGCTCACCTCCGTATCCACCAACAGATGGTGGTGACCGGTGTTGTCGAATTTGACCCCTGCCGGGGCAATTCCTGCTCCTTTTAAGCCAAATTTCACCGTGACCGGGTTGCGCACCTTTGCGCCATCGTGCGGCTCGATTAAATACGCTTCCGCGCCCGGCGGCGGCGCCGTGCGATCCGCGGCGATGCCAAGCCCTGCCAGTAAACACACTCCCAAGGCGAGAACTAGACGATTCATTTGGGCTCTTCCCCCGTTAAAGATCACATCTTACAACTGCAGGGCGGCATACACGAATACCGCGCCCACGGTCAGGCCGAACACGATCATATAGACGAAGAAAAGTACCAACCCCTTGATCAACGTGCCGAGCCAGCTGCTCTGAAATACGCGACGCATGGCCAGCAGCGTGTAGAGGGGTAAGGTCCATCCCAATACATTGTCGAGAACATCCGAGGCTTGGCCAAGCTTCGGCCAGGCATGCGCGGCGTTACTGGCAAAGACCACCAGTATCGCTATGCAAAAAAAGAACGCGTGTAAATGGACGAAAAATAGCAAATGCTCGGCGTAGCGATACCTTGGACGCCAGTACAGCAGCATATGCAGAAAGGCGACCAGCGGCAGGAAGATGAACATGGCCTTCGACATCGTGCCCAGGGCGATATGCAGCAAGCTGTCGCCGTTGTCGCGCATCACGACATCGCACGCGTGCTGGATGCGCCGGGCCCAGTCCGGGTGCCCGCCGATATCGTCCGCATTGATTTTTTGGCAGCGGGCCGCCTGCGAAGGGGCCGGACTGGCGGTCGACGTCGAGGAGGTCGGTTGCAAAGCATCGTCAAATCGAATGACCTGTCCTTCTGAATGGAGAAACGATGCCATCAGAAAAAATAGGATGCTCAAGATCAAGTACAGGCGAAAGGGCGGCAGGTACGCGACGCGTCTGCCCAAGATGAACTCTTGCGATAACTTCCCTGGCCTGAACCACAACAGCGTCAGCGTGCGCCAAAGCCGAGAGTCCGAATGTGTCAGCCCTTCCAGGAAGTCATGGATGAGTTCCCGCGTGGTCGGAACATGCACATCCCCGATCTGGCCGCAGCTTGCGCAGAATCGACCCAGGAGCACGGCCCCGCAATTCTTGCAGTGCGCCGGCGGTGTTGCCGGCGCAGACAGGTCATGCATGCACGGCCCCTTTTTCTAAATCAGGTCTTTGACACCGTCGCGTTCTTCGAGCAGTTCGCGGTGCGTTGCCTGCATTTTTTCGCGGCTGAAATCGTGAATATCCAATCCCTGTACGATGCTGTAGTCGCCATTCTTGCAGGTGACGGGATAGGAATAGATAACCCCTTCTGCTATCCCATAACTGCCATCGGCCGGGACGGCCATGCTCACCCAGTCACCGGACGGGCTGCCAAGCATCCAATCGTGCATGTGATCGATGGCAGCCGATGCTGCGGAAGCAGCCGATGATGTCCCCCGGGCTTTGATGATGGCGGCGCCGCGCTGCTGCACGGTGGGAATAAAGCGTTCTCTGAACCAGCTTTGATCCACCAGCGACAAGGCCGGTTTACCAGAGACCGTGGCGTGGTGCAGGTCGGGATACTGCGTGGCCGAATGATTGCCCCAGATAATGACCTTCTTCACCTCGCTCACAGGGGCGGCGGTTTTTTCCTGAAGTTGCGCAAGGGCACGATTGTGATCGAGCCGCGTCATGGCGGTGAATCGATGCTGCGGCAGGGAAGGAGCGTTGCGCTGAGCGATGAGCGCATTGGTGTTGGCGGGGTTGCCGACCACAAGCACGCGCACATCGCGGCTCGCCAACGAGTCGAGCGCCTTGCCCTGTGCCGAGAAAATTTTGGCGTTCTCGAGCAGAAGGTCTTTGCGTTCCATACCGGGACCGCGCGGCCTCGCCCCCACCAGCATCGCGAAATTGCAGTCCTTGAAGGCCTCGTTTGCTTCCGATGTGGCCGTGACATTGTTCAAGGTCGCAAAGGCGCAGTCATTGAGTTCCATGACCACGCCCTGCACCGCTGCGTTAGCCGCCGGGATTTCCAGGAGCTTTAAATTTATTGGTTGCTCGGGCCCGAGCATTTGGCCCGAAGCGACGCGGAATGCCAGCGCATAACCGATGTTGCCGGCGGCGCCCGTGATGGTGACGGTGACTGGCTTCTTCATAGCGAACTCCCGCGAAAAATTAACGATGGTAGCGGAAATGTTCGCAAGCCGTCATTGAGCGAGTTAAGGCCCAGTTCACTGCCAGGAACTCTTTAAAGATCCCTTCCGAAGGCCCAATCGAAGCTCGATTAATAGAAGATATTTTTCAGCGATTTTCGTGATCCCATTAAAAACAGTGAGTTAGACGCCAAAAAATAATGTCTAGGTGCTTGCATGTAGTGGTGTTGTATATTACTATATCACCAAGTCACCGAAACACCTCGATGACGGCAGCACAACCAGGAGAACGACATGAACACTTCCATCTCAACCAAAATTGCAGCCCTCACTCTAGCCTTGATGGTCAACAGCGTGATCATGGGAGGCATGGCCTACCTGTTCAACCTGCAGACGCACACGGCTCTGGTATCGCTAGCGAATACCGCCGCGCACAGCACGCAGGGCGTGGGCTAAGGCCAACTCACCCGGCGCTCTGGTAGATTACCGTGCTACATCTCCCCCACACGCGGGGTCGGCACATCGAGCGAGAAATGGACCCGAACTGGAACGACAATCAACCCATTTATCGCCAATTGCGCGATCGAATGGTCGCCCTGATTCTTGAGGGCGCGCTGAAGGAGGGCGACCCGCTGCCCTCCGTGAGGGCCGTCGCTGCCGACTATCGGCTCAATCCGCTCACGGTGTTGAAAGGCTACCAGCAGTTGGTCGATGAAAATTTGGTCGAAAAACGTCGCGGGCGCGGCATGTATGTCAGCGAGGGCGCGCGCCGGCTATTGCTGGCCGGAGAACGCGAGCGCTTCCTCAATGAGGATTGGCCGCAGATCCTCGCCGTCATCAATCGCCTGGGGTTCTCTTCCCAGGAGTTGTTTGCACAAACCCCGGCCCTTACCCACCCCGCTCCGCCGCCCCGCGGCAGCGAATCCAAGGAAGAATAAGAATGGCTGCGCTCATCGAAGCAAAGGACTTGACCAAAAAATACGGCGCTCACGTCGCATTGGATCGGGCCAATTTTACTATCGAAGCCGGACGCATCGTTGGCCTGATAGGACCCAACGGCGCCGGCAAGACCAGTGCGCTGCGGGCCATTTTGGGACTCACTGACTACGAGGGCCAGCTGACCGTGCTGGGGCGCGAACCCTTTCGCGACCGCACCGCTTTGATGAACGAGTGTTGCTTCATCGCCGACGTCGCGGTGCTGCCCTCCTGGCTGCGCGTCGACCATGCCATCGATTTCGTCGCGGGTGTGCATCCGCGCTTCCGCCGTGACCGCGCCATGGCGCTTCTGGCCAAGACCCAGATCACCGGCCGAAGGCGCATGCGCGAATTGTCCAAAGGGATGAAAACCCAGGTGCATCTGGCATTGACCATGGCCATTGATGCGAAGCTGCTGGTGCTGGACGAGCCCACGCTCGGGCTTGATATTCTTGCGCGCCGTTCCTTTTACGATGCACTGGTCAATGACTATATGGACGAGTCGCGCACCATCCTCATCACCACCCACCAAGTGGAAGAGGTCGAGAACCTGCTCACGGATATCATTTTCATCGATCGGGGGCGCATCGTGATGGACACCTCCATCGAGGACGTCGCGCAGCGATTCACCGCGGTGAGCGTGTCCTCGGCGCATCTGGATGCGGCGCGGATCGAAAAGCCATTCTATGAACGTCAGATTCTAGGCAAAGTGGTGCTGTATTACGAAAACGGCGATGCGCAGAAACTGGCGCAACTCGGTGAACTGCACACACCCAGCGTCGCCGATTTGTTCGTGGCCAAGCTTTCCGGAGGTACAGCATGAAAACCAACACATGGCTCATCCGCCGCGAGTTTTGGGAAAACCGCGCCATATGGATGATTCCTGCGGCTTTCGGCGGCCTGCTGATTCTGGCGGCCTTGTTTAGCCGGGTAAACATTCCGGTCTTGAACACCCACGTCGAAACCCATGATTTCGGCGGCATCTTCCTCTTCGCCATCGGCACCGCCTTTTATCTGGTGATGTCTTTGTATGCAGGTTGGTACTTGCTCGACTGCCTGTACACGGATCGCAAGGACCGCAGTATCTTGTTTTGGAAGTCCCTGCCGATCTCAGATGCGAGCACGGTATTGACCAAGTTGCTGGTCGGCCTTGTCATCATCCCGCTGGTGTATTTCCTCGCCGCCGATGTCACCGCCCTGATTGCCGCCTTCATCGTTTCGATTCGAGCCAGGGCGGCGATCGGCACCGCGTTGTGGCAACCCGACGTATGGTGGCAAATCCAAGTGCTCTGGATATATGTCATTGTCACTACCGCAATTTGGTACCTGCCGGTTGCGGGCTGGCTGCTGCTGGTCTCGGCGTGGGCCAAGCGCGCGGTGATTTTGTGGTCCATTCTGCCGCCCTTGGCGCTGGTTCTCGTCGAACGCGTATTCTTCAGCAGCCACTATGTGGGCGAGGCCTTGAACAGCCGTCTGATGGGTTTACCGGCGGCGGCATTCAGAGCCGGTTGGAAGGATGGCAGCGACGTTGAAATCAACGGCCACGTTCCGGGCAGTATCTGGCGTTTTATCAATGCAGGCGGCTTTTTTACCGATGCGCATACATGGATAGGTCTTGCAGCCGGTGTACTTCTGATCGTCGCGGCAATTCAGCTGCGCATGCGCCGTTCAGAGATTTAGCGCACGCTCCGTGGCTTATCGCCGCTCTGCTGTGCTTGTTGCCCGGGCACTCGGCGGCGGACGAATTCTTCGCGGTGCGCGACGAAAACCCCTTGATACGCGGTTTCTATCTACCGTTGCCCAGCGACAGCCGCCTGACCGACGGTACGGGCGTGTCGGCGACCTTGTCGATCAGCAATACTTTGAATGTAGAGAACAGGGGCCAGGAAAGTTTGCTGGTGGACGGCGAGAACGATGTGTGGGTGCTGAGCTTCGATCATGCACTCGCTCAGACTTGGCGCTATCGCCTCACTGTTCCGATCATCCATGACAGCGGCGGGTTTCTCGACTCGCCCATCGATCACTGGCATCGCTGGTTTGGCTTCGATCCGGGAAATAGGCCCTACTATCCGCGCAACGAAATCCTCTACGTTTACTCGGGCAAAAGCACTGTCGACATCAGAGGCGCGCAAACCGGCTCGGCGACTTCTCCGGTGAATGGGGCTGGTATCCCATCGAGGATGCGCACCGAACGCTGTCGTTATGGGGTGGGCTTGCCGCGCCCACCGGATCGGCGTCGAAGCTGATGGGCAACGGTGCTTGGGACGGCGCCGCGTGGGCCCATGGGGCATTGCGCTGGCTTCGTTGGCAACTGGCGGTGGAATTGGGCGTTGCGCAACCCTTCGGTGATGCGATCTTTGCCGGCGCCGCGCACAAGACTTCCGTGTTCGGGCGATTCGCCGCCACCCGCACCTTGAGTGAGGCCTGGTCGATGCGGGCGCAGCTCGATGGCCAGACCCAGCGAGTCGAACACGGCGAGCTACGATTGCTGGGACCCAGCCTGCAGCTCACCGTCGGCGCGGTTCACCGTTTGAGCGGCCGCTGGTGCATCGAATTTGGTTTGGCCGAAGACGCGGCGGTTAATACCGGCCCGGACATCACTTTCTTTCTTGGGCTTCGCCGCCAAAGCAGTGCAAAATAGCCTAGTATTTGACTTGAAGGGGTGCGCATGTACAAGACGAAGATAGATCTGTCGGAGAAAGTTCGACGCAACATCGTCGTTATTTTGAACGAAACCCTGTCCTACGCCATTGATCTGCAGAGCCAAATCAAGCATGCGCATTGGAATGTGAAAGGGCCCAATTTCATTGCCCTGCATGAGCTCTTCGACAAAATCTCCGACGCAGTGCTTCAGCAAATAGACGAAATTGCCGAGCGCATCACCAGCTTGGGCGGCACCGCGGAGGGCACCGTGGCGGTGGCTGCGAAGCGCAGCAAACTGAAGAATTACCCTTTGAGCATTACCGCTGGCAAAGATCACTTGTTTTATCTGTCGACGCAAATGTCGGTGTACGGCAAGGTCATGCGTGCCGCAATCACCGATACCGATGAGCTGGGCGACGCGGACACGGCGGATCTTTTTACCGGGATTTCGCGCAACGTCGACAAGTATCTGTGGTTTCTCGAGGCGCATTTACAAGAAAAAGCGTAGGAGCTGACCATGAATACGACAGCGGGTGGGGCCGAAACTCTGGGATTGGGCGGTGCGCTCGCGACCCTGCAGAGTTTGTTGACAGATGGCGAGACCCTGGAGGCTTGGGCGGCGCAGCGGCGGCTCTATGCACTGACGCGTCGGCGCGCTTTGATAGCGGCCACCAGCGGCCGTTTCATTTCACTGAACCGGCGCCTCTTCGGCGGCTACGATTCGGCGGATATCCGCTGGCAGGATCTGAAGGAAACGCGCATCAGCGCCGGGATCATCGCTGCGGACCTGACAGTCGTCGCGCAGAGCAGCTCGGATCTGAATATCGGCAATGAAGTAAACCGCGTCTGGACCTTCACGGGGCTGCACAAGGATCAAGCGCAGGCCATGTATCGCATTTGCCAGCAACACGATCAGGTATGGCGCGAGAAGCGCCGGGTGCGCGAACTGGAGGAATTGCGCGCGAAATCCGGCGGCGTGCAGATCGGCGGCAATCAGTCCGGTTTTGCCGGCGCTGAAAGCGGCGCAGGCGAGTCCGAACCGGCGCGCCGCTTGCGCCAAGCTCGCGAAATGCTCGATGCCAAGCTCATCAGCGATTCAGAGTTCGAAACGATCAAGGCAAAGATCGTCTCGGCACTCTAACGGCGCTCAAAGCTCACCCCAAGAGATACTCAAAGTAGCTGTTGCGCAGCCTGTTCACGGGATCCGTGCGCTGGCGTAGTGCGCGAAACAATTTGGCGCGCTCACCGAAGGATTTCGCCACGTGTTCGGGCTGCAAGGCACGCGTCTGATTGAAGGTCGGCGTACCGCCTTTCGAGGAGGCAAACTCATTGTAGTCGATGAGGAAGTCATCCCATCCCTGCTCGCCGCTCGATGAGGGTTCCAGGGTAAACATCGGCCCCGAATAGCTTGCGCTGAACAACGAACCGCGATCCTGATGCAGTCGGCTCGCGCCGCTCACGACATTGCCGCGGTATCGATGCTGTTTATAGTAGGACTTGCAGAAGTTAAAATAGCCGCTGACCACATTCGGATAGTCAGCCTGCGGAAAGGCCCACAAGCTGTAGGTATGGCGCGCCTTCCACGCTTCCTTCGGCATGTCGCGCATCCACTCGTGCGCATACATCATGACTCCTTTTGCCCCGCCGCCCAAGGCGCGGTGCATGCCCGAGAGCACGGCATTGCGCAGACCGGGTGCGGCCAGAACACTGCCCACGGTCGAGCCGAACGCCGGCAGCACGTTGCGCATCACCGATTTCTTGATTTGCCAAATTCCCGAGCGGTTGATCTCCGCGGATTCATCGAGCGTGCGGCGTTCAATGGTGATCCGGTCATGAAAGGGCGAGACATGCAGGCGAATCGCTCCCGGAGCGCTGATCAGTTTCGGATACCGGGAGGTAAATTCCTTCAGGGTCATGACCTGGTAATCGATCTTGACCGGCGTCAAAGGACGGACGCGAACCACGACCTCATGCACGATCCCGAGTAAGCCGAAGCTTGAGCGCAGCACGCGCATCAAATCGCGCTCACGATCCGTCACGGTCATCTGCTTGCCTTGCGGGGTAATCAATTTTACTTCGCTGATGCAGGAGGACATCTGCGCCATGCCCTCCGCGTAGGAGGGTTGGGGTAGGGTGCTGACCGCCATGGCACCCAGGGAAATTTGGCCCATTTCGGGCGTCAAGGGCAATTCCTGACCGCGTTCCGCGAGCGCTTTCACCAGTGTGCTTACTCGCACCCCGGCCTGCGCCCGTACCGTGGTTTCGCCAAATTCCAGAATTCGGTCCAGCGCCGAAGTATCGACGGTGGTGCCGCCGTCGCCGCCCACGCAGCGCGTCTGCGAATAATCGGCCCCGACCATGCGAATCGGTGTGGGGTAGCTCTTAGGCTTCGACAAAAGACTGGGTAAGTCCTCGAAGCGTTTTAACTTCAGCGCCAGGCGCGGCCGCCGATAAATGCCCGATGAATCCGCGCCTTTCGGATCGATGACTCTGCTGACCATGTGCTTCCCCCCGGAAGTCCATAACAACCTTCAGAACAATGCTGTTGGGGGGCACAAAACCGGGCGGTTCTGCATGCGCCGTAGCGCTTAGAAGATTCACTGGCGACCCCGCTATCGTCAGGCTTCCTCGTGGGAGCCTCTTAGACCGGTGGTTTTGCGTCCCCACCTTTCGGCGGGTTTGCCCTTAAACAGCTGGGTCTACTATGCGATCGGCGCAGGACTTTTGTAAAGGGCTTTTTGCAGACTCATCATACATAACGGCGCTTTATCCCATCAGCAGCAGGGTCTCCGCGTGTTCCACGGCCTCCGGGGTGCCATAGACCACCACCACATCCCCTTCCTTGAAGACGGTATCGGGCGAGGGTTCGCGCCCGACGATGCCGTCGCGGCGCACCGCATTGACCGTGGCTTGCGAGCCACGCTCGGCCAGGTCGGTGATGCTGCGCCCGACGGCCCATGCCTGGGGCGGCAGGATGACGCTGTGCAGCTCTTCGCGAAAGGCGTGGCTCTCATCCAAATGCTCCGCGCCGGCGGCGCGGAAATATTGGCGCAGCATGCTGTAGCGGTGGCTGCGGATGTCGTTAACGGCGCGGATCACCTGCCCGACGGGCAGCTTCACCAACAGCAGCAGGTGCGACAGCAACATGAGGCTGGCCTCGAACGTCTCGGGCACCACCTCGGTCGCGCCCGCAGCTTGAAGTTCCTGTAGTTTGGTGTCGTCCTGAGTGCGCACCAAAATGGGCACGGCCGGACGCAATTCGCGCACCGATCTTAAAATGCGCAATGCCACATCCGGATTGGCAAAGGTGATCACCACCACGCTGGCGCGTGCCACGCCGACGTTTTCCAATACCTTGATTTCACCAGCGTCGCCGTACACCACCGGATCTCCGGCTTGGCGGCCAACGCGAATGCGGTAAGGATCCACATCGAGCGCAATGTACTCAAAGCCGTGTTGCTCGAGCACCCGCGCGATATTCTGGCCAACGCGACCGAAGCCGCAGATCACGACGTGCTCCCGCTCGGCCACCGCCAAGGTGATGCCTTCCTGTCGCATGGCCTCGGTCTGAGGACTGCCGGATTCGCGCAAAATCAATCGTGTGATGCGCCGATTGTGGCGGATGATCAGGGGAGAGAGGCCCATGCTCAAGACCGTAGCGGCCAGCAGCGGCTGCACGATGGCCGGGTCGAGCAATTCGCGCCGCAGCACCAGGATGAGCAGGGCAAATCCGAATTCCCCTCCCTGCGCGACGACCACGCCGGTGCGCAAGGCCTTGAACCAGCTTTTTGTGGCCGGCTGTGCCACGAGGGTGACGACGGCCGCCTTCAACAGCAACATGCCAATCAGGATGGCCGTCACGATCGGCAGATCGCGCAACAGCAATCCGACATTGAGCAGCATGCCCACCGTGATAAAAAACAGACCCAACAGCACCTCGCGGTACGAGCGGATCGTGGCTTCGACCTGATGCCGAAATTCTGTCTCCGCCAGCATCATGCCTGCCAGGAATGCGCCGAGCGCAAGCGACAGGCCCGCCGCGCGGGTGGCCCACGCCGAAGCCAGCACCGCCAGCAGCACGGCGAGGGAGAACAGTTCCGCCGAGCGCACCGATGCGATCATGAGAAACAGCGGCCGCAGCAGCCAGCGGCCGGCGGCCAGGACCAATAACAAGGCGAGCGCGGCAATGCCGATCGCGCTCAAGATATCCGCGGCGCCGGCAGCCCGACCGCCCTGGCTCGATGCCGACACCAAGGCAAGAAGCAAGGGAAAACTCAGATCCTGAAACAGGCAAATCGCGACGGCAATCCGTCCATGGGTGCGATTGTTCTCCGACTGCTCTGTGAGCTGCGTGATGATGATGGCCGTGGATGACATAGCCACCGCTCCGCCGAGCACCACGGCAACGGCCGGCGCGACATGGAAGAGCAAGATCGCAACGGCAGCGACGATGCCGGTGCTGATCAGCACCTGCGCGCCGCCCACACCGAGCACCTCCCAGCGCATGGCCACCAGTCTCGGCAGCGAGAACTCCAGTCCCAGCGTAAAAACCAAGAACACGACGCCAAAGTCCGCGAGCAGCTGCGTGGTCTCGTTGCCGGCCGCCAGGGCCAGCGCGTGCGGCCCCAGCAGCATGCCCACTGCCAGATAACCCAAGATCGCAGGCAACGCCAATTTGCGCACCGCCGCGACCACGCATACCGATGCGGCAAGCAGAATTAGGATTTGTAACAGCGGATCGTTATGCCCCATTGCCCGCTAGCATATCGCGCAACCATGACAGAGGCGTTGGGGTTCTAGCTCTTCGCCTCTTCGACCTCGATGGCTGTGCCGATCTCCATCCATTGGCTCTCCAGATAAGCGGCGTCTCTTTGCAGGTTCGCGCGCCGCAGCCCGAGCTTATGCTCGTGCGGATTGGCGGCGAACTCCGCCTCGAGCAAGGCGCGTTCGGCAGTGACCGCCGCGATGCGCGATTCGACCAGCTCCAACTGCCGGCGCAGCCGCTCGAGTGGACTCAAGCGCCCCGCCTTCTTAGGCTGGCCCGCGGCACTCGGCGATTCTTTGGCGGCGGCGGCAGCTTCGGCCTTGCCGCGCGAGCGCAGCCACTGCTGATAATCATCCAAGTCGCCGCGGAACTCCTGCAGTTTCCCATCCGCCACCAGCCACAGCGTATCGGCCACCGATTTAATGAGGTGCCGATCATGAGACACCACCACCAAGCCGCCCTCGAAGCTTTGCAAGGCGACGTTCAGGGCCTGGCGCATTTCGATATCCAGGTGATTGGTGGGCTCATCGAGCAGCAACAAGTTGGGCCGCCGCGCCACCAGCAGCGCGAGGGTCAGCCGTGCTTTCTCGCCGCCGGAGAAGCGGGCCACGGGCTCGAACGCCCGGTCGCCTTGGAAACCGAAGCTGCCGAGGTGATCGCGCAGCCGTTGTTCATCGCCGCCCGCGTAGTCCGGGCCGCCGCGATTGCGCAAATGCCAGAAGGCATCGCAGTCCGGCTTGAGCTGCTCTAACTGCTGCTGCGCGAAATAGCCGATGGCAAGATCGGGTGCCGCGACTCGCGTTCCGGCCAGGGGCTCGATTTCTCCGGCCAGCAACTTGGTCAGTGTGGATTTGCCGGCGCCGTTGTAACCCAGCAAGGCGATACGCTCCAGCGGCCCGATCGAAACATTGATGCCGCGCAAGATGGGTTCGGAGTCGGCGCCACCGTAGCCGCACGCGGCTGCTTCCAGGGTAATGAGCGGCCGGGGTGTTTTAAGCGGACTTGCAAAGGCGAATTCGAACGGACTGTCGACGTGGGCCGGAACGATACGCTCCATGCGCTCGAGCATTTTCAAACGGCTCTGCGCTTGGCGCGATTTGGTGGCGGATGCGCGGAAGCGATTGACGAACGCCGTGATTTCGGCGACGCGCTTCTCCTGGCGGGCATGCAGCACCGAGAGCAACGCCAGCTCCTCGGCGCGCTTCTGCTCGAATTGCGAATAGTTGCCCGCATAGGCGCGGATGCTGCGATTCTCGATGTGCAATACCCGATCGATGATGGCATCGAGGAATTCGCGGTCATGCGAAATCATCAACAACGTGCCGGAATAGGCCCGCAGCCACTCCTCCAGCCAAACGATGGCGTCCAGATCCAAGTGATTGGTCGGTTCATCCAGCAGCAGCAGGTCGGCACGCGAACAGAGGGCGCGCGCCATGGCGAGCCGCACGCGCCAGCCGCCGGAGAATTCCGCGACGACGCGGTTATGATCCGCGGCCTTGAATCCCAGGCCGTGCATGATGGCTGCAGCGCGCGCCTTGGCGCGATAGCCATCGATCGCCTCCAGCGAGGAATAGAGTTCTGCCAAGGCAAGGGCTGCATCTCGGCTTTGCGCATCTTCGATGGCCGCCTGCACCCGGCGCAGCTCCGTATCGCCATCCAGCACGAACTCGATGGCGGGCCGGACGCTCGCGGAAATCTCTTGCTCGACGTGCGCCGTTTTGATGGCTGCGGGCAGGGTTATGTCCCCCAGATCGGGGGTAAGCTCGCCTAAGATCGCTGCGAACAGGCTTGATTTACCGGTGCCGTTGGCGCCGGTGACGCCGACTTTGTTACCGCGGAACACCGTAAAATCGACCTGCTCGAACAGCGGCTGCGGTCCGCGCCGCAGCGTGAGGTCCCGTGCCGAGAGCATCGAGCCTTAGGAGGAAAGACGCATCGGCCGCAGCACCGTCGGCGCGCACAAGCTGCCGTAATGCGGCGCGCCGCCTTCCTGCGCGGCAAGAATTGCCAGCAGCTTATTCGCTTCCATCGCGTCGCTAAACAACCGGCCCTGAGCGTAGTAGCAGCCGTGGGTGCGCAAGAATTCCAGTTGCTCCGCTTCTTCCACACCCTCTGCGATGACCTCAAGCTCGAGGCTCTTACCCATGTCGATAATGGTGCGCACGATGGCCGCATCGTTGCTGTCGACCGCAACGTCGCGCACGAATGACTGGTCGATCTTCAAAGTGCCGATGGGAAATTGCTGCAAGGCCGAAAGCGACGAATATCCGGTGCCGAAATCATCGATGGCCAGGCTCAAGCCCATGGCATAGAGCTCGTTCAACAATCCAATGGTGCGCTTCGGGTCGGTCATCAAGGTGGTCTCGGTGACTTCCAGCTCGAAGCAGGTCGGCGACACGCCGTGCTTGCGGAATATGCTGCGGCAGCTCGAAATGAAGCTCGATTGCTTGAGCTGGCGCAGAGACAGATTGATCGCGATGCGGCCGGGATGCGGTACGACCTTTTGCCATTCGCGGTAATCGGAGCAGACCTTATTCAGCACCCACTCGCCGATATCCAATATCAAGCTGGTTTCCTCGGCCAGAGGGATGAAGTGCGAAGGAGAAATATCGCCGTGACCCGGCAGCCGCCACCGCAGCAACGCTTCTGCGCCCACCACCCGTCCGGTGCGCAGGTCCACCTTGGACTGGTAGAGGATGACCAACTCGTCGCGCTCGAGCGCGCGGCGCAGCTTGCTCTTCAGCATCAGTCTTTCGACCGCCGCGGCGTTCATGCTGGGAACGTAGAAGGCGCAGGAATTGCCGCCATTTTGTTTCGAGTGATACATCGCCGCATCGGCATTGCGGATCAGGTCGATCACATTGTCGGCGTCATAGGGACAGATCGCGATTCCGGCGCTGGCGGTCAGGTAAACCTCTTGCTGGTTTACGTAGAAAGTTCGGCTGATTTCATCGAGCAGCGTACGGGCAAGACTCCCCAAGGCCTCCCGGTTGTCGCTATCCAGCGGCAGATCGTCGATAAACATGGCGAACTCATCGCCCGCCAAGCGGCCGATCACGGCGTCCTTGCTCAAATTCCGCGTAAGCCGCTCGCTCAGGATCTCGAGCGTGCGATCGCCCGCGGCATGGCCGAAGGTGTCGTTGACCTCCTTGAATCGGTCCAAGTCCAGGTACAGCAGTGCCAGCGAATGCTGGTTGCGCCGCGCCCGCGCAATCGCCTGCTGCAGCAGATGCTGGAACTGCATGCGGTTCGGCATTTTCGTCAGCGTGTCGTAGCGAGCGAGATAGCGGATGCGGCGCTCGGCGCGTTTGCGTTCGGTGATATTACGCGCCACGTAAATATTGCCCTGAAACTGCGGGTCTTCCGAGTCGATCGCGGAACTCGCCATGGAAACCGGGATGGTCTGTCCGCTCGCGGTGCGCAGCACCGACTCGCGTGCCTCCGGTGCCGGGTGGGTCGTGTCGAAAGCGCCTCGATGCGCTTCATCGATAAACCCCAGCAGCGGCTTGTCCGCCAATTCCTCGGAGCTGTAACCGAGCAACAGCTGCGCGGCTTCATTGCAACTTTTCACCCGGCCGTCCGGAGAGGTGACGAAAACCGCGTCGCTCAAGCTGTTGAGCACGGTGTTCAAATAATTCTTGGTGATCGTGGTTTCGTTGAGGTTCTGCCGCATCCGCTCGAGCGCGAATTGCAGATCCCCAAGCTCATCGCGGCGCACAACCGCCAGCGGCCGCGTGTAGTCGCCGTCGCCGATCCGGTCCGCGCTTTTCACCAGCGCCGCGATGGGGCGGGACAATTGGCGGGCGATGAACCAGGCGCTGATCAACCCCAAAATGACCAACGGCAGGGTGATGCCGGCGAGCACCCCGCGAATTCTTTTGATCTGAACGCCCTGCTTGCTCAACAGCTGGGTGTGGATGCTGGCGAGAGTCTCCTGCATCTGCGCCCGGCTCATCCATATCTCGAGACTGCCGAGCCGCTGCACATCGGTGCGAAGCACATAAGGGCCGGCGGTGGTCGGGCGCGCATCGGGGTTGTTGCCCGAATAGAGGAGGTTTTCGTGTGCGCCCCAAATCTCGACGCGCTCGATGTCCGGTTCATCGAGCAAGCGGGCAGCGACAGTCGCCACCGCGGCATTGTTGCCTTGCTTCAGTGCCGTCGCGAGCGAGGAGCCGGTGATGTTGCTCAACGATTTGGCGCGCGCCTCGAGATCGCTTTCCAGCTTCTGCTCAACCGTGGCGTAGGTGAGCTGATTGGCATCAGAGGTGTTGACGCGATGTTCGTAGTAGGCAAGGCTGCCCAAAATAAGCGCAAGCACTGCACTGACGCCCAAGGCGAGCAGCAAATAGCTGGTTTTAAGGCTTCGCGCCATGGATGTTTTGATCCTAAGTCTTAGCCGATAATCATACCCCTTAAGGCCACCTCCCATAAGGGGCGGGTTACAATCAATGATGGACCGACTCAATGCGGGTTGATATTTATTCTGACACCGTATGCCCCTGGTGCTACCTGGGAAAGCGGCGCTTCGACCTTGCTGTCGAGGCACGACCGCAATACGAGCCGGTGATCGTATGGCGCCCGTTCGAACTGAACCCCGATGTACCCCTCGAGGGGGTGGATCGGGAGACTTTCATGGCGGCGCGGATGCCCGACTCAGCGGGCCTGGACCAGGCGCATGCGCAGCTTGAGCGCCAAGGGGAAGCCATCGGCATTCATTTTCGCTTCGATTTGATCGGCCGCGTACCCAATACGCGCCGTTCACACCTGCTCATCGCCCATGCCGCCCGCCGCGGCCTGCAAGCGGCCCTCAAGGATCGCATCATGCGGGCCTACTTCGAGGAGGGCTGCGATATCGCGGACACCGATGAGTTGGTGCGTCTGGGCGCCGATGTCGGCCTCAACACCTCGGAGGCCCGCAATGCGCTGATCTTGAGAGTGGGACAGGACGGGGTACTCGCTGCCGAGCGTCATGCGGGGGTGTTGGGCATCACCGGCGTTCCGACCTATGTGTTCGATGGCCAATACACTATTTCCGGCGCCCAGGAGGTGGCCACGTTCGCCAACGTCCTTGATCAAGTGTATGAATTTGCTCACAAAAAAGACATTGCTTCGTGAACGACGAAGAGCTGACCGGGCGGGCAACCACCCACCTCTTCTCGCTGGCGGCGCCTCAGTGCCTGTTGCACGCCCAGACGGTTACGCCCTTCCTCAATTTACGCCGCGCGGCCGCCGCGGACGGTATCGATCTTGAGCCGCTGAGCGGTTTTCGTGGCTTTGATCGGCAGCTGGCCATCTGGAACGGCAAGTTCAGCGGCGAGCGACCCCTGCTCGATGCCTCGGGCGCCCGCCTCGACATCGGCACCATGAGCCCTCAAGAGCGGGTTGACGCAATCCTACTGTGGTCGGCCCTGCCCGGGGCGAGCCGCCATCACTGGGGCACCGACCTCGATGTGGTGGATCGTAGCGCCTCCCCGCCGGGATACCAGATCAAGCTCGAGCGCGATGAATTCGCAACCGGGGGTCCCTTCGCGGCGCTCGATCGGTGGTTGGAACTTCATGCGCCGCGCTTTGGATTCTTTCGACCCTACCGGGGCGAGCGTTCCGGCGTCCAAGCCGAGCCCTGGCATCTGAGTTTCGCCCCGATTGCCGACAACTCGCGGCGGCTTTTGACCCTGGCCGTGCTACGCAATGCCATCTTGAACGCGCCGCTTCAGGGCAAGCAAGCCGTGCTAAATCGCCTCGAGGCACTGTACGCCCGCTTCGTGGCGCGCATCGATCTGCCGTGAGGATAACGACCGAGGCTTTTACGCCCAGAGCTCCTTGAGCCGATCGAGCATCAAACCGCGGACGTGGCCGATTTGCGTGTCCGCTGTGGTAAACAGAGGCGGATTGCGCCGCAGCATGGGCCAGCGCTCGGTGCGCAAGACGCGGTGCAGGTAGCCTACGTTACGTTCGATGGCCTCAAGGTAGGGATTTTTTCCGCCGAACAAACATTCCAAATAGCGATAGGCGTGCTCGAATTCGCCTTCCAGACGCGCGACGAAGGTCTCACGCACGAACTTCGGCGTCTGGCGCAAAAGGTCGAGTCCCGAACTGTAGCGAACGCGCAAGGAGCCATCCACATCCGTGGTGGCGGCAACTCCGCCCAACACGAACTCGGGGTAGAGACGATCGCGGCATTTCTCCAGATAGCAGCGGTCTGCCATCTGGGCGATCAAATCGGCGGTGCCTAGCAGATGTCCCAGCTTGCGATCCTTCGGGTCGGCAAGCTGAATCATGTTGAGCTTGATCTCGTATCCGGTGAAATGCACGATTCGGGTCGCCACAGGCACCCACGTTTCGAGGCCGATGCTCGGCAGATAGCGCGCCAGAAAACGCGCGCTGCGCGTCACGTGATACAGCGTGAACTCGGCGCCATTGCTGTGTAGCCGGTCATTGAATTCACGGATGTAGCCGGCGTCATGAAACAGCGAGGTGACCAACGCCATGACCACCCGATCGGCGCCGAAGCGCATGCGGCTCTCGACGTGGCGCTCATAGCCAACCAACAGACGCGCCATGGCCAACGTCATGTCGAGCGAGTGCTGGCGATCGTGATAAAGAGTGTCGACACCGTGATAGCCGGCCATACGGCCGGTAAATAGCTTGTCGAAATCGTCGAAGGCGATCGCGACCTTGTCGAAGAGTGCCGCCGGCCAGACGCTTGTAAAAAGTTCACGGACGGCCGCCGCGACCGCGACGGTAGAGCTCACTTGAACGGAGTTCGCAACGTCGTAGTCGTTACGTCTGAGATCGTACATCACGAGGAGTTTAGGCCTTCGGCGCGGTGCGCGCTACGGACGTGCTTCTCCTTGTGGACGTAGCTCACAGTATTAAGTCAATCCAAACGGCAAAGGTAGTAATACCCTGCTCTAGTAAACCTTGAGGCCGCCGAACTTGCGGCGTATGCGTCGCGCCAGGCTCGCATAGCCAAGCCAAAATCCGCAGCCCAAACCGATCGCCGTGGCGATGACTGCGATCTCAGCCCAACGGCTTGCCGAAATTTGAGGGAGCATGGGTGCCGTCGGGGCCGTCCCGGCGTCCGGCGTAGCGATGATAGCCGTACCGGAGCGCGCCGCGTCCAACTCGCTTTGCTTGGATGCCAGTTCTTGCTTCAGCCGCTCGACCTCGCTGCGCGCCGCCGCTTCAGCCAAAGCGGGCGTCGTGGCGCGCGTGCGATCGAGTTCCTCTTCGAGCTGCTTGACCCGAACCACCGCGGGCTCCTTGGTGATGAGAAAAGCCGACCTCACCCAACCGGTGGTGCCGTCGGTCAGGCGAACTTGCGTGAAATCTCCGTTTTGCAGCAGCGTTTCAACGCGGGCGCCCGAATGCAGGGTGGCCAATCGTTGTCCTTGGTTGTTCTCCTCGGCATACACACCGAGCACCAACTCGTCGCTGACATAAGCGGTCGCCGCGGCAGCGCCCCTTGCCGCCAGCAGTGCCAGCAGCAGGGCGGCCCACCTCTTCAAGCAGCGATTCCGGTTTGCTTGAGCAGCGGGCGCACGTCGGGATGGCGCCCGCGAAACCGAACGAAGGCATCCATGGCATCAACGCTGCCGCCGCGAGCCAAGATGGATTCACAAAACCGCGCAGCGGTCTTTGCGTCGAAGACGCCCGCCTCCTCAAACGCTTCGAAGGCATCGGCCGCCAGCACCTCAGCCCATTTGTAGCTGTAATAACCTGCGGCATAGCCGCCTGAAAATATGTGGGCGAAGCTCGCCGGCATTCGATTGAACGCTGCGGGCGGCACGACCGCTACGCGCTGGCGCACGGCTGCCAGAATCTCGGCGACGTTCGCTCCAACCTTGGGGTCGAAGTTTGCGTGCAATTCAAAATCGAACGTGGCGAGTTCGATTTGCCGCAGTGTGTCGAGCGCGGCATTGAAAGTTCGCGTACCGAGCAGACGTTGCAGCATGTCGGCCGGCAGGGGCTCCCCGGTGTCGATGTGCGCGGAAATCAGCGGCAGCACCTCGGCTCGCCAGACGAAATTCTCCATGAACTGACTCGGCAACTCCACCGCATCCCAAGCGACGCCGTTGATTCCGGCAATGCTGGGGTAGGCAACCCGGGTCAGCATGTGATGCAGCCCGTGCCCGAATTCGTGAAACAGCGTGATGACCTCGTCGTGGGTGAGCTGGGAGGGGTACGCGCCGACCGGGGCCGTGAAATTGCATACCAGCTGGGCGATGGGCAGCGCGGTGCCCGAGGGCAAGGCCTTGGCTACCACGCATTCGTCCATCCAGGCACCGCTGCGCTTTTCGCCGCGTGAATAGGGATCGAGAAAGAAGCCGGCGACGACGTTCTCATCCTTGTCGAGCAGATCATAGAAACGCACACTCGGATGCCAGACGCTGACATCGTTGCGCGGCCGCACGGTGACACCGTACAGGCGCTGCGTCAGTGCAAACACACCGTCCAACACTTTGGGGAGAGGAAAATAAGGGCGCAGCGCCTCTTGCGATACCTTGTAACGGCTCTCTTGCAGACGCTCGCTGTAATAGGTTACGTCCCAGGCATTGAGCTTGCGGCCCGCGAACTCCTCCAAAGCCAAGAACTCCTCTCGCGCCGCCGGCCTGCAGCGTCGCGCCAAATCGTCCAGGAAGGCGAGCACTTGCTTGCTGCTCTTTGCCATGCGCGTGGCGAGCGCGTAGTCGGCGAAGTTCTCGAACTGCAGCAGTTTGGCGAGTTCGTCGCGCAGCGGCAGCAGCTGCTCGATGACGGCGTAGTTATCGAAGCGTCCGCCGCTCGGACCGAGTTCCGAAGCGCGCGTGATCCAGGCTTCGTAAATGTCCCGGCGCAGCTGTTCGTTCTCGGCGGTGGCCATGATGGTCATATAGGTGGGTTGATCGAGTTTGAACAGCCAGCCGGCTTGCTTGGCCTCGCGAGCATCGGCCGCGGCTCGGTCGATGGCATTGTTGGGCAGGCCCGCAAGCTCGACGCTGTTCGTGACCCTGCGGGTGTAAGCGCGGCCCGCATCGAGCACATTCTCCGAGAACTTCGTTGCCAAGTGCGCCAATCGCTGCGCCACTTCGCGATACCGATTTTTCTCCTCTGGCAGCAGATCCACGCCCGCCAATCGGAAATCGCGCAGCGCGTTCTCCAAGAGTTTGCGTTGCGCCGGGTCGAGCGTGGGTCCTTCGTTTTTCAGAATGTGGGCATAGCCGGCCTGCAAGGCGGCGTTTTGGCCCAATTCGGAAGAATACTCGGTGAGCAGCGGCACGCATTCGTTATAGGCCTCGCGCATCTGCGCCGAATTCGCCACTGCATTTAAGTGAGAAATCGGGCTGAAGACCCGGCTCAAGCGGTAGCTCAATTCCTCCACCGGTGCCACCAGCGAAGCGAAAGTCGGATTCACCTGCGCCGTGAGCTGCGCAAGGCGCGCTCGATTCTGCGCCAGTACCAGCTCCAGCGCCGGCCGAGCATGGCTCGCCTCGATGCGGCCGAAATCAGGCAGTGGGTCTAAGGACAAGAGTGGATTGTTCACCTCGCAATTCTACCAGACCCGCTCACCTTTTCGGCTCAGGCGCGGGGGCGTCCGCGAACACGTATCATGCGTGTTCACAGCCCGCGCTTGTAAGGACGAATTTGACCGTGTCGGAGCAAACTTTCGATCTCATCAGCATCGGCGGTGGCAGCGGCGGACTTGCCTGCGCACAGCGTGCGGCCGAATACGGCGCCAAAACAGCCGTCATCGAGCCGCAGCGCTTGGGCGGCACCTGCGTCAATGTGGGCTGCGTGCCGAAGAAAATCATGTGGAATGCGGCGGGCGTCGGCTTGAGCGTGCACGATGCGAAAGACTACGGTTTTGATGTGAAAGTGGGCGAAGTGGATTGGGCGCACTTGAAGCGCAAGCGCGACGCCTATGTACTGCGATTGAACGGCATCTACGAACGCAATCTTGCCGCCAAAGGCGTGGTGTACGTGCGAGGGGCCGCGCGCTTCGTGGACGCCGGCACGGTGGAGGTGAAGGGGCAGCGCTTGAGCGCTCGGCATATCGTGATTGCCACGGGCGGCAGGCCGACGCTGCCCGGGTTGCCGGGCGCAGAATTGGGCATCACTTCGGACGGCTTTTTTGAACTCCCCTCGCGCCCTCAACGCGTGGCGGTCGTGGGCAGCGGCTACATCGCCTGCGAGTTGGCAGCCTCGTTCAGGGAGCTCGGCAGTGAAGTGCAGCAGTTCGTGCGCAGGGACCGCCTGTTGACCAATTTCGATGCGATGCTCGGCAAGTCCTTGATGCGGGAAGTGCGGGCGCTTGGCATGATCATTCACGAACACGTGGTGCTGGCCGCCGTGAGCGATGTTTCAGGCCAGAAAACCTTGGTCGCCGAAGACGGACGTGAATTTGCCGGGTTCGATTGCCTGCTGTGGGCCATAGGGCGCGATGCGAACTTGGCCGGGCTCGATGTGCAAAAGGCCGGCGTGGCGCTCGACCCCAGCAGCTACATCGTCACCGACGCTTTTCAAAACACCAATGTGGCCGGCGTGTACGCGATCGGCGATGTCACGGGTCGGGCGGCGCTTACGCCGGTGGCGATCGCGGCAGGCCGGCGCTTGAGCGACCGGCTTTTCGGCGCCAAGCCGGAACGGCATCTTGATTACAACCTGATTCCGACCGTGATTTTCACCCACCCGCCCATCGGCACGGTGGGAATGAGCGAGGCGGAAGCCCGCGCGCAGTACGGCGATGCCGTGAAAGTGTACGTCGCGGATTTCACGCCGATGTATCACGCCATGACCAGCCGCAAAACTCACACCGACATGAAATTGGTTTGCGTCGGTTCCGAGCAGCGCATCGTGGGCTGCCACATACTGGGCACAGGCGCCGATGAGATGCTGCAGGGCTTCGCCGTGGCGATACGCATGGGCGCCACCAAGGCTGATTTCGACGACACAGTGGCCATCCATCCTACCAGCGCGGAAGAACTGGTCACGATGCGCTGACCGCCGACTCTCAGGCGTGCTGCGCCAGCGCCTCCAAGGCGGGAGCGGTATCGGGACGGATTCCTCGCCAGAGTAAGAAAGACTCTGCGGCCTGTTCCACCAACATGCCCCATCCCTTGGTGATGCGCGCCGCGTGCAGCGACTTGGCCCACAGGGTAAACGGGGTATGACCGCGGCCATAGGCCATGTCGTAGCAAATGCTTTCCTCGCCCACCAGTCCCACTGGCATCTCCGGCATCTGCCCTTGCAGACTGGCCGAGGTGCCATTAATGATCAAATCGTAGGGCGGGCCCCGCACCTCGGAGAATCCGCAGCCCGCAATCTCCCCCAGGTCGGTAAATTCAGCGGCCAACTTGCGCGCCCGTTCCGGGGTGCGATTGGCGATGACGATCTCCTTGAGCTCGCGCTCCATGAGACCGCCGAGCACGCCGCGCACCGCGCCGCCAGCACCCAGCATCAGCACTCGTTTGCCGTTCAAATTGATACCTAAATTGGCCTCGAGGTCGGCGAGCAGGCCCAAGCCGTCGGTGTTGTCGCCCAACAAAGAGGTCTGCTCGAAAAACGCGATGGTGTTGACTGCTTTCGCGCGCTCCGCACGCGGCGTCAGCTCGTTCACCAGTTCAGCGGCTGCTTGTTTGTGAGGCAGGGTGACGTTGAGGCCCTTCAGGCCGCCGGCGAACAGGTGCAGAGCGTCGCGGCGGAAATTTTGCGCAGGAATGTCGAACAGCCGATACACCAGATTCTGGCCGGTGGCTTTGGCGAACATGCCGTGAATGAAAGGCGACCAGCTGTGCGCGATGGGATGACCCGCAACCCCATACTGATCAGACGCCTCCGCTGCAAATTTCACTTAGCAAGCCACTCCGCGGCTCGTTTTGCGAAATAAGTCAAGATACCATCGGCGCCGGCGCGCTTGATGCACATGAGAGTTTCCAGGGCGACCGCACGTTCATCGAGCCAGCCGTTGCCTGCGGCCGCCATGATCATGGAATATTCGCCGCTGACTTGGTAGACCAACGTAGGCATGCCGAAGCGCTCCTTCACCCGCCGCACGATATCCAAGTAAGGCAGACCCGGTTTGACCATGACCATGTCGGCACCTTCGCTGATATCGAGTGCCACTTCACGCAAGGCCTCGTCGGAGTTCCCGATGTCCATTTGATAGGTGTGCTTGCCGCCGCTGCGAAGTTGCGCGGCCGATCCCACCGCATCTCGGAACGGGCTATAGAAGCTCGAGGCGTACTTGGATGCATACGCCAGAATCCGGGTATGAATCAGCCCGGCGGCCTCGAAAGCAGTGCGGATCGCACCGATGCGGCCGTCCATCATGTCCGATGGAGCGACGATGTCGGCTCCGGCTTCGGCGTGCGAGCGAGCCTGGCGGATGAGTGTTTCAACGGTCGCATCGTTCATCACATAGCCCTGATCATCGATCAGTCCGTCCTGGCCGTGGGTGGTGAACGGATCCAGCGCCACATCGGTCATCACCCCCAGGTTCGGAAACTCCTTTTTGAGCGCCCTGACCGCGACCTGTGCGATGGCGTCCGGGTTCCAGGACTCGCGTGCATCCAACGTCTTCTTGGCCTCCGGGGTCACCGGAAATAGGGCGATTGCGGGGAGTTTGAGGCGCACCAGCGCCTCGCATTCGCGCAGCAATTCATCCACGGACAGCCTTTCTATGCCGGGCATGGAGGCCACGGGCTGGCGCACGCCGGTCCCTTCGACCACGAACAAGGGATAAATCAGCGAATCCACGCTCAAGTGCGTTTCACGCATCAAACGGCGTGAAAACTCATCGCGGCGCATGCGCCGCATGCGCGTGCTTGGAAATGAACTGGCGGCAAATCCGGTCATATGAAGGTGTCTCCTAGCATGCATTTTGCCGCCGCGAACCCACGAAAGACGGGCCCAATCGACAGACCCGACGCTCGGCGCAGCCCGCGTAACGCGGTAATATCGGGACGATACCTTGAGCCGGGTGCTGATTTATACATGAACGATGAGGTCGGCGGAAATCCAAGACGCGCCCGGTTTCAGGCGCTTTGCCAAGCGCTGCGACCGGATCTGCTGCGATTTGCTTTTTGGCTGTCCCGCGACCGGGCCGTGGCTGAGGACGTGGTGCAGGAAAGCATGCTGCGGGCCTGGAAAGCCCAGGACTCGATCCTGGATGAGAAAGCGACCAAGCCCTGGCTGCTGACCATCATCCGGCGCGAGTACGCGCGCACCTTCGAACGCAAGCGCTTGGTGACGGTGGACGTGGATGAGTTGGTGGCCCGAGAGGAACCCCTGTTAGCCGCCGGAGAGGATCATGATTTGCGCGATCTGCGTGCCGCTGTGCTGAAACTGCCCGATGAATATCGCGAGCCCCTGGTTTTGCAGGTGTTGATGGGATATTCCACCGCCGAGATCGCCAGCGAACTCAATTTGTCCGGCCCCGCCGTGCTGACCCGCCTTTTTCGCGCCCGTAAGAAGCTGCGCGAGGCGTGCGCGGAAGATACGGCCTTGGACCCGCAAGAATGACGGACCATACGCGCTATCGTTCGTCGATCCTGGCCGATCCCCACGATGCGGATCCCGAGCTGCAAGCGCATCTCGCGGCGTGTCCGGAGTGCCGCGCGTTCACCGAGAGGCTCTTGCGGTTCGAGTCGCGTCTTAAACGCGCACTCTCCGTGGATGTGGCACCTTCAGCCCCTGTGCTGTCGTTTGCCCGAAAGGCGGCCTCGCCGCCGCGGCATTGGATGGCGATTGCGGCCAGTGTGCTCTTGGGCGTGGGTATGGCGGCAGTGATCTGGCTGTCCCTGCCGCAGAGGAGTCTCGCCGCCGATGTGCTCGCCCACATGGCGGGAGAGCCGGATGCATGGCACACGCTCGAAGCGGTGCCCGGCGCGGAATTGGACGCCGTACTGCAGAGCGCAGACATGCGCCTCAAACCGGCCGCTGGCATCGTCAGTTATGCCCAACGTTGTCGCTTCCGAGGGCACATGGTGCCGCACTTGGTGGTGCAGAGGCCCTCAGGGGCGGTGACGGTGATGGTGCTTGAACATGAGAACGTCCGCGGTGCGACGGATTTCGATGAGCACGGCTATCGCGGCACCATTGTCCCTATTGCGGGCCACGGCAGCATCGCGGTGCTGATGCGCGATCAAAGCGTCAGCCTCAGCGAGATCGAGCAAATCGCCGCGCAGGTCGGCAATTCAATCCTCTGGATGCGCTAGGCTCTGCGGAGCGCTTGCTAGATACCGACTTCGGCCAGCAAGTCGATCAGCTGGCGCGCGCTCGCGGCCAGTTTCGGATGCTCCACCTCGAATTGCACCGCAATTCTTTCCAGGCGGTTCGGCAGCGTGTTGTCGATGGAAGCGTCTTTATCGCCTGGCGGCTCATCCGCGATGCGTTTGACGTCTGGAAGAACTTCACCCAGCGCTTGCCGCTTCGCCGGGTCTTCACGATGCGCATCGGCCAATTCCGCGTGCAGCTTGGCGAGCCGCTCGCGCACGGTATCTTTGTCCATGGTGCTTGTCCTTCGAAAGGGTGTCCTATTGTGCCATCCGCTCGGGCGTGAGGCGTGTGACTTCCACATAGCCCGCGCCGGGCGCCGCAATCGCTTCATGAATCGCGCCATAAGCCTCGCGCAGAAACTGATCCGCGCCGTATGGCGGATTCACAATCAACAGTCCGCTGCCCGCCAGCCCCAATCCCGCATCGTCCGGGTGAATCGCCAAATCGGCCAGCAGCATTTTCGGAATTCGCAGCGCCTCGAACCGCGCATGCACCAGGCTGCGCTGGGTGGCGCTGCGGATGGGGTACCACAACAAATAGATCGCGCTGGGCCAACGCCGATATGCTTCGGCAAAGGCTTGTAGCATCGTTTTCAGCTCATCGACGCTTTCGTACGGTGGATCGATCATGACGAGGCCGCGCCGCTCCTCGGGCGGCAGGAAGGCTTTGAGCGCGGCATAACCATCGCCGATTTCGGTTCTAACCCGTCCCTGCGACTCGATCTCGCGTTGCGCGGCGCGTGCCTCGGCGGGCAGCAGCTCGACGAACAGGGCGCGGTCCTGTGAACGCAACTCCTGCGCGATCAACGCCGGCGATCCCGGATAGCGCGGCAACCGTTTGCCGCGCCGCGCACGTACGGCGGTGAAATAGTCCGCTAACGATTTATTGCCGATCGCGTGGACGATGAGGCGCTGAACGCCACGCTCCCCTTCGCCCGATTTCTGCGCCTCGGGCGCTTGCAAGTCATAAAAGGCGCGGCCGCTGTGCGTATCGAGCGCGAAGAAGCCGGCGTCCTTGCGTTTCAATGCCCGCAGGCAATAGAGCAGTCCGACATGTTTCGCCACGTCGGCGAAATTCCCGGCGTGATAGATATGTCGGTAATTCATGCCGTATTGTGCCAGGCTTAAGGCAGTTGCGTTTGCGGGACAACAGCATGCGAAGCGGAGTAGTCGAGATCGACGGCGTCGAATATCCGGATTCGCACGCCTCCGATCCCAACGCCCTGGGCTGGATGCAGGGTTCGCCGCCTACGCCGGAAAAGCAGATCCGCTTTCAGGATGATCGCTTTCTCGAGTTCCCGCAGAATCGATGGACCTTATCTCACATGCGCGAAATCGTGCCGACCGCGAACGTTTGGCGCGGCAGCGGCGCGCGCAGCGATCTCGGCGAAGCGCCGCGCGCCGTTGAATCGGCGATCGATGCACTGTCCTTCGAAGACTTGGCCGGCCGCCGGCTTGATTGGGCGCAGTCGCTCGAGCGGACCTATACAGACGGTGTCGTCGTATTGCATCGCGGGCGCCTCGTGTATGAACGCTATTTCGGCGCACTGCGCGCACAGCGCCAGCATGCCTGCTTCTCGATCACGAAGTCCTACGCCGCCACGCTCGCCGCGGCGCTGGTTCATGAGCGCGCCCTGGATGAGTCACGGACCATCGGCTACTACTTGCCGGAAATGGCCGGCACCGCGTATGAAGATGCCACGCTGCGTCAGGTGCTGGACATGCAAATCGGCGTTCAATACTCGGAGCTCTACGCGGATGCGACATCCAGCATCTGGGATTACGGCAGGGCCGGGGGACTGCGCCCGCGTGGGCCCGACTACACGGGACCGGGCAACTTTTACGAGTACTTGCGCACCCTGCGCAAGGAGGGAGCTCACGGCGAGGCATTCTGTTACAAGACCATCAACACCGAGGTGCTGTGCTGGGTCATGAAACGCGTCAGCGGCATGGCGCTGCACGACATGCTGAGCGAGCGGATATGGTCCCGAATCGGTTGTGAAGAGGACGGCTATATCACCGTCGATCCCATCGGCGTGGCGATGGGGGGCGCGGGGTTGAGCGCCGGTCTGCGCGACTTATGCCGCTTCGGCGAGCTGATGCGATGCGAGGGGGCCTGGCAGGGTAAGCAAGTCATTGCTGCGGAAGTCATCGCGGACATACGCCGCGGATCCGACCCCGGTAAGTTCGCCGCCGCCGGGTACGCGCTGCTGCCCGGTTATTCTTACCGCAACATGTGGTGGGTCTCGCACAATGCGCTCGACCTATTCGAGGCGCGCGGCATCCACGGCCAGCGCTTATACATAGCGCCGCAGGCAGAGCTGGTGATCGCACGGTTCGCCTCCCACCCAGTTGCTTCCAGCGCGGCGAACGATACGATTACCTTGCCGGCCTTTGCGGCGATGGCCCGTTGGCTGATGAGGGCTTGAGCAACCGAACATTTTCGATTCGCAATTTGACATGTTGTAGCAGCAACCGACGGAATCGAGCCGCAGTTCACAATCGGCGCGCTCGGCAAGGCTCGCCATCGGCTACCATCCCTCGTCACACTCGAACGGGATGGGCCGGGATGAACACTGTCGCCGAAAGCCTGGTCGAGGCGCACGAATACTATGCCGAAGAGCTCATCGATGCCGAGCAGTTGATTCGGCGAGCCGCGCTCGAACGCCGCAACCACGAGCGCAGATCCGTCGCCCTTCACGCGCGCGTCACGGCCCCCGGGATCGCGGTGCTTCCGGCACACACCGTCGACCTGTCGCGCTCCGGTGCGAGCATCACGCTGCCCTTCGAACTCGCGGCGGGGCAACTATGCCTCATCGATTTGGAATTGGAGGTGTGCGGCGAGAGCAGGGCTTTCCATATCGCGGCGGAGGTCTGCTATTGCGTGATCATGGGCGAGGGACGGTTCCGCGCCGGCGTGCGGTTTGGCGAAATTGACGCTGCGACCGCTGCGTTCATCGCAAGCATATTAAAAGTGCCGGTCTGATTGGTCAGCCGCGCGCACCGGCTGCATCTCCCCATTCCGGAAAGGCGCCCAGCGCATCCGCATAATTATGAACCACGTCGGTGTGGGCATCTTCCTGCCAGCCCCCCGGCTGCGGATTTTGCAATACATCGCGCGGTCGGCCGCGCTCATCGATCGAGTACAACGTGTAGTTCAGCGCCTGGCGCGCTTCGCTCGCCAGGGCGGATGATTGGGTCGCTTTCGCATACAAGGCGAGCACCGCGCCGTAGGTTGAATTCGCGCCGCCCCACGCTTGCTTGTCCTCATCCTGCTCATGGCAGACAGCGACGCCAAACTCCCGGTGTGTGAAATTCGACCGCACGAAATCAATCAGCAAGCTGCAATCGGCGCGCCACTGCGGATCGATCGCGTCCTGCTTTTCAAGCAGATAACGCGCCAAGTTCAAGGGCGCCCAGGAGGTGCGGTTGGTGGGGGTGTCGTGGTCTTCGAAAAATTGTGCGAACAACGCGCCGCCGGCTGCCGCGCTGGGTATCTGGTGCATCTTGATCCACTGCCAGAGTAATTCGCGCGGCTGCGCAAATTCGGCGTAGCCATGCGTAATCAACAGGTCGAAAAGCCGCAAGATGTACGTCATGTTGCCCGACACCGGACCTCGCTCCTCGCCGGTGCGAAAATCGACGCGAAACGGCCACGGCGAGCGCACGGCGTCGCCCGCGCCCTGGTTGGCAGCCAGCACGCGGGCGTTGTGCAATGCTTGCGCCAAGTATTTGGAGTTCCCGGTCGCTTCGAACAACAAAGTCAGTGCGAAACCTGCGATGCCGCCCTTGTCCGGTTCAATTTCATAGGGCTTGTCGGACTGCGAACCGCAATCCGCCGTCTGCGGGAACTGTGCGCGCCTGCCGGTGGAACGCGTGAATGCTGGATAGTGGCCGGAATCCGGAGTGCGCACTTCTTTCAGTAAATAATCGCCCATGCAGCGTGCCGTCGCGAGCCAGGCGGGCTCTCGCTCGCCGCGCATCCCATAGAATTTCAGATACGAAACAATAGCCATGCCGTTTTGCGTCGCGGGGATGATGTCGGTGCGTTCGACATTGGGCGTCCAGCTGGCATCGAGAAAGGTTTCACAGACGAAGCGCGGATATCCATGGTCGTACGGACACTGCTGGTAGAAATTCATCTCGCGGTCGAGCGCCGCGGACCAGGATGTCCAGGGCAACAGTCGGCCGCTCTCATCGAAGCGCAAGACATGTCCTGCAATGCTCGTTGCGCTATTCATGGCGAAAGCGTGCCAGAAAATCGTGGGTGAGTGGCCGCCGCCAGGCAGCGGCGCAAACACAGAGAGGGTGCACCGCGGCCTCCAGCCGCAACGCGTTCATTCTTGCTCGCCAGCGCGGGCATGAAACCCACAGAAGCAGCGTCCTCGCAGTCGATGAGCGCGGCGCTCAGGGCTTGGCTTTCGTCCTCGACTAAAACATGAAGAGGATCGATCTGGGGGGCGTCTGGCACCGCGAGGTATTACCGCAGGCCACTGAAGGTTGTCAACCCGCTATCATGGCGCCAGGATGCATCAGTGAGATTGCAAGAAATCCTCGGATTTGAGTTGCCCATCGTCCAGGCGCCATTGGCGGGTTGGCAAGGCAGCGAGTTGACCGTCGCGGTGTGTAATGCGGGCGGCCTGGGATCGCTCCCCTGCGGCTTGCTGAGTGTCGATGCCATGGTTGCCGAACTGTCGCGGATTCGCGCGCAGACCACCAAGCCTTTCAACGTGAATTTCTTTTGCCACGAACCCCCCACTGTCGACGCTGCGAGAGAAGCGGCATGGCGCGCGCTGCTAGCTCCTTACCTGCAAGAATTTGCAATCGATTCGAGCGAGTCGGCCGCGGCCCCGTTGCGCAAACCCTTCAGCGCAGCCATGGCCGATGCATTGGAAGGGTTCAGGCCCGCGGTGGTGAGCTTCCACTTCGGCTTGCCGTCGAGTGATCTTTTGCAGCGCGTAAAAGCATGGGGCTCGACAATATGGGCTTCGGCAACCACGGTTGCGGAGGCGCTGTGGCTCGAGCGGCACGGCGCGGATGCCATCATTGCGCAGGGGTTCGAGGCCGGCGGCCATCGCGGCCTATTCTTGTCCGAGGATTTGACGACTCAAGTGGGCACCCTGGCCTTGCTGCCGCAGATCGTACGCGTCGCACGCGTACCGGTAATCGCTACTGGGGGCATCGCGGAGGCGAAGAGCGTGGCGGCCGCTTTGTCGCTGGGCGCCGCCGCCGTTCAGCTGGGCACGGTTTACTTGCTGTGCCCCGAGGCGACCACCAGTGAGGTACATCGTGCAGCGCTCAAGAGCCCCCGTGCGGCGCATACGGCGGTGACCAACTTATTCTCCGGCCGGCCCGCGCGCGGCATCGTCAACCGGCTCATGGCGGAACTCGGGCCGATGAACGCGGCGGCGCCGGCATTTCCTTCGGCCGGCAACGCGCTCGCAGGCTTACGCAAAAAAGCTGAGAGCCTGGGCATCGGCGATTTCTCGCCCCTCTGGTGCGGCCAGAATGCTAGCGGCTGCCGCGAAATTCCCGCCGGCTTGTTGACCCGCGCGCTGGCAAGCTGAATATGGCCAGGTGACCCATGGCGCTCGGCGCTACCGTATACACATTTAAAATAGAGCTCGCCGATTCGGACCGCGGCGTGTATGCGCCGCTCGAGCTGCGCCTCGCACGCCATCCATCCGAAACGGAAGATCATTTGCTGACGCGCCTGTTGGCCTACTGCCTCGAGTACACCGAAGGCATCAGTCTCTCAACCGGACTTTCCGATCCCGATCAGCCGGCAATTTCCGTGCGCGATCTCACCGGCGCACTGCGCGTGTGGATCGATGTGGGCGCGCCGGATCCGGCGCGCCTGCACCGGGCTGCCAAGCTCGCGCCGCGTGTCGCCGTGTACACGCACAAAGACGCGCAGCAGCTGAGCCAAAGACTGCGTGCGGCGAAAATTTACCGTGCGGAGGCCTTGGAGCTGTACGCGGTGGATCGCGATTGGCTGACGGCCTTCACCGGCTTGCTCGCGCGGCGCATGGAATTCGCGCTCACGGTGGCGGATGGCCAGGTGTATTTGTCGCTGGGTGCCGAGACGCTCACCTGCACCATAGATCGGGTGCACATTGGCGCGCCCGGCGCGCTCTAGAGTTCCGCCAGATAGTCCCTGGGCCGAAGAAACTCCTCGTACAGCCGCGCCTCGGGCGAACCTGCAGCGGGGTGCCAATCATATTCCCAGCGAACCAGGGGCGGCAGCGACATCAGTATCGACTCGGTGCGGCCGCGAGATTGCAGTCCGAATAGCGTACCGCGGTCGTAGACCAAGTTGAATTCCACGTATCGGCCGCGGCGGTAAAGTTGAAACTGCCGCTCGCGCTCGCCGTAAGGGTGTTGCTTGCGACGTTCCAGAATAGGCATGAATGCCGGCAGAAAGTGGTCGCCCACGCTGCGCAGGAAAGCAAAGGATTGCTCGAATCCGCCCTCATTCAGATCATCGAAGAACAATCCGCCGACGCCGCGCGTTTCATTCCGATGCGGCATGAAGAAATACCGGTCGCACCAGCTTTTGTAGCGTTCATAGCGTTGCGCGCCGAACGGCGCGCAGGCCTCGCGTGCCGTTCGATGCCAGTGAAGCACGTCCTCATCGTAGGGATAGTAGGGCGTGAGATCGAACCCGCCCCCGAACCACCAAACTTCTGCACCATCGACCGGCCGTGCCACCAAGAACCGCACGTTGCAATGCGTCGTCGGCGCATGCGGATTTCGCGGATGGAACACCAGGGACAGTCCCATCGCCTCGAAGGGCGCCCCCGCAATCTCGGGGCGTGAGGCCGAGGCAGAGGGGGGCATCTTGTCGCCGAACACGTGCGAGACAGACACGCCTGCGCGTTCGAACACCCCGCCATCACTTAACACGCGGCTCTCCCCGCCGCCGCCCTCGGCACGCTGCCAAGCATCACGGCGAAATTTCACCGACTCGGTTTTTTCCACCGCCTGCGTGATGCGGTCCTGAAGCTCGTTCAGGTAGCCCTTGACGGCGGATGCATCGACCGGTTTAAGGGTTGGCACGGGCCGTTACGCCTTTTTTTTAGCGGACTTCTTTTTGACTTTGGATTGAGCCTTGGCAACCGGCGCAGGTGCCTGCTTATCGACCGCGGCCTTCTTCCCCTTGGCGGCCAACTTTACCGGGACCGCGGCCGCATTTTTGCCGCCCTTGGCCAACTTCGCTGCCGCGCCCTGCAGCGACGGGCTTTCTTTGGCCGTCTTGCCGTCCTTCGCAGCGCCCTTGGGCGCAAACTTGGAGAATTTGCCGCCTTTGCGCCCCCACTTGCCGCGTTCCGGCGCGGCGGCCAGGAGCGCCTGGCACTCTTCCAACGTCAAACTCTTCGGTTCCTTGTCCTTCGGAATTTTAGCATTGCGCGCCTTGTCGGTGATGTAGGGCCCATAGCGGCCATTGAGCACCTGAATGCCGGCATCGGGGAAATCCAGAATCAATCGATTCGCGTCCGCTATCTCCTTTTCACGAATGACCTCGAGCGCGCGTTCGGGCGTGATCTCATAGGGATCGTCGGTCTTGAGCGAGACATATTTCGCGCCGTACTTCACGTAGGGACCGAAGCGCCCGACATTGGTGGTGATCTCTTCACCCGCCGCCGTGGTGCCGAGCTTGCGGGGCAACTTAAACAGCTCCATCGCCTGTTCGTGGGTAATCTGGTCCATCTTTTGCCCGGGCCGCAGGCCCGCGAAGCGCGGTTTGTCGTCATCGTCTTTGGTGCCTATCTGTACGAAGGGCCCGAAACGTCCCATCCGCACGCTCATCGGCTTGCCGCTGGCCGGATCGACCCCCAAGTCGCGCGCTTGCGCGACTTCCTCGCGGCTCACCGAGGTTTCGGTGTGATTCACCAGATCGATGAAAGGCTTCCAAAATCTTTCCAAGAGCGGTACCCACTCTTGCTCGCCGCTGGCCACCGCATCGAGGGAGTCCTCCATCTTGGCGGTGAAGTCATAGTCCACGTAAGTGGTGAAATATTGTGTCAAGAAACGGCTGACGATCTTGCCGATGTCCGTGGCGGTGAAGCGCCGGCTTTCGATGTCCACGTACTGTCGGTCGCGCAGCGTGGAGATGATCGAGGCATAAGTGGAGGGGCGGCCGATGCCATATTCCTCCAGCGCTTTAACCAGCGAGGCTTCCGAAAAACGCGGCGGTGGCTCGGTGAAATGCTGGCTAGGCACGACGCCGACCAGCTTGACCCGATCGCCCTCTTTCATGGGCGGCAGCACGTGATCCGAGTCATCTAGGACCGCATCGTCCAAGCCTTCTTGATATACGGAAATGTATCCCGGCTTGACCAAGGTCGAGCCGTTGGCGCGCAGCACGCTGCGCTCGTGGGACTCACCGCCGCCCCGATCTTTCCCGCCCGCGAGCATCTCGACGGTGACGGTGTCGAAGATCGCAGGGGCCATCTGGCATGCGACGGTGCGCTTCCAGATCAGCGAATACAGTCTGAACTGATCCGATTCGAGCTTATTCTCGATGTCCGCCGGCAATACGCCGGCCGCCGTCGGGCGAATCGCCTCGTGAGCTTCTTGCGCGTTCTTGGACTTGGTCTTGAAAATTCGCGGCTCATCGGCAAGGCCGGCTTGGCCGTACAGTTGTACGATCACATCGCGGATCTGGCCAATCGCCTCCTGCGCGAGGTTGAGCGAGTCGGTGCGCATGTAAGTGATGAGGCCAACTTGGCCTTCCCCGATGTCCACCCCTTCATAGAGCTGCTGTGCGACACGCATGGTCTTTTGCGCGCTGAAACCCAGTTTGCGCGCCGCCTCCTGCTGCAGCGTGGAGGTGGTGAAAGGCGGCGCGGGATTGCGCTTGCGTTGCTTGCGATCCACGGTAAGGACCGTAAGCTCGCCCTGGGCAGCCTCATTGAGCGCGCGCTCCACCGCCCGCGCTTGCGCTTCGGTGGTGAAACTGAACTGCTCGACTTTCTCGCCCTTAAACTCCACCAGCTTGGCCGGGAACTTCTGCTCGGTGTGTTCCAACTCGGAGTCGATGCTCCAGTACTCGCGCGCGACGAAGGCGGCGATCTCATCCTCGCGCTCGCAAATCATGCGCAGCGCCGGGCTTTGCACCCGGCCGGCCGACAATCCAGGCCGCACTTTCTTCCACAATAGAGGCGATAAATTGAAACCCACCAGAAAGTCCAAGGCACGCCGCGCCTGCTGCGCATTCACCAAATCGACGGACAACTCGCGCGGACTCGCCATCGCCTCGCGCACCGAGTTCTTGGTGATCTCGTAGAACACGACGCGGCTGACGTCCTTGCCATCGAGCTCGCCCTGGCCCTTCAGGAGCTCGTACAAGTGCCAGGAAATGGCCTCGCCCTCACGATCCGGGTCGGTCGCAAGGAACAGGGCCTTGGCTTTTTTAAGGGCACGCGAGATGGCATCGATGTGCTTCTGATTGCGCTCGACCACTTGATACTTCATGGCGAAGTGGTGCTCGGTATCCACGGCGCCTTCCTTGGGCACGAGGTCGCGCACGTGGCCGTACGAGGCAAGCACCTCGAAATCCTTACCGAGGTACTTCTTGATGGTCTTCGCCTTGGCAGGCGATTCCACGATAACGAGATTGCTGCTCACAGGCGTCTAGTGCAAAGCGTCGGTGCGCTCTTCGAAGACCAGGTCTTCCATTTGAGCGTAGGCGGATTCTTGGCCCGGCT
>JANYAD010000204.1 GCA_025355165.1 Gammaproteobacteria bacterium | reverse complement strand
CGTCCAGCCTGACAACCAATTGTTGTCCTTGCCGCCCTGGCTATAGCGCTTGAGCCCGCCGCCGTCGGGATGCACCACGTAAATTTGCGTGTTCATACCGCCGCCCGGCGCTATCGAGATGGCGAGCCAGCTGCCGTCGGGCGACCACTCGACTCGAGTGACCGGATCCTCGAGCGCAGTGACTTGGGTCGGCCAACCGCCCTTCGTCGGGGTAATCCACACCTGCGGAGTGCCGCTCATGTCGCAAACCGCGGCAAGCTGCTGGCCGTCGGGGGAGAAACTCGGCGAGAAACAGGAGCCGACCCGCGCCATCCGAGCGACAGTGGCGGTGAGTTCGTCCGCTTGAGGGGCTGCTGCCCCGAGGGCGGGCGCTGTCGCCAGAATAGCGAATGCAATCGTGCAGCAACGCATGGCCTTTCCTTTTAATTGAGTTGTTCGAACTAAGACGAACGGCGCTCCACTTTCCACCCCTAGAACACCCGTTTCGTTAACTATTTCGTTGGCGCCAGATAAATCTACTGCAATCATGGAGGCTCCGAGGTAGGGTATGAGCATGGCGAGTGCACTCGACGCGTGGTTTTCGCGGGAGATCCTAATTTATGAGGATGCTCTCGAGCGTTACATCGCGCGCAGCTGGCCTCATCGCGAAGACATCGTGGACTTTCGGCAGGAAGTGTACATGCGGGTTTACGAGGCAGCGGCCCAGGAGCGCCCGCGTGCTCCGAAGTCCTTCCTGTTTGCGACGGCGCGCAATCTCATGGCCGATCAGATACGGCGTAGTCGTGTGGTCTCCATCGAGGCAAGGGCGGATTTGGAGTCTCTGAACGTCTTGGTAGATGAGATGTCACCGGAGCATTGCGCGAGTGCACAGGAGGATCTGCGTACTATCGCGTGGGTGTTCGAGCAGTTGCCACCGCGGTGTCGCGAGGTGGTTTGGTTACGACGCGTCGAGAATCTCTCTCAGCGAGAAGTTGCAGCTCAGCTCGGAATTTGCGAAGCGGGGGTAGAGAAGCAAATTGCAAAGGCGATGCGCCGGTTCGCCGACGCGTTTTTTGGGGAGCGGGGAATGCAGTTGGATAACATACGGACAACGGGCAGGAAGGAGCGCAAGGCGGAATTCAAAGTTGTTCGATGGCGATAAATCATGAGATCTCACAGAGAAATCGAAGAAGCTGCGGCGGCTTGGCTGGCTCGCCGCGACCGTGAGGAATGGAGCAGTGCTGCCGAGGCCACGCTCCGTGCATGGCTCTCCGAGTCCGTGGCGCACCGCGTCGCATTCATTCGTTTAGAGGCTGCGTGGGCTGAATCCGGACGCCTCAAGGGGCTCCCCGCTGCCGGCTACGGTGCGGAGCTTTGCGTCGCCGCGCAGCGGGCAAACTCCTCCGCTACGCCGCCGGCGCAAACGAGTGTTCGCAGCTCGCGGGTGGGACGCCTGCCGCTTATCGCGATTGCAGCCTCCATTATTATCGCGCTGATCGTCGGCGCATTGTTTGTGACCGCGCATCCGGCTGCGTCCTATCGCACGGCGATCGGGAGCATCAAAGAAGTTCCCATGAAGGATGGTTCTACCATCACGCTAAACACCGACACCGATATACGTGTCGCCATAAGCGTCACGGAAAGGCGCGTGGATCTTGATAAGGGTGAGGCATTCTTCGAGGTTGCAAAGGACTTAAACCGCCCCTTCGTGGTGCATATCGGCGACGAGCGTGTGATTGCTGTGGGCACGAAATTCTCGGTGCGGCGTGAGGCCGACCACGTGCGGGTGGTCGTCACCGAGGGGCGCGTGCGGGTCGAACGCGCCGAAGCGCATCACGCGGCCGCGCTGGTGTCGAAGGGCAGTGTCGCGCTAGCCGGGGCGGCTGGTGTGCTCGTTCAAGATGAGGCGCTGCTCGAAGTCGAAGAGCGTCTGAGTTGGCGGCAGGGGTTCGTTGTGTTTCATGAAACCCGCTTAAGCGACGCTGTAGCGGAACTCAACCGTTACAACAGGCGTCAGATTGTCATCGACGATCCGGCGGTCGGCTCCATGCGCGTCGGCGGCCGCTTCCGCTCCGACAACGCCGCAGGTTTCGTCCGGCTTCTCGCCGAGGCGTTGCCGATTCGGGTTGTGTCTGACGAGAGCGGGATCGTGCTCCATCACCAGTGAGCTAACTTCGCGCCCCAAGATATTTTAGTTAGTAGGGGTGGATTTGTAGTTGTGATTCGTCCCGGTAAAGGCAGGCGGATATAACAAGCCTACATACCAAGGGATGAATCATGCGGAAGCTATTAGGACGATTTTTCGTCATCGTTTTCGGTTGCTCGGTCGCGTTCTGCTCGCTAGCCATGGCCGATGAGGCCAAGCCCATCAACATACCACCGGGCGACCTTGTCATCGCCTTGGACGCGCTCGCGCGGCAATCGGGCGCGGAGATCGTCTACACAACCGAGCAGGTAAGCAACCAGCGCACGCCGGGTGTAAGCGGCATACTATCGGCGCGCGAGGCGCTGCAGAAGTTACTGCGCGGCACGTCCCTCAAGGTCACCGTCGACTCGAGCGGGGCGATGCTGATCCATGCACCCGCTCAAGGGGCGGGAAGCCCCACCGTAAATGCAGGTTCCGACCTCAAAACCTCGGCCGTGAGTTACGAGAGCGTGCCGCAGCCTCTTCGCCTGGCGCAGGCCCAAGCCGTACCTAACCAACGAGTCAACGCGGGTTCCGCGCTGCTGGGGACCGACACGGCTTCTGAAAACAAGAGTGAATCGCCGCTCGATGAGCTAGTGGTGACCGGCTCGCGCATCGCGCGCACTGCGCTCGATCAGCCCATGCCGATCACCGTGATCAACGCCGCGGCCATCGAGCAGACCGGGTTCACCAACGCCGGCGACATTCTTAATCAGTTTTCGCAATTCGGCGTGGGCAATACGCTTTCGACCAACCAGGCCGGCTACAACACCGACGCGGGCGCGACCTTCCTGAACCTGCGCGGGCTCGGCACCAACCGCACGTTGGTATTGGTGGACGGTCTGCGCCGGGTATCGGGCGGCAGCAGTTCCTCCGCTGTGGACTTGAGCACGATCCCCGCGAACATGATCGAGCGGATCGAAATCATCTCCGGCGGCGCATCGTCAGTGTATGGCGCCGATGCCGTGAGCGGCGTGGTCAACGTGATCCTGAAACACAATGCCGATGGCCTGGAAATCTCGGCCCGTCCCGGCATCTCGAGCCGCGGCGATAACTCAACCGAAGGGGTGAGCGCGCTGTACGGTCAACCCATATCAGACCGGGGCGAACTCACCTTCGGCATCTCGTGGAATCGCGAAGCATCCGTCAATGCGGAACGCCGACCGTGGGACAAGAGCTACAATTGCGACTTCCCGAATAACAACGTCTCCGCCTCGAAGCCATACACCAACATAGAATATTTTGGCTGCCGCTTCCCGAACACCACCTACGGGTCCGCTTTCTATATCGGCAACACGCAGTACACCGTGAATCCCGACAACACTCTCCGGCCCGTTCAGAACGGATCCCGACCGCTGTCGTATTTGGGTGTGGGTGGGGGCGATGGGTTCAATAACGAGGATTTTCTGCTGTTGCGGCCGCAATTCTCCGTGCTCGCTTCGCAGCTTCACTTCGGCTACGACGTGGGCGCCGGCATCAAGCTGTCCGAGGATTTCCAGTACTCTTACACGAACACCTATTTCCCGGTGCAGCCGGCGTTCGACTATGGACTTACCATCAATCTGAACAATCCATACGTTCCGCCGCAGGCCCTGGCACTCGCGCAGCAAAATGGGACGACCTCGCTCTCGGTGGGCCGAACCGATACCGACCAGAACCAACTCACCCGCGTCAACGACCGCTACACCTTCGATTCCGTGACGCGCCTCGATGGTAAGTTGGGCTTCGGTACCGACTTCAAGTGGATGGCCTTTTACGATTATGGCCGGTACAACAACGACAGCCAGTTCCAGAACGAGCGTATCAAGAGCCGCTATCTGCAGGCGATAGACGTGATCGCGGGGCCGAATGGTCCCACGTGCGCGGACCCGGCCGCCGTAGCTGCGGGTTGCAAGCCGCTCAATCTTTTTGGCGCGAACACGGCGACGCCTGCAGCGCTCAAGTATTTTCTCTACAACTCACAGACGCGGATCATCAACACCATGCAGGTCGCCGGTGCCCAGTTGACCGGCACCGCGTGGCACCTGCCGGCCGGACCGCTCGCAGTCTCGGCAGGCATCGAGTACCGCAAGGAGAGTCAGACGGTGATCGCGGATGGGCTGGGCACCGAGGGGCTTTTGTTCAACACGTACTCGCCTTCGAGCTACGCCAACTTCAACGTGAAAGAGGCGTTCTTCGAAGCGGTGGTCCCCGTGCTCAAGGATCTGCCCTTTGCCAAGGTGCTCGAAGCGGAGGCGGCCATTCGCGAGTCGGACTACAACACGATCGGGCACACTACGGCGTGGAAGCTCGCCGCGCAATGGGCCCCCATCGATGATATCCGCTTCCGCGTGACCCGCTCGACCAGTGTGCGCGCGCCCAATCTCACAGAGCTGTTCAGTCCCGGCAACACCAGCGTATTCGGCAGCTACTATGACCCTTGCAGCGCGGTTTATATCAATGCGGGCTCATCGAGCCGCGCCGCGAATTGCGCCAAGCTCGGCGTGCCGGCAAATTACGTCGACCCGCTTGCCGCGGAAGGGCGGGCGCAACTGACCACCGGCAACGCACAGCTCACCGCCGAAACCGCCAAGAGCTGGACGGTGGGCACCGTGATCACACCGCGATTCCTGCCGCATTTCACCTGGACCATCGACTGGTGGCAAATCGATATCGCCTCCGCTGTGAATACGCTACCCGTGCAGCAGGTGATCAACGGCTGTGTCGACGCGGCGACCCTCAACACGGCGCTGTGTTCACTGGTGACCCGCGGCGGCGCGAACTCGGCGGGCGGCAACGTTCAGACCGCCATTACCAATGTGTTGCTGGAGCCGCTCAATATCGGCATTTTGCAGGCTGAGGGCATCGACACATCGGCGGCCTATTTCCTCGACTTGCCAACCCATCTTCTGCATGTTTCGAACGGATTGTCGCTCTCACTGCAGGGCTCTTACACGATGAAAAACAATTCGATCGTCGATGCCTCCAATCCCAATAACGTCATTCAAAGCGCTGGAGATTTTACCCTGCCGAAGGTGCGTTTAAATTTAACTACGACGTTCCTTGCAGACCCGATTTCGGTGAGCGCCAAGGTTCGCTATATCGGTCCCTCGAAGGTGGATGTGACGTACACCACTAATTTCACTAACGACAATGGCGTCTCGAGCGCAACCTACCTCGATCTGTACGGAACATATCAGGTGACACCGAAACTCAAACTCGCTGCAGGCATCAATAACGTCACCGACGCCATTCCGCCGCAGACCGCGACGACCTACACTGGCACCTCGACGTTGTACGACGTCGTTGGCCGCTATTTCTTTGCACAGCTGACATCGAAGTTTTGAATCAAACCCCTCGCGCCGATTGGCGCGAGGGGTTACCTCGCCATTCCGTTGATTGGGAGTGGTGGGGCGACGGGATCGTCCGAAGAACTACCAGGCAGCAAGGTCAACCACTATTTTTGGAAGTTGAGCCCTCAGGCAATGAATGCCGTCAACACCAGCGAAATCGCAAAGGGAAACTGAATGAGGCACGAGGTCTAGGGGAATTCCGACTTCCTTTGAGCAATGCCTAACGATGGGGCTACATTTCCGACCGCCCCCGCTCTGTGCCCCTACGGAGAGGTCGCCCTGAGTGAAGCTAAATTGAGTCTAGCGGAGACGCAAAGCACCGCGTACGCGGGGTAGCGAAGCAGCCGGTCGTCGACCGGCTGCTATACGCGAGGTCAAAATCAATCGTCCCTTTTAACAGTCACATTATTTCTCACCGACACCACATGTTCAGTGTCGCGCGCGATCTCACCGGCGCGGTCGACTTCGGACTGGGTGTGGGCTGTCCCGGTCAGCCAGACCACCCCGTCTTTATCCGTGTCCACGTGAATCTTCGCTGCACTGGTGATGTGGTCCGCTGCCAGCTTGGTTTTGATCTTGGTGGTGATAGCCGAATCTTTGATGAAGGTTCCTGGATGGTGGCGATCCGCATCGGTTTGATCCGCATAACAGATGATGGGGCCGGCAGATCCCAAAATCAGCAAACCAGCCAATAGAGTCGTTGTTTTCATTTGAATGGGTTCCTCGGTGGCATTAAAAACAGATGGTCCTACAAAAGCCCTTAAGAAGCTGCTCTGCGCAGCCGCGAGAGAGCGTGAGGAGACGCCTACACGGCTTTATTAAAAAGAATTTTAGAGGCCCCGATCTTCAACGCGTGATAACACAATGGATTTTGGTGACCGATCGATTGATGCACCGAATCAGCTCAGGCATCCACCGAAGCTTGGTGCGAATTGGCGATAAGGACACGCGTGCAGCCTGGATTCTTAACCGTGGCTAATCGACCCCATGAGGTCCGTGGGGACCAGTATCTGCATCCGGTCGGGGCTCTACGAATAGCAAAGTAACTTTAGCCACTATCGAAAAGAACTCGCGTTCACCCAGGGCTCGAGAGGCGGCGCGACGCCATCAGCTCTTCCTGCTCGATTTGAAAGCCATGTGGTGCCTTGGTGTCACGTCATGTAAGAGAGACGACCTACCAGGATCAGCGCGGGCAGGGGGTTACTCGCGCGGCGATGGTCATCGTCAGCGTGGATGCGGATAGCGACCCTGAACTCGCAGCCCGCACTGCGATTGGCCGGCCACGACTTTGCTGGCGGCCGATGGTCAGATATCACCCGCCCAATTCGCCTCTTCGCTGTCAGAACCGCACTGAGGCGGCAGTAAGCCAGGCGGGCGCGTGATCCAGCAGCCAGCGTTCGAGCGTCTTATCGAGCTTGGACAAAATGAGTATGCTCACGCACAGCACCACTACGCCGATCAGCTGGCGGCCGCGTTGCCCCGATACAAGCAGCTTGCCGCGAATGCGTTGCAAGGTGGCTCGCGACAGTGATCCGAGCGTCACTAACGGCGTTGCGGCACCCACGCCAAAGACAAACATCAGGAGTGCGATGGAGCCAAGATGCTGGCCTTGGCTCGCCAGTGTCGTCGCTGCGCCCAGGGTCGGCCCCACGCATGGACTCCACACGATGCCGAGCAACGATCCAACCGCAAACTGCCCCGTCAGGCCGTCGATTTTTACGTTCGATAGTAGATGATGGCCAAACTGCCCCGCGCCCGCCGTCGCGATAGCGAATCTCACCTGCAACGGTTGTGAAAGGAGAAGGACACCAAAGAGAGCGAGCAGAAACGCACCCGCCACTCGAAATATCTCCGGATCAAGACCGAGCGAGGCGCCAATCGTGGCAATAAAGATTCCGACCAGACTGAAAGTTAAGGCGAGTCCTGTGCCCAAGGCCCAAACCCCGCCGCGGTGGGCATCCCCCGCAGAGGCCACGAGTACCGGAATCAACGGAAGTACGCAGGGTGACAACGTGGAGAGAATTCCCGCCAGCAGCGCCAATCCGTACGTGCCGATCCCGAAACTCATGGCAATCGTTAGCTACCCGAGCCGATGGGGGAAAGAACCGCGGCGACATCTGCACGCTGGGTCTCTCCTGTGGAGCGGTTAACCTCCTTCCCTGCGTTGAAAACGACGATGGTGCTCTGTCTGGTAACTCGCAATTGCCGCCGAAGGGTGAGTTCCTTGTCGAAGTCAGCAATGAACACCGTGACTGCTTTGAACTTAGGTTCGAGGCTGAGCTCCTTCAGAATCGGCGCTTGGGCACGGCACGTGGGGCACCAGTCGGCATGAAAGACGACAGCCATCGGGGCGCCTGATTTCAACGCGGTTGCAAACGCCGCAGCGTCATAAGGCACTTCGGCGGACCGAGATACCGGCGCCGCAATTGCTGCAGCGAACATTAGCAGGGCGATAGTCACAGAGCGCATACGTGATCTCCTCAAAACTGCGGGGTTCTGCATTAATAGACCGTCACGGATCGTTGTTTATTTCGGTTGCCACCTTTACCGTTGCACCCGACGCTCCAAGGCGATGCCTGCATGGCGGCCTCGCAAGGTTTGGATCCCGACAAAGTGCTCGAAGGGCGCGGCCTCGTGCATGTCCGTTGCTTCACTGGGCCAGGCTTGCCTTCTCAGTGCGCGTTCGCGGGGCGCGCCACTTCAAGTCGTAAGTCCGATTTGTTCAGAACCTCCCAAGTTCCCTTGCGGCGGCTGTAGGCTCGCCCATTCCGTGCAAAATACGCATGACCAGCCTGTGAAGATTGATTCGACTGCGGGAGATATGAATGCCGAAAACGAGAGCGAACGCCGTGGCTGCAAGCGAGACTTGGGCGGCGAGATGGCTTGATTCAGTGGCGTCAGGCGCCAGTACCATGAGCCAACGAAAGTTGGACTCGTTGATCACCAAGGGGGGCGGGATCCAATCCGTGCAAGAAAGCGCGGGGTGCACTTGGTAGTGCTGACTGATGACAAGGGCAACCAATTGGTCGCGGCAAGCAAAGGCCCTTTTAAGGTCCTCTGCTAGATAAGTTGACGCTCACTTGCAGGGTGAGCAAAGCGAAGTAGCCAAGCGCATGAACACCCGCTTGAGCTCTCAGGGCGATTGCGCAAGAATGCACAAAAACTTCGTTGCATGACATGGAAGGCGTCGCGATGACCAATAACTTCTCCACTTCAAAAACTTTTCGATCAAGGCGTCGCCGCGCTATCCAGGGTGTGGGTATACCGCAGGTGAGGGTGGATGGCGGGCGCTATTCGGAGCATCGGGACGCAATGAGGAAAAAAAGCTTTGAGAAATAAGGATCTGAGTAGCGGCAACGAGTTTGAAATGTAAGGAGCCCACATGTCTCCCAAGATACTGGCAGCGACTCACGGTACTTCGGGCCTGCTGTTGGCTTACCTGCTGGTGTTTTTGCCCATGCTTTTGGCGCTCATTAATTCGCGAGCGCCTATTTCAAAATTCCTTTCCTCACCCTTGTTAGCGGTGCCCATGGCCCTGATCGCAGCGCTTGTTATCGCGGTGTCGAATCCCTTGCTACAGAGCCTCGGAGTGGATAGTCATGGGTACTTTCAATTGTTATTCGGTGCAGCGGTCTGTGTCGTGCTCGGCTATGCGGGCGGTCGGGCGCTCACGAGCGGGCGCACCGATAGTTCGTATCGCCGCGGCGCGGTCGTTGCCGATGCGGCGGCGCTCTTCGAGCGCGCCCGCAGTTCGGTTGGCACGCGGCAAAACGTATCTGACTGCAATCGCCCCATCCGGCTCGCCGGCATTCCGATTGCGGCGGAAGATGAAACCAAGCACTTTAAGTTCGTCGGCACGACGGGCACCGGCAAGTCCACCGCGATTCGCGAAATTCTGAGCGCTGCGCTGGCTCGGGGCGACCGCGTGGTCATTGCCGATCCGGACGGGGGGTATCTCAAGCACTTTTATGACGCCGATCGCGGCGATGTCATTCTCAATCCCTTCGAGCCGGATTCGATGAAGTGGGGTCTTTTGAGCGAGGTCGCAAACCTCTACGACGTTGACCAGCTGGCCCGCTCGCTGATTCCGGATGGCGATGGCTCGGATCGAAGCTGGAACGATTATGCGCGCACGTTTTTCATAGCGGTTGTGCAGGCAGCCATGGCGAATGGCGTGAAGGATGATAGCGAGATCTATCGCTTGCTGACGGTGGCGAGCGTGCCAGAGTTGAGGCTGCTGCTGGAAAACACCGCGGCTGGTCCATTCCTGGCGGAGGGAAACGACAAGATGTTTGCATCGGTGCGCTCGGTGACGAGCTCTGCCGTCAGTACTCTTAGGTACATCACTGCGCAGCGCGCAACACCCTTCTCGGTGCGTCAATGGGTGCGCCATGGCACGGCTAGAAAGAGCGGCGGGCAGGGCGGCGTGCTATTCCTTCCCTACAAGGCGGGGGAAATTGCCGCACTTCGATCGATGATATCCGCTTGGATGCGTATCGCGATTTTCGAAGCCATGGATCGCCTGGAAGGGGATCAACGACTCTGGTTCGTGATCGATGAACTCGACGCTCTCGGCGCGATCGACGGACTCAAGGACGCCTTGGCGCGATTGCGCAAATTCGGCGGTCGCTGCATCCTCGGATTTCAGTCTATCTCGCAAGTTTCGGGCACCTACGGCAAAGCTGCCGCGGACACGATCGTCGAGAATTGCGGCAACACGGTGATTCTGCGGTGCTCTGCCAGCGAACTCGGGGGCACCTCGCAATTCGCATCCAGGCTCATTGGTCAGCGCGAGGTGGTCCACACCACCCGGTCGCACACCCGCAGGCCGACGGATTGGCTGCCCGCCACCACGATCAGTGAGCATCGCAGCATTGAATTTGCCATCATGGCATCCGAGATAGAGCGCCTCGCGGATCTGGAGGGTTTCCTCAAATTGGCATCGATTGCGGATTGGATGCGGATAACCCTTACATATGTGAATTACCCCATGGCAGTTCGAGTCGGGACACCTCCACCCGTGGCGGTCACACCCGGTCCGGCTGCAGCAGTACCGAATGCGGTGATCCCAGTCAAGAAAACGCGCCGCCGCGCCGCATCGATTAAGTAGGTCAATTCACCTGCAAGCCGTTATCTTAAGTCCGCCCGAGGAATATGAGTTTTCCCTCTGTACTCTCCGGCGCTGAGTAATCGAAATGCGGTAAGGCGCGGGTGGAATTTCACTCAGTTGAATTTGATGATCTGAGAAGTAGATCTTTGGAAGCCAACGATGGGGTAGGGTAAGTTCGAAGTTGCTGTAAACGGACGATCTCGGCATGAAATCGAATTGATTCGTCACTGGATTGTCCCGCTATTGGGTGGATTGGCCGTGGTAGGTTGTTGCGCAGCATTAATGTTTGGCGTGGTACGTGGATATCATTCTCCTCATGCGGCTGAACACTCGGAAAGTCGCAGCCGGCAAACGCAACCCCCAAAGACGTCCGCTCAAGCAGGGGTCCAACTCGGCGACGCCGTGGCGCCGACGCCGAAAACTTACTTGTATGAGTGTTTAGCTGACGGCGTCCGGATCTACTCGCAACAACGATGCGGGGAACACGCAAAATTGCGCGAATTCGACACGAGCCAATTGAATACGTTTCGCTCAAAAGTCTACGCGGTGCCGAATAGCACGGAATCCACAGTAAACGGCCCCAGTCAAATAACTAACGCCTCTAATGACGCAATGTCGCGCGGGCTGGATTCACGCGGGGGTAGCCTTTGCGCGGAAATCGAGCTAGGGATTAGTCAAGTCGAGGCGCGGTTAAGGCATGGGTACAGCGTCCCTGAAGGTGATTACTTGCGCGCTAGGCTGCATGAGCTGCTCGATGAGTCTCATGAGCAGAACTGTGGGTAGAGCAGCCGTACGGCAACCCTACCTTGCAATTCCCGTCTGTCCAGAGAGCCCAGCTACTGAAGCCCGCGGCCTTCACCACGCGCATTACTCACCTGGCAACTGACGAAGCGAGGTTTTCCATGGAACCACCCGGGATATGCACAGCAGTCCGATCGACCATTCGCAGCGGCTCGGACCCGTCGGAGGCAGATCCAGTTCGTGGCTGACGGAGCCGTGTTCCCTACAAGCGCGGGCCGGTGGAAATCCGACTACACTGCAGCCGAGCCCGCAGCAGCCGCAAATCCGCCAACCTAGGGACAACCATGAAACGTTTTATCGTGTGCCGTTTCTCGCGATGGGTGCTGTCTTCGCTGTTACAACACTCAGTATCCATCGCAAGAATTTCAGTGATCCTCTTGGCGCTAGAGCCGACGGCGATTCCTGCCGTGGCGCAGTCTCTGGCACAGGAGCAGAAGTCCACCCCCGTTATCATTCGCGCGGCGCGTCTCATCGATGGTCGTGGCGGAGAACCGATGGCGCCGGCGATGGTTCGAGTCGACGGCGACAAGATTACGGCGATCGCTTCGTCTCTGCCCGTACCACACGGTGCGCGGCTGATCAATCTCGGCGACTCGACGCTCCTTCCGGGCTTCATAGACTTGCATACGCATCTCACCGGCCGCAGCGATGTTCATTGGGAAGACGCCTTGGTCAAAACGACGCCGCCCGAAGATGCGCTGTGGGGAGCGCATTGGGCGCTGGTGACACTGCTGGCCGGTTTCACGACGGTTCGCGACATGGGTCCCGACTGGCCGTACACCGATGTGGCTCTACGCAATGCGATCGATGCCGGAGCCGTCCCGGGACCGCGCATGTTGGTTGCGGGCGCTTACGTGTCATCGACAGGCGGTGCCGGCGATGCTCTGCAATTCTCACCCTACGTCCAGGTCCCTCTGGTTCATAACCTCGCCGACGGCCCGGTCGAAATCGTCAAGGCGGTGCGCACCAATTTTAAGAATGGCGCGGACTTCATCAAGATCTTAGCGACAGGCGCGGTGCTCTCCAAGGGCATCATGCCAGGCGCGCAGCAGTATTCTGACGAGGAAATGCGTGCCGCCGTCGTTGAAGCACAGCGTTGGGGCCGCGACGTGGCGGCGCATGCGCACGGCACGGAGGGCATCAAGGCTGCCATCCGCGCAGGCGTGCACACGATCGACCATGGCTCGGGCCTCGACGACGAGGCGATTGCGCTGCTAAAGACGCACCCCAACACCTACTACGTGCCGACTCTCGCGCTGATGGCGGCGAACCTCGATGAAAATCGGCCGACCGTGATACCGCCCGCTGAGATGGAGCGGATGCGGCAGCTTCGCGCCATGGCCGAAGCGGCATTTCGACGCGCTTTGGCCGCCGGCTTGCCAATAGGATTGGCGACCGATGCACCGGTCATCCCCCACGGACTCAACGCACGCGAGTTTCGCACACGCGTGGCGTTGGGCGAGAAACCGATGGCTTCCTTAGTGTCGGCGACGCGCATCAATTCAGAGATTATTCATTGGCAGGACCGGGTGGGAACGGTCGAGGCGGGAAAGCTCGCTGATCTGGTTGCCGTGCCGGGCAACCCGCTCAACAACATCAAGGTGACCGAGCAGGTTGGCTTCGTGATGAAGGGCGGCGTCATCTACCGGTCGGAATTAAGCACGGGAGCGCCGACGCGGACGGAATAGGCCCGGGCCAATTGTCCTCTCAAAAGTGTATCCCTCACCCTAACGAAAGGCTGTTAGCCCTCGCTGCTGCCGGTATCGGGCCGCGAATCCGATGCACGAAGATGCGTATTGAGCGTCGGTGATTTCAACGGCCACCACCCGCAGCGCAACAGCCGCAGCACCTTGAGGTTGTCGGTCTGTTTGGCGAGCAGATCCTGCGAAAAATCGACGCAGGACAATCGGTCGTACTCGTGCTCAAGATGAAGATCGAGATCCTCAGATCGCAGCGCTGCGCGAAGAGCTGCAATTGTCGCATCAAATCTCGGGCGAAATAACTGGGTCAAAGAGGCAACCGTGCCGCCGAATATAAATGTGTTCCACAAGCCGCCGGCATTGATTAGCTTGCGCGCTTGACGTATGTCGGGCCTCTCGACAAATTCGTAAACGCTGGTCGGCATGAGTATGGCATCGTGCCAAGGAACGATATAGCCCAATTCATCATGGGGTCCTTGCGGCACGGCACCCAGCAGATATACCGACTCCGGCTCTTCAGCGATCCATTCGGCCATCGTCAAAAGAGAGTTGGTCATCACTTCTTCATCGTTGACGATGTGGTCTGCGGGAAGAAATAATACCGGCGTCGAGGAAGAGATGCGATTTTCGAGCAGCAATAGCGCGAGTAACACTTCGTAACCCGTTCCTTGATGCTTGGGCTGAACGAACAGATTGGAAAAACCCAGTTCTTTGAAGGAACTCCGCCGCCACTCCTGCACGGGGGCTGCGATGACCGCGGCGATCCGGTCGGGCGAGGTCACGGTCGCTGCACGCCGCAGCGTGGCGTTCAATGGATCGCGCTTGTTGAGCGACGACTGATCTTGGACAGTTCCGCATTCTTGCGCTGACATGTGCAGTCGCTGCGGGTCTTCTCGACTTGCCAGAAGGACACACCAAGGCTCAGCCAATGAACATTTCTCCGATAAGTGCAGGGGCGCGTACGCCAAGCGCCAAGTTTACCCTCGACCGCTGGCCAGCGGGTGACGCGCTGGGAGTTGGACGATGTCCACTCGGTTGCTGGCTCGTTTGGATAGCCTGTTTTTTTCCTAGTGGCCCGCGGGACACCAGTTGTCGATTCTGGGATCGAAGAAACGCTCGGGTGTCCGAAAATTGATTAGTATCAATGCGCTACACGTCCCACAGAAGAAGCCGGTACGCAAGGCGCGTCATGGCGCGCACCGTATTCTATGCCTCGCTATCGCAGCGGCGCATCAAGTTTGAAATTTCTACAATAAATAGAAGCTAAGACCGCATAGCCTGCGTGCTCTCGATCCCATTTAGTACTTCCATGCTGCTTCAAGCGCTCGGAGCTAGAGTCGCTGTGTCGCACTGTGTACCGGATATTCTAAAAGCTTTTTATTGCATGACGGCGAGGCTGCGCGCGTAGCTCCGAGGCGAATGCGCGCAGGCGATGTTCACTCGGCTGTTTTCGGCGCAAGTCCTTGAGTACGCGCTTTTAGGGGAATGACCAAAGTTTTAAATCGCTCGCCCTCACATTTAAACAGGAACATGAATGTTGAATTTCATTTCACAGATTCACCCGCTGATTTTGCTGGTGATTGCGACAATCCTCGAGGTCAGCGGAGACGCCATGATCCGGATGGGAATATACGGTCATGCCGGTCTGACTCGCGTAGGCCTGTTTGTATTGGGCGCTGCGCTATTGTTCGGCTATGGCACTTTTTTGAATCTAGCGCCGCTCGAATTTGGCCGGGTGGTCGGCCTCTACATTGGAACTCTGTTCCTGGTCTGGCAAGTGATTAACTGGCTTGTATTCCGGGCGTCCCCAACGCTGCCAATCCTCTTGGGAGGCGCTTTGATCATTGCCGGCGGCGCAATCGTCACAATGTGGCAGCCGAGCTAGACCATCCACGTAGTACGGCCAAACAAGGAGATCCTAAGGGTGCCTCAATGTGGAAGCGTTCCGGAGACTGAGTACTCGACGCCGGCGGCGTCTCGAAATCGAGCCAACAATGTGCCGTGTTCGGGTGCCGGATCTCGAGTAAATTTGAAGCCGTTCGCCTTCATGGACGCGGCGAACGCATGAAGATCGTCGACGGCGAATCCAAGCTGCATGGTTCCGTGCGCATGCTCGGGCGAAGCCGGGTGTAGCGCGAGCGTGCTCGTCCCCGTGTCGAACTCAGTCCAGCCAGGCGAGCGAATCGCAGTGGCAAGCCCAAGGCGTCCTGATAGAACGCGACGGCGGCCGGCATATCCGACACGAACATCATCACATAGCGCATTTGGATCACGTTGCACCTTAAGTCTCGCGCTCGTGCAAAATTTACCAGAGCGCTAAGTTGGGAACGGGTAAGGCTACACCCGCGCGGTGGCGTGCGGGTAGAGCAGCGGGAAGGGTTCTTTTGGCGGTGATAATATATCTCCATGGCCACCGATCTCACCGAAACGGGCTGGAAGCGAACCCTACGTGCTTTAGGAATGTCCCTCTGTTTGATCGCGCTCACCGGCTGCGGCGGCGGCACGGCCAACACTGTGAGCAACCTACTGTCCTCAACCATCTCTGCCGTTTCGGCGGCGTGCACTCCTTCCACGGTTGCGCCGAACGCAACCTCGCAGTGCACCGCAAGCGTAACCGGCACAGGCAGCTTTAGTTCGGCGGTGACGTGGTCTTCGAATGTGGGCGCCATCGACGCAACCGGGCTCTTCACTGCGCCCGCAACGACGGGTGCGGCCACCATCACGGCGGTCAGTGTGCAGGATACGGCGCATTCAGGCCACGCGACTGTGACGGTTCAATCGGCGGCGCCGCCTGCTCAGAGCCGACATATCGTCATGGTGATGGAAGAAAACTCGGGCTATGCAAGCGTAGTGGGCAACGGCAACTGGCCAAATCTGAATAATTTGATCAGCAAGGGTGCATTGGCGACGAATTATTACGCGAATGCGCATCCATCGATCGGTAACTATTTCATGCTGAGCACGGGACAGCTGTTGACGATCGATGATAGTTCCACGCAGGTCTGGAACGTCGACAATTTGGCGCGGCGCATGCTGTCGGCCGGCATTCCATTCAGAATCTATGCAGAAGGGATTACGCAAGGCTATGTGGGCGGGAACACGGGAACCTACCTCATTCGCCACAATCCCTTTGCCATGCTCTCGGACATTGTCAATAACCCGACGGTCGCAAATCAAACCATTTGGCCCTTCGCGCAGTTCGCTACCGACGTGGCGAACGGCACACTGCCGGAATTCTCCTTCATCGTTCCCGATGTCAATGATGACGCGCACAATGGAACGGCCCAGCAGGCAGACTCTTGGCTGCAAATCAACGTCGTCACACCGTTGTCCAACTCTCCGGCTTTCCAATCGGGCGGCGACGGCGTTTTGATCGTGGCGTTTGATGAGTCCGACACGCTGGACTTGGCTAACGGCGGCGGTCACATTCCTGCCATTTTCTGGGGCCCGAACGCCAAGGTGGGCTTCACGCAGGCATCGAGCACCCTCTATCAGCACCAAAGCATGCTGCGCACCGTGATGGACACGCTGGGTTTGCCCAATCCTCCCGCTGCGGCCGCCGCGGCGCCGTCCATGTCAGAGTTCCTAAAGTAAGAGGCGCGATACTTAAGGCTGTGCGCCCGCGGCGCCGCACCTGGCGCCTCCCTGGCGTGCGCGAGTCCCCCCATTGACTCCTGAGGCTCAGCGGGCTTTTGACGATCGGCAAGCAGTGCATCCGATATCAGGGCACCACCGAATGGGTGTGTATGCCAATGAACGCACACGTTGCCTGGGCGGTCATTTTTTTTGGCTGTTGCACGGCGCCGGCGATCGCAAACGCCTCGGCCGACGCGACATTTCTGCGCTATTCAGGCACCGCGACCGCCCCTCATTCTTCGAAGTTCCTGTATGGCGAGCGCCACGTACTCGCCTATGAAGCCGGACATCCCGCGGATCGAGTGGTGCTCTATACCTGCAGCGATGGTTCGAGCTTCGCGCGCAAGACGGTTCACTATGTCGACTCGTTGGCACCGGATTTCTCGTTGGAAGACGCATCGAATGGCCTGCGCGAAGGGGTGCGCAGCGAATCGAACGGCCGTGCGGTTTTCTTCCAAGGCGATGAGAGGCAGCGCGAGCGGTCGCGGGTCTTTGCCCCCGCTTCCGGGTTGGTGACTGATGCAGGTTTCGATGAGTTCGTGAGAGCCAACTGGCAACGGTTGATGACCGAGAAGTCGGTGGGGATGCGTTTTCTGATCCCCAGCCGACTGGACAACTATCGCTTTCAAATACAGCACCTGCGCTCCGATCGGCTTGACGGGGAGCCGGTCGAGGTGTTTCGGCTGGAGCTCTCAGGGATCTGGGGCTGGTTGTTGCCGGGAATCGACGTTTATTACGACGCGGTCGAGCACGTGCTGGTGCATTACGAAGGCCTCTCGGACTTGCGCGACGCGTCGCACTCGAACATGCAGGCGCAAATCACATTTCATCTCGCCGATCGCACGCAAAGCGATCGTCAAGCGTACCAAGAGGCTCTGCGAGCGCCGCTCGCACCCTGCAACTTAAAGTAGAGGATATACATGGTTAAGAACCTTCGATCATCGGCTTGGGCCGCGGCTGCGCTCATGGCCGGCACTGCGTTGCTTGCCGCCAGCCAAGCTACCGCGAAAAACCCTGTGCAAACGGCGTCGCACGTGGATCTGCCGCGCTTCATGGGCGACTGGTACGTTATCGGAAACATTCCGACCCTCATAGAACGCGATGCGTACGATGCGGTGGAGTCCTATAGGCTCGACGATGACGGTACCATTGATACGACGTTTACCTTCCACAAGGGCGGCTTCGACGGCAAGACCCGCCGCTACAAGCCGCGAGGGTTCGTATTCGACCATGAGTCCAACGCCGTGTGGGGAATGCGGTTCGTGTGGCCGATCAAAGCCGATTACCGAATCCTCTCGGTGTCGCCGGATTATCAGCGCACAGTCATCGGACGCGACAAGCGCGACTACGCCTGGATCATGGCGCGCACGCCGTCAATTTCGGATGCGGATTACGCCGAGTTGCTGGCCTTGCTGCAGGCCCAGGGTTACGACATTTCGAAGGTTCGCAAGGTCCCTCAGCAGGCAAGGCGCTAATGCGAGGTGGGATGGAGATAATCGTGCGGCTGGATAGTTCAAGTGCACTGCGGCTAGTTAACGGGCGCGGGGCGTACGTAAGTCGACTTACAAGAAATTCCGGGCAGATGCTGAGTCGTTTTTGAGTTCGGACGCGAGGAGACGAGATCGCTGAATCGGGGCAGATGAAACGTATCTAAGCGCCTTCCAGACCCTGCGCCGACTAAAACTTCTCGTCCCAGGTAATATTGCCCCCACGGCTCACGAGCGCCACTCGAACCGCATCCTGTCCGTCAAATTTAAAGTCGGGTAAAACACTCGCAGTGGCGTTCGCCATGACCTCAAAAGCGATTCCGGCTTCCTCGTGCTTCCACAATTCCCGGGTGTCGAGAGTCTCTTCAACAAATTCTCTGAGCGGGCAGATGGCGAAAACATTGATGAGTTCATTGCGCCGGTGGAGCGCGAAGTTAAGGGGTGCGTTGGCGTGCTGCATTTCCTCGTGCACGGATGCCGCGGCGAGTACCTCAGGTGCAGCGCAGGCGAGCTGCCGGCGTAAAGCCGCCAGTTCATTGTAAAGATATAGCATCTTGAAGCCGCTGCGCTCCAACGCACCCTGGCGAACATCCATGACGCGCAACAGCCTTGCTAGAACGGATCTCTGGTTTGGCGGCTGCTCGAAATTAGAGTTGAGCGGCAGGATGAAGATCAGGTCGCACCCTTCGGCGGCGGGAAAACTAATGGGTAAATTATCGATGACACCGCCGTCTTCGAAGTATCGGTCGTTGCGGTGCGCGTAAGGAAATAGCGGCGGCAGATCCATGGAGGCGAAAACGCCTGCCTTAACACCCTCAAGAAATTTGCCCTGATCGCCGTGGGGATCCAAGTACTCGTAGGTCACGCGCGGTATTTTTGGCGGATTGGGATTGTTCGTCGCACAGTCCAACTGGGCGGTTCGTACATCGGAACGTGTCAAATAGAAATGAATTGTAGAATCCAGCAATTGTTGCCTGACCTCCGGGCGGCCGAACAGGCGGTCAAAGCTTTGTTGCCACGGGAACGAGGAAAGGAACGCATTACGGAAAAACGGCACGTACCAGGAGGGGGCAGTAAGAGACTTGGCGCTGATCGAGCGCCACCAGCGCTCATGAACGCTGCGTTCGGCCCAGTCTTTCTCGGGCTTGATCAGATTGGCAAGCCAGAACAAGGCATTCCAAGAGCCTATGGACGTGCTCGATATCACCTGCACTTTGGTGAGGGCGCCGTGTTTTGCCAAGAAGCGATAGATCGCCTTCATGGCACCGGCCTGGTACGCACCCTTGGCTCCGCCGCCGGCGAGCACAATGCCTATTTGTTTTATGTTCTTGAAGGGGCTCTGCGCGTCATCGGCTCCGTTCGCCGTCTGCGGCAGCCCCTCGGGATTGGACACGGGTTTGAGGTTCAATATCACCAGGATCCAGTTAATGAAGGCGGACACGTTGTAGGCCGCGATGAATCCGAGAGCGAACAAAACAATCGTCACTAAGGCGTGCACAAACGGCTCGAGATCGCTGATCAGCACAGCAGCAATGGGCCCCGGCACGTGCGATTCAATAAAGGAAGCGACAGCGGCGGCTACCGGTGCGGCCAGATGTTCGTTTGCCAGTCGGAATCCACCGAACATCCAACCGAGCGACATCGCGGTGAAGGGCAACGAAAAACCGAGCGGTAGCCGAAGGAAAAGCCAGGCAAACATATTTAGCCCAGTGGAGATCGGGTTCATTTCGCCCCTTAGCCATGCAGCCGACGTTGGCGCAAGCATAGTCCAAGTCAGTGCTCATCTTCTGATGAGGATGCGATGCGAGCGAGATTGAGGTAGGCTTAGGGCATGGGCTCAAGTGCGGATGGAATGAGCGAGTTGCAGGCGTTCCTGAGCGCGCATCCCCGGCGACTCTATCGGCAAGGTTCCGGCTACATCCCGATCAAGGCGATTCGGGCAGGTCTTCAGCCGGCGCGCAGCGAGCTGAACCCCGAGCTTCTCGAGGAACTGGTCGCCTCGATCAAGTCCAGCGGCCTCATCCAGCCTCTCATCGTACGGCCGGTACCTGGCTTCCCGCATCAGTTCGAAGTGGTGGCGGGCGAGCGTCGCTTCAGGGCTGCGCAGATCGCGGGACTTACCGATGTCCCGGCGATTATTCGCGATTTCAGCGATCAAGAAGCACTGGCGATCTCTCTGATCGAGAACATCCAGCGTGAGGAACTCAGTCCGGCGGACGAGGCCCGTGCTTTCAAGCGCTTGACCGAGGAGTTCGCGCTCACGCACGAGCAAGTCGCGCACGCCGTTGGCCGCTCGCGCGCGTCGGTCAGTAACTTGTTGCGCCTTCTCGAGCTGCCCGCCGAGGTCACCACGATGATGGAGACGCGGGCGATCAGCATGGGGCATGCGCGCGCCTTGCTCGGTCTAGCGGACGATTCGGAGCGGGTTCGGATCGCGCAGCTCATCGCGACGCGTCATTGGAGCGTGCGCGAGACCGAGACTCATGTGCGTGAAGCCACGCGGACACCCAACGCGCGCGCGCGGGGGGAGCCTCCGACGCTCACCGTGATCAGCGAGGTGATGCGCGCGTATGGCGTGCGCGTTGAGCTGCATCAGCGCGTCAACGGCACCGGCAAGATCGTGATTGAGTTCGACGATGCGCAGGCCCGTGATGCGGCGCTCGCGCGGCTCGCGACGCTCGATCCCTAATCACCCGCGGGCAAAACTGCGAGGACATCTGCCAACCCCCTGTTGAAGTTGAGCGTTGCGGTGCCTGGCATGCCCTCGTTAGTGCCGTAATTCGCCTCGAACCGAATCAAGCATGTGTGCGCCGGAGACCGGCAAGGAGTGGGTTGTGAGAGTCCGCCGCATCAACGGATTAGCGAGGTTGCGAGTCCGAAATATTTTGTCATCCATAATTGAGCGCAGGATTTCGGCTCTGTCTCGGATTGGAAGCCCGCCGGCGGCTAACGCGCAAACTGGCGTAGGCGCCAGCCTCCGCAAGGATAGTTATGCGAGCCCTTCTTAAATGCCTTTCAGTCATCTGGTTGACGACCTGTCCTCTTGTTGGCGATTTCGCAGGCGAACTCCCGCCTGCCTCGCAGCTGAGGCCGCTGGGCCTCATCGGAGGAACCTCTTGGCACTCCACGGTCGAGTACTACCGATACATCAACCAAGCAATCAACGATCGTTACGGAAACGAGACCAATCCGCCTTTGCTTCTCTATAACCTGAATCAGCAACAGATTCATGTGCTGCAGGTTCAGAATCGCTGGAGTGAGATTACCGATACTTACGTTAATGCGGCGCTGAAACTACAATCGATCGGAGCGCAAGCCGTGCTCTTTGCCGCCAACACGCCGCACAAGGTCTACGCCGATGTTTCGCGCAAGATCGGAATTCCAATTCTGCATATTGGCGACGCGACCGGCATGGCTATTCAGAAAAAAGGGTTCAACCATGTCGGTCTGATCGGTACGACATACACCATGGAGGATGGCTTCATGCAGAATTGGTTGCGTGAACACTATCAGATCGAAGTGATCGTTCCCCACTCTGCGGCCGTCAGACAAGAACTGCAGCGCATAATTCAAAAAGAGCTTGGCATGGGCATTTTCAAGCCTGAAACCAAACGCTATGTGCTGCGGCAGATCGAAGAGTTGGAGGCCCAAGGGGTTCAGGGCGTCATCCTTGGATGCACGGAGTTTCCACTTATCATCGGTCAGCGTGACTTGCGAGTGCCGATCTTCGATTCCACGCGTCTCCACGCTCAGATGGCCGTGGACTTTGTTCTGAGTCAGAAGGCAATTCCCCATCTGCAGCCTCAATGAATAGACACGGCCTCGAGAGCGCCCGGCGGATCGGAGAAAGCAGCTGCAATCCGAATTAGCTGAAAGGGTGGACTGAGGGCAATTGGCGTTTTGAGCCACTCTGGGTCGGGAGAATTTCTCCACGCGGCGCAAGATAAAGACCCTGCCTTGAAGAGATCTATCGAGGCAAGGTGATCGAGGCGTCGCTGCCGCGCCCTACGTGATTTGTGTCATGAGCACAGATCTTGCAAATGAACGCGCCTGCGAGGACGCAATCTCGCGGAATTCGCGGTCGGCCTGTGCTATTCGATCGCCTCAGCGGTGCATCCAGTTTAGGCAGAATAATTTCCGCAGGTAATGGTGGCGGGCGGCAGGTGCGATCCGGAATGCACAGCAAGCGGATGATCGAGAAGCTGAGTGCTACTTTCAGCTGAGTCGATGCCGTGAGGTTCTCTTAAGCTTCTCGGCCGCTCAGAGCGGGCCAAGAATCTGCCCACTGCGAGCGTAGGATGCCAAACGCGTGCTCAGCCGCCTCGGGGTCCAGGCACTGTTGGCTGAGTCGAGAGGGAAGCCTTGAGAACAATCCGAGGAAACTTGCGGTTCGAAACCAAAATCCGTTGATCGACAAATTCCATCGATCGGTGGGTACGGAACTGTTTATTTAACGACTCATCAGCGAGTTTAGCGATGCTGCGGTGTACGCTTGGATGTCTTACATATTTCCGGCGACAGGTATCGAAAGGCCATATCCCACAAATTAGTCTTGACCTCCGCCACTTGCGCTGCAGTTGGCTTGCCCGTTAGCAGAGCGTCATCCGGGAAGACGAGCCGGATCAGCAGTACGGATTTCACTACGCGGTAGAAATCGAGATGCACGACGGAGCGGAACTGATGTGCAGCACGACCAGCATCAAGTAACGCGGCCAGATTCCGGTGCATGATCGCCAACGGCCCGGAGTGCAGATTTTCGTGCAGCGGACCGCCTGAGGCAAGGGTCAAATATTCCATACCGCCCTCCGGAGTCGCGAAATCAATTAACGACAATCGAACGTACGCTGGATTGTGCAAATGAAAGTCGACAAGCTCGTCCAGCCGAGACCTCAGCACGACTGCTGGGTCCGCGTCGGCCCGCTGTACTGGCGCGAATTGGCGCGAAAGGCCATCGATAAATCGCCGAGATAATTCGATCAGCACATCGTCTCGGCCGGTAAAGTGCTTGTAAATGGCCGGCACTTGCAGGCCGAGGCGCTCCGCGACGTCACGAAGTATAAATCCGTATACGCCTTTGCGAACGATTAGACGCTCCACTTCATCGAGGATTCGCTCACGCGTCGGCGTATCAACCCCGCGTCGCTTCTTCTTCGCCGCCATCGGTGCACTCCAGCAGTTTTTGGTGGAAAAGGGACAATTGCCAAACTCTGTCAGGTTTGCCACCGCGGAACAACCGCGCACTGTGGTTGCATTTCGCACCTAACTTAGCTATTTTCCCAAAAGAGGTTAACCCAGTTAACCCCAAAATCAAAAGGCGGGATATGCGCCGCGCCCTAGGGAGCCAATATGAGACATTCACAGCGGATTCGCTCGATCTCGCCCGCCATCGCCATCGCCGTTGCCGTCGCGATGCCGGGTATGACCCTGGCCGAGGAGACTCTTCAGGAGATCGTCGTCACGGCGCAGAAGCGGACCCAGAATTTGCAGGACGTGCCAGTGGCGGTGGACGCCTTCAGCGGCGCAGCACTCGCTGAGGCCGGCGTGGTCCAGCCGGTCGACCTGGCAAACGTGACGCCCAATCTCACCACCAAGAACGCGGTCGGCAACACTTCGCCGATATTCGCGCTTCGGGGTATCGGGCTCAACGACTTTGCGACCAACGGTACACAGCCAGTTGGCGTGTACGTTGATGAGGTCTACTTGGTGAACAATGCGGAGCTTTCGTTCCAGACGATGGACATGCAACGCGTTGAAGTGCTCAAAGGCCCGCAGGGCACCCTCTATGGCCGTAATACGACCGCGGGCGCGGTGAATTTCATTACCAACAAGCCCACTTCGACCTTTGATGCCGGCACGTCGATCACCGCCGGGCAGTGGGATCTGTTCGGTGCGGAGGGCTACGTCAACGGACCGCTTGGCGAGAACCTCTCTGGGCGTGTTTCGGTATCAGTTGAACGGCAATTGAAGGGCTTTTTCGTCAACGACAACACCGGGCAAAACTGGGGCCAGTCACGGCGCGGTAGCTGGCGCGGTCAGCTGTTGTGGGATCTTGGTGCGACCCATGTCCTTGTGAACTATCACGGCGGCATCGATCGATCCGACGATTGGTACTATAAGTGGATCGCCGAGGCGGTGCCCGGCCAGACCCCGACCAGCGTCGCGGATGCGGCGCTCGCCGCGCAGCAGAACCCCAACATCTATCACGGCAATCATGCGTTCCAGCCGCAGCCCTTCATCGACAACAGTTCGAACGGACTGACCGTCACAGCCGACCACGACTACGGCTTTGCGACAGTAAAGTCCATCAGCTCGGTCGAGGATCTCGACTTCGTTCGCACCGAGGATTACGGTTCTATTCCGGTGCCGAACGGCTGGAATCGCTACTCCGGCCACCTCGCACAGTACTCCGAGGAGTTGCGCCTGAGCTCGAGTGGCGTGCAGCGATGGAATTGGATTGCGGGCGCCTTCTTCGGCCGCGACCGCCTGCACGAGTACGATCATTTCGATGAAACGAACAATCCAATTTACAACACCTATATCTTCGAGGAAAAATATCACCAGACCACGACCTCGGCTGCGCTGTTTAGCCATAATGAGATCTCCCTGACCGAGGCATTGCGCCTCACGGCAGGTTTACGTTACACCGATGAGCAAAAGCACTTCACTGGCGGCACCACGACGCTGCCCGGCGACCACACCAACAACGACATCGGACTGGCCAACGGGACGGTCTGCACCCCGACATGTCTGGTCGACACGGTGCTGAAGTACCACGAGCCCACGGGCAAACTAGGTCTTGATTATCGAATCGGCGATGTGTTGCTGTATTCGAACTATTCGCGCGGCTATAAGTCTGGTGGCGTTACTGGTGTGTATGTAACGGATATCGGTGCAAAGCAGCCCTATAGTCCCGAATTCATCAA
>JANYAD010000056.1 GCA_025355165.1 Gammaproteobacteria bacterium | reverse complement strand
TCAACTACCTCGCTCATTTCAAACGCGCGGAATGACGACCCTCTCGCTGCGGGCAGTGTTGTTTGATTTGGACGGTACACTTCTTGATACCGCACCGGACATGGTCGGTGCACTGAACGCGCTGCGTCAAGAGCGATCACTGGCTCCCCTACCCTACGAGACGGTGCGAAGCGCCGTCAGTCACGGCAGCGCTAGGGTGGTGAAGGTAGGATTTCCCGATGCTGACCCGCAATCCTCGGTCATCTTGCAGCAGCGATTCCTTCAGATTTACCGCGGCGCGCTTAGCCGCGAGACACATCTGTTTCCCGGCATGGAAACGGTGCTGCGCGAATTGGCGCTGTGGGGCTTGAAAGTCGGCATCGTGACCAACAAGCCCGGCTGGCTCACCACTCCGCTGCTGACGGAATTGGGATTGCTGCCGCTTTTTGCCTGCGTCGTCAGCGGGGATACCGTGGCGGAGCGTAAACCGCATCCATTGCCCTTGCTGCATGCTGCGGATCTAGCGGATGTGCGCCCGGGCGAGTGCATCTACGTTGGCGACGCGCAGCGCGATGTCCAAGCCGCCCACGCCGCCGCCATGCCGGCGCTGGTCGCCAATTACGGCTATCTCGGGGCCGATGAGGATTCGAGAGCGTGGGGCGGCGACGGCTATTTGAGTGCGCCATTGGAGCTCTTGAACTGGCTCAAGGCGAGCGGGCGCGTATGAGCGACATCAGAGTGTGGGCGGCGCTGCTGATAGGCATTGCACTCGGTGCGCTCGCGGGTCTGTTATGGCGCGCACGTCGCGAACAATCTTTGCGCATCGATGCCGAATTGCTGCGATCACGGCTCAAGAGCGAGGAGATGCTGTGCGCCGAGCGCGAGCAGACCTTAGCGCGGGCGCGCGATCAGTTGCAGGGTGTGTTCGGCGAGCTTGCGCGCGAGAGCTTGCAGAGCAACAGCGAACTGTTCTTGCAGCTCGCGCGCGAACGCTTTACTCGCCAGCAACTGGACGCCTCGCAATTATTGAAAGAGCGCGAGTCGGCTATCGAGTCGTTGGTCGCGCCTATTCGCGAGGCATTGGCCAAGACCGACGCGCAGATCCAGTCGATCGAGCGCGACCGGATCGATTCTTTTGCCACCATTAGAGTGCAAATGGAGGTGTTGGCGAGCGGCCAGTCTCTGTTATCGCGCGAGACGCGCAACCTCGTCACCGCCCTGCGCCGTCCCGACGTGCGTGGTCAATGGGGGGAAATCACCTTGCGCCGATTGGTGGAGTTGTCGGGCATGACGCTGCATGTCGACTTCAGCGAACAGTTGCACCGCAAAACCGATTCGGGCGCCATCAGGCCCGACATGATCGTGCACATGCCCGAGCAGCGCGACATCGTCGTCGATGTGAAAACACCCCTGGAGGCCTACCTTGCGGCCGTGGAAGCTCAAGACGAGACCGAGCGCAGCGCACAATTGCGCCGCCACGCGCAGATCGTCGGCGCGCGCGTGCGCGAGCTATCCTCGAAGCAGTATTGGTCGCAATTCGAACGCAGTCCGGATTTCGTGGTTTTGTTCCTGCCGGGCGATCAGTTCCTATCCGCGGCCTTGCAGGAAAATCCGGGTCTGATCGACGACTCGCTGCGTCAAAACGTCATGCTGGCCACTCCGACCAGCCTGGTCGCGCTGCTGAAAGCCGTATCCTATGGCTGGAAGCAAACGCAATTGGCAGAGAACGCCGCCGAGGTGCGTGAGCTGGGTGAAGAGATCTACAAGCGGTTGGCCGTGTTCGGCGAGCATTTAGCAAAACTAGGCAAGTCCCTGGGCAGCAGTGTCGAGTCCTTCAACCGGGCGGTGGGCTCGCTGGAACAACAAGTCCTGCCCTCCGCGCGACGCTTCGAGGAGCTGGGCTTGAGGGTGAGCCGCACAATCGAGCCAATCGAGCCTATCGCGAATTTAGCCCGTACGCCGCGCGCCGACCCCAACCAGCCTGAGCTTTTCGATGCGCCCGGCGCTCAAGACCCTTGATGCCACCTATCGTGCGCGAGCCGTTCCGGCCGGGTCGGCACGCTACTGGAGCTGGTTGTTCGCCGCGTCGCGGGCGCGGCAGCCGCTGCTCGGGATTTACGCGTTGCTCGCCGAGTGGCATGCATTAATGGATCCGGCGAGCGAACACACTGCGGCGCAAATAAAATTGGCCTGGTGGCAAGAGGAAATCCGACGTCTTACCGCTGGGGTGCCGGTGCATCCCATCGGCGTTTATCTGGCCTCGTTGCCGCGCGCCGCCCAGGTCGATTTCTCGACGCTGGCACCGGCCATCGATGCCGCAGTCGTTGAATCCAACGGCGCGCCGCTGGAACGTGCGGACGAATTGGAACCGCATGCCCGCGCGTTGCGGGCTCCTCTCTTGGTGCTGGCCTCGCGGCTTGTCGCGGAGGAACTCGATGATGCCGCTCTGGGAGAGTGCGCCCAGGCGCTAGCGGTGGCAGAGTATCTTTCCCGCGCGACGCGCGACTATCGGCGCGAGGTGCGATTGGGACGCGTGCCTTTCCCGGTGGACGATCTTCTCGCCGCGGGGATAGACAACACCGACCTGCGCGCCGAGCATGCGCCGCAGCCGCTTCAGGATTACTTGGCGCAGCTTCGGCAGCGTGCTCGCGAGCACTACGAAAACGCCGCCGGCGCGCTTGCCATCGAACATCGCTCGCAACTGCGCCACCTATTGGTATTGGCGGCCCTGGGATTGAAACATTTGTCGGCTCGCGCGCCCAGCGTCAGCTCAACCGGCGTGAAGGATTTGCTGTTAGCCTGGTCCACTGCGCGGCGCTCTTGAAGTAAGGAACCTGTGATTCCCGATAATTTCATCGCGGACCCCGATCTGCTTAAAGGGCGGAACATTCTGATCACCGGCGCCGGCAGCGGCCTGGGCCGGGCCCTTGCGCTTCAATGCGCGCGCGCGGGGGCATGCATCGTTTTGGCAGGGCGCAACGGCACCAAACTCGATCATGTATACGATGAAATCGAGGCACTCGGGGCGCCGCAACCCGCGATAGCCCTTCTGGATCTGGCCACGGCGACGGCGGTGGAGTACGACGCGCTCGCCCGCATCATTGGCGATGAAATTGGAGCGTTGGATGGCTTGGTTCACGCGGCGGCCTTGCTCGGCGATCGAACTCCGCTGGACCAATATGATGTGCCGACCTGGTGTAAGGTCTTACACGTGAATCTCACTGCCCCGTTCATTCTCACGCAAATCCTATTGCCACATTTGCGCAAGTCCAAGGACGCGTCGATCATCTTTGTGAGCAGCGGCGTGGCGAAACAATCGCGTCCCTTCTGGGGAGCCTATGCGGTCTCGAAGACCGCACTGGAATCGGTGCGCAGCATGCTGGCGCAAGAGCTGGAGGGTGAGGCGAACATCCGAGTGAACAGTGTCAATCCGGGGCGCATGCGCACCGCCATGCGGGCGGCAGCCTATCCGGCTGAAGATCCGAACACAGTGCCGACGGCCGACTCGGTGTGCGCTCCATTTCTATACTTGCTGAGCGCGCTCGGCTGCGGCATCGACGGTCGGTACATCGAGGCGCAATGAGACACTGTGGGGAAATTAGGGATGCATAGCGGTAAACTGTACTTAAGGGTCCTCTTGGCTATTGCTGGCGTTGCGCTCGGCACGACGCCGCGAGCAGAGTCTGCGGAGGCTCGGGCGCTCGAGGGCGATTATGTCATTCATGATTTCCACTTTGCATCCGGAGAAACCCTGCCGGAACTGCGCATGCATTACACCTTCTTCGGCAGGGCGAAGAAGGACGCCCAGGGACGAGTCACCAATGCCGTTTTGATCATGCACGGCACGGGCGGATCTGGCCGCAGTCTCGTCAACGAAAGATTTGCCGGTGTTTTATTCCAAAAGGGCCAGCTGCTGGATGCCGAAAAATATTACATCATCCTCCCCGATGGGATCGGTCACGGAAAGTCGAGCCGACCGAGCGATGGATTGCATGCTCACTTTCCGCAGTACTCCTACCAGGACATGGTCGCCGCCCAATTTGCCCTCCTGACCAAGGGTCTTGATGTCAATCACTTGCGACTGGTGATGGGCACCTCGATGGGATGCATGCATTCCTTTTTGTGGGCTGAGACGTATCCGGATTTCATGGACGCTGTGATGCCGCTGGCCTGCCTACCGGTGCAGATCGCCGGCCGCAATCGGGCGTGGCGTGATCTGGTCATGGATGGGATTCGCAACGATCCCCAATGGATGAAGGGCGATTATACGGCCGAGCCCTTAAGCGCCTTACGCACCGCGGCCGGGCTGCTGCTGATGGCAGGCAGCGCCCCCATTCAGATGCAAATTACACTGCCCTCTAAAGAGGCCGCTGACGAATTCGTGCAGAAATACATGCAGCGCCAGATGGAGGATTTGGACGCCAATGATTTGCTCTACCAGGTCAACGCCTCGCGCGACTATGACCCTTCGGCTGGTTTGGAGAAAATCAGAGTGCCGCTGCTGCACATTAATTCCGCCGATGATTTCATCAATCCGCCCGAACTCGGTATTGCGGAGCGCGAGATCAAGCGTGTGAAGCACGGTCGCTTCGTGCTGCTGCCCGCTTCGGAACAGACTCATGGCCACGGCACCCACACTTGGGCAGCTGTTTGGCAGCAGTATCTGGCGCAGCTTCTCGATGAGTCAAAAAATTCGGCAGCCGACTAAGCGAAGCTCTCACCCGCTCAAGCGCGTCTGGCTTTTAGGCGATATCCGGTGTTGGCAGCGCCGGTTTTGCGGCATCGATCTCATTGATGAGCGCGTTACGCTCACTCGCCAGCATGGCGCGCGAATGTCCCCGCGGTAAGTCATGCCCCAAGTGGACCGGGCCGAACCGCACGCGCATCAGGCGGCTCACGATGACGCCACGAGCGGCAAACCAATGCCGCACTTGCGCCGAACGTGTCGCACGCACGGTCACGTTAAGCCAGTGGTTGAAGCCCTCTCCATATTTTGCCTCGGCCTGCAGAATACTCATGGCCTCGCCCTCGCAATCGGTGGCCGTGCGAAACTCATCGACCAGCGTTTCGTTCAAGGGCCCACGCATCCTCAAGACATAGTCCACCGTCAACGCATGCACGCCCTGCGACACGCGATGTGCCCAGGAGCCATCGTCGGTGAGAATTTCCAGCCCGCCATCCACGGGGGGCATGGGCTGAATGGCGAGCCAGCGCCCCGCGGAGCGTGGTAGCTTCAAGTGTTCGGCAGCCCGGGAAGTAGCCGCTTTGAGATCGAGACTCTCACCCGGTGAGCGATGAAATAAGAGCACACGCAGTTCCTTGACGGTCGGCGCGTGCAGTCTGACGGGACGTCCGTCCAACGTAATGCGGTCCTGCGGGCCGAGCTTTGCGCCGAGCGCAGGCACCTCGCCGTTGACCTTGAGGCGCGCCTCGCGGATCCATCGCTCGACTTCGCGACGTGAACCGATGCCGGCGGCCGAGAGGAGTTTCTGGATCCGTTCGCCGGGCGGCGGCTCTTTTGGCGGTGCGCCCGACCGCCGACCGGCCTTAGGCTGGCGTTCCCGCATCAAATCGCGTCGTCTTGCGCACCGCTCGCAACCAACCCCTGGCGCGGCGCGGCGCTGTGCGGGGCCGCTTCCTCGTCGTCATCAATCTGCTGCTCTGCGGATGCCGCCGTTTCCGGCGCATCATCATCTTCCGCCAGCACCTGCGCATCCCCGCCCGGGAGGGTCAGCTGCACACGCAGATCCTCAAGCTCCTTGAGTTGTGCGAGGGTGGGCAGATCATCGAGCTTCTTCAAGCTGAAGTAATCGAGAAATTCGCGCGTCGTGCCAAGCAACTCGGGCTTGCCCGGCACATCGCGATGGCCGACAACCCTTATCCATTCTCGCTCATGCAATGTCTTGATAATATTCGGGTTGACCGCGACCCCGCGAATCTGCTCGATCTCTCCGCGCGTGATCGGTTGCCGGTAGGCAATCAATGCCAACGTCTCCAGCAGCGCGCGCGAATATTTCGCAGGCCGCTCTTGCCATAATCGTGCCACGGGCTGGGCCACGGCCGCTCTAATTTGAATGCGAAAGCCGCTGGCCACTTCGAGCAACTCGAGGCCGCGCGTTTCGTATTCTTCCCCGAGCGCCGCGATCGCGCTCTTCACTTCCTCGCCGATAGAGCCGTCGCGCTCGTCAAATACACTCACCAACTCATCCACCGTCAGCGGCCGGCCGGCGGCGAGCAGTGCAGCTTCAACGACATTTTTAACGTATTGATGGTTCATTGAGTTCTCGCAAGATCATCGTTTTTGGCGCCATCGTCGGCAACGAGCGACAGGTGCCTGGCCGGATTGCCGAGTCGCACGTGCAAGGGTGCGTAGGCTTCAGACTGCACTATCTCGATCAGTCCCTCACGCAATAGTTCAAGAATGGCCACGAACGTCACCGTCACGCCACGGCGGCCTTCTTCGGCGCTAAACAATCGCACAAAATCCACGAACGAGTTGGTTTGCAACAACGATAGAACATCCGTCATGCGCTGACGCACCGACAGGGGTTCGCGTTGCACGTGGTGATGCGCAAACATGTCGCTGCGCGACAACACATCTTGAAAGGCGATCAACATTTCCTGCAGCGTTACGGGCGGCGGAATGCGTACCACTTTACGGTCGACCAGGTCAGCCGTTGCCACCCAGGTGTCGCGCTCCAGACGCGCCATGCGGTCGATTCCTTCCGCCGCTCGCTTGAAACGCTCGTATTCTTGCAGGCGGCGCACCAGTTCCGCGCGGGGATCCCCCTCTTCGGTTGCATCATCGCTGCCCACCCGCGGCAGCAGCATGCGCGATTTTACTTCGGCAAGCGTCGCCGCCATCAGCAGGTATTCGCCCGCCAACTCGAGCTGCAGCACCTGCATCAGCTCGATATAGCGCATGTACTGGCGCGTAATTTCCGCGATTGGAATATCCAGTATGTCGAGATTCTGCCGCTTAATCAGGTACAGCAGCATGTCGAGCGGACCTTCGAAGGCTTCGAGAAACACCTCGAGCGCCTGCGGCGGAATGTACAGATCCCGAGGCATCTCGATAACCGGCTGGCCTTCCACCACGGCGAAAGGCATTTCACCTTGTGCCGGCGGAGCGGCGGCAAGGGGCGGCTGCGGCGCCGTATTTGGGACCACGGTTAGCTTGGGTTTCATCTGTAGTTCATTGCCATGGCTTGTCGAACCGCCTCCATCGTCTCACGCGCTACCGTGCGTGCACGCTCGCCCCCCTCGGCGATGATACCGCGTACCAGATCCGGATTCTCCTCGAACTCTTCGGCTCTTTTAGCGATGCCGGTTATCTCTTCGACGATTTTTTCGATCAGCGGCGCCTTGCATTCCAAACATCCGATGCCCGCTGTGCGGCAGCCGTTCTGCACCCAGGCCTGCGTTTGCGCCGAAGAATAGATCTTGTGCAAATCCCACACCGGGCATTTGTCCGGATCACCCGGATCGGTGCGGCGCACACGCGCCGGGTCGGTTTGCATTGCCTTGAGTTTCCTGACCACCGAGTCCGCATCCTCGCGCAGGCCGATGGTGTTGCCGTAGGACTTGGACATCTTGCGCCCGTCCAGACCCGGCACTTTCGGTGTCGCTGTCAGCAATACGTCCGGCTCGATCAATATTGAAATCCCGCCGCCCTCGAGAAATCCAAGCAGCCGATCGCGGTCCGCGACCGTGAGGCGCGCATTGGCCTCCACCAGTGCCTGCGCCCTGGCGAGCGCATCCGCATCGCCTTTTTCTTGAAACTGTTTACGCAGCGAGCGATACATCGCGGAATTTCGCGAGCCCAAGCTCTTGATGGCTTTTTCCACCTTCTGTTCGAATTCCGGTTCGCGTCCATAGATGTGATTAAAGCGGCGCGCCACCTCCCGCGTAATCTCAACGTGCGCTACCTGGTCCTCGCCCACGGGCACGAACTGGGAGCGATAGAGCAAAATATCCGCACTTTGCAACAAGGGATAACCAAGAAACCCATACGTGTTCAAGTCATGATCGGCAAGCTGGGCTTGCTGATCCTTGTAAGAAGGCACTCGTTCCAGCCACCCTAAAGGGGTGATCATGGACAACAGCAAGTGCAGTTCCGCATGCTCGGGTACCCTGGACTGGATAAACAGCGTGGCCACCCCGGGATTCAGACCGGCGGCCAACCAGTCAACCACCATATTCCAGGTGTTCTCTTCCAGCTTTGAGGTGTCCTCGTAGCCGGTGGTCAACGCATGCCAGTCCGCCACGAAGAAGTAGCACTCGTACTGGTATTGCAGCTCAATCCAGTTTTTGAGCGCACCATGATAATTGCCCAGATGTAGCTGGCCGGTGGGGCGCATGCCGGAGAGGACGCGTCGATTTTGCATCGGGCTGCTCATCTGGAAAGCCCGACTCCAAGAACATTGATCAGATGGCCGATGGCCCCGTAGGCGGGACGAAAAAGCCAGCTGAGCAAACCCAACACGGAAAGCCCCACGACGATGAACATACCCGCCGGCGCTATTTTTTCCAGCCGTGCGCCTATGCGTGGCGGCAACAAGCCCGCAAGCACGCGGCCACCGTCGAGCGGCGGGATCGGCAGCAAGTTGAAGAGGGCCAGCACCGCATTGACCTTGATGCCCGCCTGCGCCATGAGGACCAGCCAATTATCCAATACCGAACCACGCCGCAGTTGCAGCACTATCAGCAGCACCACACACCATAAAAGCGCCATGAAGATATTTGCGGCAGGGCCTGCTAGAGCGATGAAAATCGAGGCGCGGCGCGGGTTACGCAGCACGCTGATGTTTACCGGCACCGGTTTAGCCCAGCCGAACAACGGCAAACCCAAGGCCAAGAGCGACCCCGGCAAGAGCACGGTGCCGACGGGATCGATGTGCCGAAGCGGGTTCAAGCTCAAGCGACCCAAGAGCTCGGCGGTGCGGTCTCCAAAATAACGGGCTGTCCAACCGTGTGCGACTTCATGCAAGGTGATGGCGAATAAGACCGGGATCGCCCAGATTGAAATGATGTACAAAAATAGATATAAATCCAATGCTTGCACTCGTTACTTAAACAAATTACGAGCCTGCACGCCCGCATTGAAGACTATTATACGGTGGCGGCGGCTGCAAAAGGGGTGACATCGCCGCGTCCTTCGCGCACGACGATGGCACGGTCGCCCGACAAATCGATGACCGAGGTGGGAACGAGACCGCAATTACCGCCATCGAGTACTAGGTCGACACTGCGATCGAGCACTTCGTATATTTCCCTGGCATCGGTACGCGGCAAATCCTCTCCTGGAAGCAGCAGCGTTGAACTCATCACCGGTTCGCCGAGCTCGCGCAGCAATTGGGCGGTGACCGGATGATCCGGCACCCGCAAGCCTATCGTGCCCCGCCGTTCGTGCTTTAAACGCCGCGGCGTCTCACGTGAGGCCTTCAGCAAAAACGTATACGCCCCGGGCGTGTGTGCGCGCAACAGGCGGTATTGCCAATTCTCCACCATCGCGTACTTGCCGACCTCAGCGAGATCCCTGCAAACCAACGTGAAGTGGTGATTGCGGTCGGTTTGACGAATTTCTCGGATCCGCTCCAGCGCGGCCTTATCACCGATATGACAGCCCAACGCATAACAAGAATCCGTCGGATACACGATCACCCCGCCACTGCGCAAGGCTTCGACCGCCTGGCGTATATAGCGCACTTGAGGGGAGACTGGATGCAGTTGCAGATAGATGCTCATCGCCTCAGCTATGATACGCGGATGAGTCAACTTCTCGAATGGTCGCCGCTGATCGTTTTTTTTGTGGCCTTCAAGGTGCTCGATATTTATTGGGCCACAGCGGCGCTGATGACGGCCTGCGTGCTCTTATTGATCGTGCACCGCATGTTGACCGGCAAATTTAAGACTATGCACCTGATCAGCGCAGCGGTGGTAGTGGCCTTGGGCAGCGCCACGCTGCTGCTGCACGATAAGCGCTTCATTCAATGGAAACCGACGGTGCTGATGGGCCTGACTTCGATTGCATTCCTGGGCAGCATGGTCATTGGCAAGCAGCCGCTGGTGCGTCGGATGCTCGAGGCGGTTTTCGATGAGCCCGTAAAAATTTCAGCGCGCACCTGGCTGCTGATCAATGCCGCCTGGGTCGCCTGGTTTGCGATTTTGGCGGTGGCCAATATTTATGTGGCCGGCAACTTCGCTGAGAGTGTCTGGGTGAATTTCAAGGTATTTGGCATCAGCATTGCCACCATGGTTTTTCTGATCCCGCAGGTGATATGGATGCACAGCAAAATTCCGGCTCCCTCTCGCGCGCAGCGGCTGCGGGAACGATTGGAAGCCCGTTTTTCCCCCGCTCAACTCAGCATCGAGGACGAAAGTCACTTGCACGAAGGCCACGCCGGTGCAGCCTCCGGCCAGAGCCACTTTCGCGTGAGGATCGTGTCAGAGGCATTCCGAGGCATCCCCTCAGTGGCGCGCCACCGATTGGTGTACGCCGCGGTCGATGATCTCCTGAAGAGCGATATTCACGCCCTCGCCATCGAGGCCAACCCGCCCGATTGAATTCGGGAATCTGCGCGGTGCGCAATGTTGCACTGCGGGATCGGCTTTGCTCTTTCTTAACAATCAAAAATTGGTGACGGCGCATGGTTGAGGCTAAACTGCGGCCCCCGGGCGCGTCGGCCATCTGGCCATAGTGCTTTTTTTTTGCGTAGAGGACCAAATGAGCCAATTTTTGAGTACACCGTGGATCCGTGTCGCCACCCTGACCGCATTCGCCTTGAGCATCGCAGCATGCGGAAAGGGCCAGCCAGGGGCGACGCCGGCAGCGGCCGACAAGACGGCTGCCGCGGCACCCGCGCCGGTTGCCACCGTCGACGGCACGCCGATTTCGCGCCTGGAATATGACATTTACGTCAAGAGCTTGCTGCAAGGGCGGCCGCCGACCGAACTGACTACCGAGCAGCGAACCCAGGTGTTGGATGAATTGATCAACATGCAGCTGCTGGCCTCCCAAGGCGCCAAGGATGGTGTGGAAAAAGATCCCGACGTCGCAGGAAGGCTCGAGGTAGTTCGCATGCGAGTGCTGGCGGATGCCGAATCGCAGAAATTCTTGAAGGACAAGGACCCGACCGACGCTGAGTTGCACACGGAATACGAAACTGCGGTTGGCGCCATGGACAAGACCGAGTACCACGCCAAGCATATCCTGGTACCCACCAAGGAGCAGGCCGAACAAGTCATCAAGAAAATCAAAGGCGGCGCGAAGTTCGAAGATGTGGCCAAAGCGCAGTCCACCGACGGCTCCAAGGCCAACGGCGGCGATCTTGGCTGGTTCACCCTCACGCGGATGGCTAAGCCCTTC
>JANYAD010000198.1 GCA_025355165.1 Gammaproteobacteria bacterium | reverse complement strand
CCGCGCAACTGGAGTGGCTGCGCGGCCGATTGCTGGATTTGGCGCAGGAAAAGAACCGATTTTTGCGACATATGTCGCATGAATTGAAGACTCCATTGGCGAATATCCGAGAAGGGACCGAACTATTGATGGACGGTGCGGTCGGTGAACTGCAAAGCGGCCAGCGTGAAGTCACCGCGATCTTGCGCGAGAACGGCATGAAGCTGCAGCGGCTGATTGAAAATTTATTGTCATTCAGCGCCTGGCAGGCCAAGAGCGTCGGGTTAGAGGTGTCCGAATTCAAATTGCGTCCCTTGATCAAGAGCGTTTTAGAGAACCAGCAGCTGACCTTGGTGGCGCAGCGCGTGCGCCTCGATGTGCAGGTGGAGGACCTCACCCCACTCGCCGATCGCAGCAAGGTGCGTCTCATTCTCGACAATCTTCTCTCCAACGCCGTCAAGTTCACGCCGCGCGGCGGCACCATTTCGCTGCATGCGCGCGGCGAAAGGGAACAGCTGATCTTGGATGTCATGGACAGCGGACCGGGAATTCCCGCGGCGGAGCGCAATCGAATATTCGAAGCCTTCTATCAAGGGAAAACTCCCCAGGGCGGTCACGTCAAAGGAACCGGCATCGGACTGTCGGTTGTGACGGAATTCGTCAATGCCCATGGCGGCAGCATCGAGATCTTCGAGTCCAAGGCAGGCGGCGCTCATTTTCGAGTTCGGCTGCCGTTGCGCCAAAGTACGCCGGTGGCGCGTGAGAAGGCCCATGCCGCATAGAGGTCCCTCCATGCTCTTATGCGCACTCGTGGGCGCCACGAGCGGCTGCGGCGTGCTCGGCGCACCCAAGCCCCCTCCCCTGCCGGTGCAGGAGGGACCGCAGCAGCCCGAAAGCAGCGCGGTCACACCGCTGCTTGAAATGATGAGCAATCTGCGCCAGGGCGACCCGGTGCGCCAAGCCGAGTTATTCCAGCGCACCAAGGATGCAGCGGAGTTGCAGCCCACCACCAGCAACAAGCTCAAATACGCTCTGGCCCTGGCTACTCCCGGCTACGGCGGGGCTGACCCCGTCGCAGCACAGCGACAGTTGTCTGAACTGCTCGCCAGGCCTGAGACTCTGCTCCCAGCGGAACGCTTACTGGCCACGGTCGAGCTCAAAGAGGTTGAGCAGAGGCTGATACTTCAGGCCGAAAACACCCGTATGCGCGACGCGGTGCCCAATGATTCGCACGACAAGCTGCAGGCCATCAATCGCCGCCTGGCGGCGGAGTCGGATGAAAATGCGAAGTTGCGCAAGGCTCTGGATGAGGCCAGGGCTAAACTCGAGGCGGTAACACATATCGAGCAACGATCTGTCACCGACCGCGGAACCGGCGCACCCCACACGCCATAAATCGGATACGGAGAGACTGTCTTGAACGCCTATTCCATCGCCGCCACCACACCGCTGTCCTTCGGCCTGCAGTCGAGCACACGCGAAACATCCACCCCGCAAAAGCGCAAAGCCCGCATCCTAGTGGTCGACGATGACCCGGGTTTGCTGCGCCTATTGACGATTCGCCTGCGGGCGGAGAATTACGAGGTCGAAGCGGTGGAAAGTGCCGCCGCGGCGCTCGCCGCTTGCGTGCGCTTCAGGCCTGACCTGGTGATCACGGATCTGCGCATGGACAACATGGACGGCATTGGTCTGCTCAAGGAATTGCAGAGCCGCTGGCCCGGATTGCGGGTCATCATTTTAACCGCGCACGGCACGATCCCGGACGCCGTGCACGCGACCCAGAGCGGCGCCTTCGGCTTCCTTACCAAACCGGTCGATAAGCAGGACCTGCTCGATCATGTGCAAAAGGCACTGAAGGTGTCGGGCTTTGCCCACGTGGATGAGGACTGGCGGGCCAGCATCATCACCCGCAATCAGCTCATGGAGGACAAGCTAGCGCAGGCCAATATGGTCGCCGGCACCGACGCCCGAGTGCTGTTGACCGGCGAGAGCGGCACCGGCAAGGAACTGCTGGCGCGCGCCATTCACGAGGCGAGTCCGCGTCGAAATAAGCCCTTCGTCGCCATCAATTGCAGCGCCATGGCGGAGAATCTGCTGGAATCCGAACTATTCGGCCACGAGCGAGGGGCTTTCGCCGGCGCGACGCGCGCGCAGAAAGGCCTGTTCGAAACCGCGGACGGCGGCACGTTGCTGCTGGATGAGGTCGGCGACATGCCGATGCGCTTGCAGGTTAAATTACTGCGGGTTCTACAGGACAACACCATTCGCCCGGTGGGCGGAGCGGAGGCGGTGCAAACCAATGTGCGCATCATTTCCGCCACGCACCGCGACCTGCACGAGCTGATGGTCGCGGGACAATTTCGCGAGGACCTGTACTACCGGCTGAATGTGGTGCACATCGAAGTGCCATCGCTCGGGCGGCGGCGCGAGGACATTCCCTTACTGGTGGCGCACTTCCTCGAGCAAATCGCCAAGGAAACCGGCCAGCGCAAAATTTACGCGCCAGAGGCGGTCGAGCTTTTGGCGACGGCGGAGTGGCCCGGCAATGTGCGGCAGCTGTACAACGTGGTGCGGCAGAACGTCGCGCTATCCCATGGGCCGATCATCACGGCAGAACTGGTACAGCAATCACTCGGCGGCAATCCGACCCGCCTGCCCTCCTTCGATGAAGCACGCGATGAATTCACGCGCAATTACCTGTCGCAGATCTTGCAGATTACGACAGGCAACGTCAGTCAGGCGGCGCGCCTGGCGAAACGAAACCGTACGGATTTCTACAAGCTGCTGTCGCGCCATCAGCTGCTGCCGGACGACTTTAAGAAGAGCTAGTGCCGGTAAAATTCGGCGATCGAGTCAACTACCGTTCTCAGTTGTTCTTCCTGCAATTCAGGATAAATCGGCAGCGCCAGGGTTTGCGCGGCCGCTCGCTCCGATTCAGGGAACGCACCCGCTGCGTGGTTGAGATAGGCGAAACACTTCTGCAAATGAAGCGGTACCGGATAGTAAATCTCTGTGCCGACACCATGCTCGCCTAAGAAAGCCTTGAGCTCGTCCCGTTTCTGCACCCGTACCACATACTGATTAAAAATATGCCTGCCGTTCTTCGCCACTTGCGGACGCTCAAGCCTCTCATTCAGACCGGCCGCGGCAAAAGCCGCGTCGTAAAAGGCCGCGTTGCGCTGTCGAGCCTCGGTCCAACCGTCCAGGTACTTCAGCTTGACGCGCAGCACCGCGGCTTGCAGCTCGTCGATTCTGAAGTTGCCGCCAATCACCGAATGAAAATATTTAGGCTTGCCGCCATGCACCCGCAGCACGCGCATGCTCTCCGCCAGATCCGCGTCATTCGTCGTACACAAGCCGGCATCGCCGAACGCGCCTAAGTTCTTGCTCGGGAAAAATGAAAAGCAGCCTATGTCGCCGATCGAGCCCACGCGCACGCCCTTGTATTCGGTGCCGATCGCCTGCGCCGCATCCTCGATGACTTTAAGATTATGTTGTTTTGCGATGTCCATCAGCGGATCCATGTCGGCGGATTGCCCGTACAAATGCACGGGCATGAGACCCGCAATCCGCCCTGCCGTAACGCCGTTGATCAATTGGCCGTTTCGCACGCTGCAGTGCCGTTCCACGAACTCGCGGACAGCCGTGGGCGATAAATTGAAGGACACCGGATCGATGTCACAGAACACCGGCCGCGCCCCCACTCGCGCGATCGTGCCGGCAGTGGCGAAGAAGGTGAATGGGGTTGTAAGAATTTCATCTCCGACCCCGATTCCCAATGCCATCAGCGCCAGCAACAGCGCGTCGGTGCCGGAAGAAACACCCACGCCCGCTGCGGAACCGCAATACCGAGCCAGCTGCGCTTCGAGCCCAAGCACATGTTCGCCCAGAATAAAGCGCTGGCTTGCGCACACCTCTTCGATGAGCGGCATCACCTCGGCGCGGATTTGTGCGAATTGAGCCTTAAGATCGAGTAATGGAACGTTTGACATATCGCCCTAGAATATCATTGCGTCCAGCAAAGGCGACGCCGCCGAGTCAATTTGAACTTTTGTTGACTGGAGTCACGCATATTCTCCTAACTTGGCCGATAATCATCAGCTTCATGCCAAGCATCACCGAGCGCCCTATAAATAGAGCAAAAGGCGTTCGCACTGCGACGGATTCCAGATGACCCAGCCGGTCCTGTTGAAGCAGAGTTTTCTCATCGCGATCTTGACCGGCGTTCAAGCGCTGGTGCCCGCCGTGGTGGCCGTCATTTCGCTGTACGCGACCATCATTTTGTTCGGCAACATATTCGACCGTTCATCGGCAGCCATCGTCATCATCGGTGTGTTGTGCCTAGTGCTGGTGCAGCCCCCGCGCGAGGTGAGCACGCAGCTGACCTCCGCCCGTCTTTCGGCCGTCATGGATGTGATTACGCGCTGGCTGCTGTTGCTGGCGGTATTGCTGGCCGTAGGCTATGTCACCCATTCGCTCAATGGATTCCCGCGGCGCATCTTCTTGACCTGGGCGGCCGTGACGCCCGCCGCGCTGGTGCTGGTAACGTTGATGATGCAAGAGATCATGCGCCGCTTTCTGATGAACGCTTTCGACAATCGCAGCGCCATCATCGCCGGCTACAACACCAGCAGCTTGGAGCTTGCCCGGCGCCTGAAGAGCAATCCCGGTATGCGGGTGGAGATAGCCGGCTTTTTCGACGACCGCTCCAGCGACCGGCTTGGCATGGAATTGGACGCCAAACTGGTCGGATCCTTGAGCGATATGTCGCAGTATGTCAAAGACAACCGCACCGACGTGATTTTTATTGCGCTACCCATCCGGCACGTCAAGCGCGTGATGAACTTATTGGATGACCTGCGCGATACGACCGCATCGATCTACTACGTGCCCGATATCTTCGTGTTCGACCTGATTCAGGCACGCTCGGGCGAGATTCACGGCATCCCCGTGGTGGCCATGTGCGAGACGCCATTTTATGGCTATCGGGGGGTGGCCAAGCGGCTCACCGACATCGGATTCTCGCTTCTGATCCTGTTGCTGTTGCTGCCCCTGCTCATCGTCATCGCCGTCTTCGTGAAAGCCTCATCCCCGGGGCCGGTCATCTTCAAACAGCGCCGCTATGGACTCGACGGCCGGGAAATCGCGGTTTATAAATTTCGCACCATGAGCGTGGTGGAGGACGGCGAGACCATACGTCAGGCCTCCAGGACCGACAGCCGCATCACCCGGGTTGGCGCCGTGCTGCGCCGAACTTCCATGGATGAACTGCCACAGCTGATCAATGTCCTGCAGGGACGAATGAGCCTGGTCGGCCCACGACCTCACGCGGTGGCTCACAACGAAGAATACCGAAAGCTCATCAAGGGCTACATGGTGCGCCACAAGGTACTGCCGGGCATAACCGGCCTTGCACAGGTCAACGGTTGCCGTGGCGAGACCTCAAAATTGGAAGAGATGGAGGCGCGGGTCAACTACGACCTCGATTATCTGCGCCACTGGTCGCCGATGCTCGATATCAAGATTCTGCTCTTGACGGTGGTCAAGGTATTTCGCGACGACAAGGCCTATTAGCTTCTAACCGCGCTTAAGTGCAATGCCCGTGGTGATGAAGTTGTCGTGAAACAGGTAGTGCCCTGGCAGCGGCAATTCTGCATGGGCAGCGAAGGCAATCTTGCGGCTCGCCTCAATCTTGAAGGTGCCCCGCGCGCTACCCCAATCGAACACCTCGACACGGGCATCGTGAAACCCCAGACGTTCGCCGACCAGCGGATACTGGCATTTGTAAAACGCCTCCTTGGCCGAAAATATCAAAGTAGCCGCAGCGCCCTGCTGCGATTGTGGCAACGAGGCCAGCCACAGAGCCTCCACCGCCATAAAAATGTGCGGCCAGATGCCCTCCTTGACCCGCTCGATCACCTCACAATCGATTCCCAGGGCCGCAACGCCCGAGTTTTGCGCGACCACCGCGGCGCAAAAGCCGGATGTATGGGTGATGCTGCCGATGAGGGATCGGGGCCAAACCGGTTGCCGATCCGCGCCGACCTTGAGAGGACAGCCGGCCATGCCGAACTGTGCGAACAGCCGTCGAGCGCATAATCTGCCCGCCGCAAACTCCTGCGCGCGCGCCGGCACCGCCCGGCCCAAGAACGGCACTTCTTCAGGCAACAGCAGGGCCGGGTCACCGGGGGTGCGCAACTCCGCGGCAAGCGTGCCCGGCGGGAACAAGCCGGCCAAGCTGGGGGACAAGACGGCGGGATTTTCATCAATGCGCGAGGACATCTTTCACACAATGCCACAGCCTGCTCTGCGCCGATCGCTTGCCGCTGCTTTACTGCGTGGATGATAATGGGCGATGACTACTTTGTGGGATTCGCTCGCGCGGCCCAACCACGAGCTCGCCGGCATGTTTCATGGGCCTGGCGCGTCGGTGGCGCTTGCGGACCTTGTCAGCGCATCGATTCTCTCGGGTAAGCTCGAAGAGCTTCGCGGCCGGTCGGTCGTGCTCGCCATGCGCGATCAGTTGTCGACCGCAATCGCCTTGGTTGAACTTAACGGGGTGGCAAGGCGCCTGACCTTGACCACGCCGGACTTAAACGCCGAGCAGCTTCGTAGTGTGGCCGCCATCGCAGAAGCGGATGCGATTCTAGTTGATGGCGGCACCGCCTCGATTGAAAGCCGGGTTCCGGCCTATGCCATCGCGGCTGAACCCAAGCACGAGCATCTGCAACGCCGCCTCACCGAGACTACTGAGTGGGTCTTGCTGACCTCCGGGACCACGGGGTTGCCGAAGCTCGTGCTGCATACGTTCGAGAGTCTCGCGGGTGCGCTGCCGCTGCATCTGGATTCGGTTCGACCTGTGGTGTGGAGCACGTTCTACGACATCCGCCGCTATGGCGGGCTGCAAATTTATTTGCGCGCCCTGCTCGGCGGTTCTGCGCTGGTGTTATCGAGCGCCGGGGAAACGACGCGGGCCTTTTTCACTCGCGCGGCCGCCGCGGGCGTGACGCATATTTCGGGAACCCCTTCCCATTGGCGGCGCGCCCTGATGAGCGGCGATGCCGGCCTCATCTCGCCTGACTATGTCCGCCTCTCCGGCGAGGTGGCCGATCAAACGATTTTGGACAATCTGCGGGCGGCCTATCCCACCGCGCGAATAGGCCACGCGTTCGCCTCCACCGAAGCGGGGGTGGCTTTTGATGTCAATGACGGGCTTGCCGGCTTTCCTGTCGATTTCCTCGACAAGCCTGGAGCGATTGAGTTGAAGGTCAAGGAGGGTACGTTGTGGATACGCTCAAGACGCACCGCCGCCCGATATTTGGGCGCGGCAGCGCCGCCGCTCGCCGGCGAGGATGGCTTCGTCGATACCGGTGACATGGTCGAACTGCACGGGGAGCGCTACTATTTCCGGGGTCGCAAGGGCGGGATCATCAATGTCGGCGGCCTCAAAGTTTATCCTGAAGAAGTCGAAGCCATTCTGAATGCCGATCCCCGCGTGCGCATGTCCCTCGTCAAAGGACGCCGCAGCCCGATCACCGGCGCGGTGATCATCGCCGATGTGGTGCTCACCGATGCGAACCTTGCCGACCTTCAGCGCACGCAAGATCTGAAGAATGACTTGTTGAACGCCTGCCGCCGAAGTCTCTCTGCGCACAAGGTTCCGGCGCTGTTGCACTTCGTCCCCGCGCTTGAGCTCACTGCCGCCGGCAAGCTGGTGCGCCCCGGTGCGTAACATCATCGTCACCGGTGCGAGCCGCGGGCTTGGCCTTTGCATCAGCCAAACGCTCGCAAGCTCCGGCTACCGGGTGATTGCGATCGCCCGCAGCGCGGGCGCAATTCTTAACAGCGGCCAGGGCATCGATTTTCGTCCCTGCGATCTATCCGACTTAAGCGCCTTGGGGCCGCTGGTGCGCGGGCTGCGGCGCGACTTCGGCCCCCTCTACGGCCTGGTCAACAACGCGGGCCTGGGCACCAGCGGGGTCTTGAGCAATATGCGCGACCAGGACATCGAGCGAGTCATCCAACTGAACACCCTCTCACCGATCTTGCTGTCGAAATACGTGGTCCGTTCAATGATGGCGCAGCGCGAAGGCCGGATAATCAACATCTCCTCCATCGTGGCCTCCACCGGGTACAGCGGACTGTCCGTGTACAGCGCCACCAAAGCCTCGCTGGTCGGTTTTACCCGGTCATTGGCGCGCGAGGTCGGGGAATTGGGGATCACCGTCAATGCGCTGGCTCCGGGCTTTATCGACACCGACATGACGGAAGAATTGGACGCTTTGCAGCGCGAAAAAATCGCGAGGCGAAGCGCCCTGCATCGCATGGCCGAACCGATTGATGTGGCACGCAGCGTGGAATTCCTGCTGGGTGAGGGTGGCCGCAACATCACGGGAAGCGTCATCACCATCGATGCCGGGAATACGGCTTAGCATGGCTTCCCCGCGCGACTACACGAAGGGACGTGCACAATGACTGCGACGCAATGAAAGCTGCCAATACAGAAGCTCTTAAGCTTCCCGAATACGCAGCCTTCGACGTGCTGCGCTTTTGCCTGGCAGCCGCAGTCTCCCTCTCTCACAGCGGGATCATATCCTGGGAAAATGCCGGGAACCTAGCCGTGCAGGTATTTTTTGCGTTAAGCGGATGGCTGATTGGCGGAATCCTGTATGAGACGCGCGGCTCTGAATTGTGCCGGTTCTATTTCAATCGTTCGACGCGAGTATGGATACCCTACTTATTTACTGTGGCGGCAATTTACGGTGTGAGTTTTTTTCACGAGTCGCGCTCGGGACGTTGGTTTGAATTTCTGGCCTATGATCTGACTTTCACTCACAACTGGTTTACGTTGTGGCCGGACGCGCAGTTGGCAATTGCCCAGATGCCACTTCATGGCACGGGAAACCATTTCTGGAGCCTTGCGGTGGAGGAACAGTTTTATCTCGCCGCGCCAGTCATTATCACGCTACTGCCATCCGGTCGTAAGGCATGGGTGTGGACTGGGATCGCCGCGGCTGCTTATTTATCGGGTAGCCAATACGCCTCGATTAGCTTTGGAGTGTTGGCCGCGGTTCTCTCCCGCCAGTATTCACACGCCGGTAAGTACGTAACCCTTGGGCTGGTAATTGCAGCATCCAGCGCAGTAGCGGCGATGGCGATACCAAGCCTCGACATCTATGTGTATGCGGCGCCGTTCTTCGCGATTTGCGTAGTGCTGTTATGTGCCACGCCTATCCGGCGCAATACTGTGACCAAATGGCTGGGGGGGGTGTCGTTCCCTCTCTACTTGAACGCGTGGATGGGCACGTTTGTCTTTAATTTGGTGGCCAAGCTGGCGGGAATTCATCTGGGAACGTTTACGAAGGCGGCGGAATTCATCTTCGTCATAGCCGCGGCGGCCGTGACCTACTCAATTGTCGACCGACCCGTTATGAAATATCGCGACAAGTGGTATAGCGCGCGACTGGGCTGGGCTTTGGGCGTTATTGGCTATTGCCTTGTGACGGCTGGTTTCCTGTACGGATTGATGCGCGCCTAAAAACGGAAGAGCAGGCCAGAAGTCAACCCCACCTGGACTGGATCCACGACCACCCAAAATCATGTCGGCGAAAACCGACGGACAAGTTTTGTTTGATGAAGCGCGCCGAGGGGATCGCCCTCTCAAATCCTCGTGCCACGCACTCGCGAGAGCACTTTGGCATGCAGTTCTTTGACACGATACACAACCCGGAAATAGTTATGGCAAATCAGATGCTGATTTGACCGCTGGCCACAATCCGTTTTATTGCTATTCTGCGCTGATAACCATTGGGGACAATCAATGTCTATGCGGAATAGCAGAAATTTTTGCGTGCCCTTTTTCGGGCGCGCTTCTCGACGTCGGCGCTCCGGCAGCATCTTAGCTTTGGTCGGCCTCTCAATCCTGACCTACTTTCAGGTTGCCGAAGCGCAAGTGAATGTAACGACACAGCAATATGATGTCGGGCGTACCGGGCAGAATCTTAACGAGACGATCTTAAACCTAAGTAATGTAAATGCTACGAAATTTGGCAAGCTCTTCTCCCGTGCGGTCGATGGTTATGTTTACGCGCAGCCTCTCTACCTTTCAAATCTGCTCGTCAATGGCGGCCCTCACAATGTGGTCTTCGTTGCGACTGAACACGACTCTGTTTATGCATTCGATGCCGATACCAACAGCGGTTCCAATGCGAGTCCATTGTGGACGGCATCCATGCTTTCGCCGGCGCACGGCGCCGCTGCCGGAGCCATGACCGTAGCGTGGTCCACAGTTTCAGACATCCAGCCGGAAGTGGGGATCACAGGAACGCCCGTCATCGATGGCGGTAGCAATACGCTCTACGTCGTCAGCAAGACCTCGGAAAGTGGGTCTATCGTGCAAAGGCTGCACGCTCTTGACGTGACCACCGGCGCGGAAAGGTTTGGCGGCCCCGTTGTGATCGCGGCGAGCGTATCCGGAACGGCCGCTGATGGCACCGGCGGCGTCGTGTCTTTCAATCCAGCGCAGGAAAACCAGCGACCCGCGCTGTTATTAATGAATGGGATCGTCTATATCGGGTGGACTGCGCACGAAGACATGGCCCCCTGGCACGGCTGGATAGTCGGCTACAACGCCGGCACGCTGCAG
>JANYAD010000037.1 GCA_025355165.1 Gammaproteobacteria bacterium | reverse complement strand
CGCGACTTGAAACTCAATGAATTGCTGAATGAAGTATTTTTTTTCATGAATTCAAGAAATACTTCATTCAATAATTCATTGAGCTTCAAATCTCGATCGAGTGCGGCCTGCTTGAACGCCCGCACGAACTCAGGCGGCATCCGAAACTGCAAAGGGACCAATTCAGCGGATGGCACGACACCACGCTGACGCATGACGCTCTGGGTGCGCGGTTTCCCGGGTACAAGATCGGCAGCGGACAGGGCAACAGCCTTAGCCATTCACAACACTCCTTAGAATTTTTGCGGTTTTCATGCTTTCTTGAAAACGTGATTTCACGTCAAACCACAAGGCAGCAATCTCCAGCGCCGCGGCGCTTTTGGGCGCGATTTCCGGCGCCGTTCGGCCATTCGTCATCGCCATCGCATAGGGAACACGGTCCGCGATAAAGGACTGCGCAACGCGCCCATGCTCGGATAAAGCAGCGATGGTCTGCGCGGTGATGCTGGCTTGCGCCTTGGCCTGAGTGATTACGAACAAGAACGGCTTATTGGCTTCCTTCACGAGCGTCACCGTTTCCGATACCGCCCATAAATCGGCCGGGGAGGGCCGCACCGGGATTAACACCAGATCGGCAAGTGCCAAGATGGAAACGTTTTGTTCCGAAATGGTGGGGGGCGTGTCGATGAAGCAGTAAGCGGCACTTTGGTCCTGCAACAGCTTTAAGCCGCCGGCCAATCGCGCGAAAGGCACATCCGCGCGCTGCGGCGTGTCGCTTTCCCTCCGCTCATGCCAAAGACTTAAGGTGCCTTGTTTATCGGTATCGATCAGCCAGGAAGGGGAGTCGCCGCTCCGTTCTGCCTCCACGGCCAGATGGGCCGCCAAAGTTGTCTTGCCGCTGCCGCCTTTCTGCGAGGTAATAACGATTGTTTTCATGAAAATTGGCGATCCTGCATATTGGAAAACAATATTTCATAAAAATAGCAAAGAATATGTATTATGTCAAGGTGCGTGACGAGCAACAGCAATTTATATACATATGGGTATAATCCCAAAATGACCACGAGCGGCGCGCCTCCCGTAAAACCGCTCGTCTGGATAGGCAGCAGTAAGAAAGACCTCGTGGCGCTGCCGGCCTTGGTCGTCGACGTCTTTGGTTACGGCCTATATCTGGCGCAGACCGGAAGTCGGCATGAAAGCAGCAAAGTGCTGCGCGGCTTTGGCGATGCCGGCGTACTGGAGATTATCGAATCCGGTGCCGGTGGCACCTATCGAGCGGTGTATACGGTGAGATTTGAGGCAGCGGTATTTGTGCTGCATGTCTTTCAGAAAAAATCCAAGTCAGGCATTGCCACGCCCAAACCTGACATGGAATTGATCGAGGCGCGTCTCAAGCGGGCCGCTGAAATTGCTCAGGAGATGAAACGTGAACTCAAAAAATCTTAAAGACAAACTGGACTACGAAATCAGCAGCGGCAACGTCTATGCCGATCTCGGACGCGCGGCGGCGGGCACCTTGCTCATTAAAGCGCAGCTCGTCAGCAAAATTAGCGAAATCTTAGAAGAGCGCGGATTGACGCAAGCCAAGGCAGCCACCTTGCTTGGGATCCCGCAACCCAAACTCTCCAGCATGCTGCGCGGCCAATTTCGCGGGCTCTCGGAACGCAAGCTCATGGATTGCCTCACCCGTTTAGGACAAGACGTACAAATCAATGTGCGGCACGCGCCAAAAACGCAGCAGCAGGGTGCCTTGTCAGTCGTGTTCTCTTAAAAACACTCGCGCGATCGGAAACACCCAATGGAATTTGAATTCACACTGACACTTACGTTGGCTGCAGAAAATACTGACCTTGACGCTTTCATTGAGCGCCTGGGCGCCGCAGGCTGTACCGACGCATTGGTGGGTATTGGTCAAGCCGGTCGCATTGCCATGAATTTCAATCGCGAAGCGGACTCTGCAAGGCAAGCTATTCGCAGTGCTCTGCAGGATGTCGCGCGCGCTATATGAGTAACAACCTCACGCGCTCTCATGAAGAGGCCACCATCGAGCGCTTTCAGAAAGACCCCGATCTTGCTTCTGCATTTCTTGCAGCCATTTTAAAAGACGGTGACCAAGCCGAGCTGCAGCACGCCCGGCAACTGATCGCCAAGGTATTTCCTGATAATCGCTTCCCTCAAAAGTCATGACAACTATTCCTTCATTCCAAAAATATCCCTTTGATATCGCTTTGCTGCCGGAAGGGGAGGGTGGCGGTTTCGTCATCACATTTCCGGATCTTCCCGGATGCATCTCCGACGGTGAAACGATCGAACATGCGATCGCTCATGGTCGCGAGGCGTTTCAATCATGGATGGAATCGATAATTGAGGATGGCAAACCGATTCCGAGGCCGTATGGCTCCCCCTGAATCCAAGAACCGCCTGGATAGTGCCGCACTCGAGTCGTGGCTTCATGAAGAGGCCACCATCGAGCGCTCACTCTTAATGAATTGCGCGCCGCGTTGGCCGCCGAGCATGCGCGAGCAGCGGCCGCAAAAACCGACCGTTAGCCGAAATAGTTGAACGTCACAAACTGCCCGTGACAAAATGCCCGCGCGACAAACTGCCCGTTGCCGTTAATCCTTCCAGAAATTCTTGAACCGCTCCGGACTCAACTCCGTATAACGCACCGTGTGCGTAATGTTCCGATGCCCCAGGTATTGCTGAATCGACCTCGTATCGTGGCCTTCATTAGCAAGCTTGTACCCTGCCGAGTGCCTGAGCATGTGCGGATGAATAGGGAAGGGGAGTTTGGCGATCTCACCGGCGCGCGCAATCAGCTTCCTCACCGTCGCCGGCGTCATTGGTCCGCCGCGCTCGGTCAAAAACAAGTAAGGCGAGTCTGGATAACCGCGGCGCAGCTCCCGAAGCGCGCGCAACTCCGGCCCGCGGATCGGGTGAGTCGAGGCCAGGCCGTTTTTCAATCTCGACACGTGCACCAGGCCGGCCTTGAAGTCGATCTGCTCCCAGCGCATCGTGACTAACTCCGAGACTCGCAACCCATGCCGGTAGGCCAGCAAAAGAAGCGTCCGATCGCGCGCACCGTGGCGGCCCACTTTGCTCGAGGCCTGCAGCAGCTTCTCGACCTCCGCCGGCGTCAAGTACTCGCGGGTGCGCCGATCAAGATTAGATTGTCTCCGTGGGGGGATAGCAGGGGAGGGGGCTGCTCGAGATCTCGGCTGTAATGACTTCCTATTGCGTCCGATCGCGCGAACTTTCCCATTTTGGAGTGTTGGCGCTGAACTGAGCGCTACTACCTTTCTCGAAGCTTTGGCCATCCCCGAATTCTAACACTCCCATTTAGGGCGGCGGGCTCAGTGGGTCGTCGCAACACTTGCGTGCAGCTTAGCTGCTGGAGTCTTAAAGCCCAAGGTTTCTCTGGGTCGTTGATTCAAGCGTAGCGCAATCTTGTCGAGAGCCGCCTGTGAGTGGCTCGAGAGATCCGTGCCTTTCGGAAGATACTGTCGCAGCAACCCATTGGTATTCTCGTTCGAGCCGCGTTGCCATGGACTCGAGGGATCGCAGAAGTAGACTTTTACGTTGGTCGCGACCGTGAATAGCTCGTGCTTGGCCATCTCGTGTCCTCGATCCCAGGTCAATGATCGACGCAGGGATGCCGGAAGCCTTCGGATTTGCTTGGTGAGTGCCGCAACTACGGTCGCGGTCTCTTTGTCCGACACTTTGATCAAGGCGGTGAAGCGCGAGTGCCGCTCGACCAGCGTGACGATGTGGCTATTCTTCGAGCCGCTAAGCAGATCTCCTTCCCAATGGCCCGGCACCGCTCGGTCATCGGCCTCGGCGGGCCGCTCGCGGATAGACACCGCGTCAGCGATCCGACCTCGCCTCTCATGGTGTGTGGCGACTCGGTGTGGGCGACGCATGCTGCGTTTGGTCCGCAGGTGTCCGATTAGCTCCTTCTTAAGCACCCCGCGCGCTTGAATGAATAGGCTGCGATAAATGGTCTCGTGGGACACGCGCATGCTCTCGTCATCGGGAAACTCATCTCTCAGCCAGCCCGAGATTTGTTCGGGCGACCATTCCAGCGCCAGTTTACTCGCAACGAGGTTGCGCAACGTGCGGTTACAGGCCAGTAGGCACGCCTTGGGGCGCAGGGCCGATCCCCAGGCATCTTCGTCTGCCGCTTTGGCTCGATACGCGCCACGCCCACCGTGCCTTATGATTTCGCGGCTAACGGTCGATGCAGCTCGGCCAATCCGTGCCGCTATCGAACGACCTGATTCGCCAGCGGCGATCCCTCGAGATATGTCCTCTCGCTCGATCAGCGTCAGCGTCAAACTCCCCCGAGTGCGAACGCTTGGCGCAATTCCTCCCCGTCGCGCCAAAAGACCACGGATCGATCCGTGATCGCGCCCGAAGGCTCGGGCAATCTCCCTCACGTGGTAGCCGGCTCGCCAGCGACACCACATATCCGCTCTCTCTGCCGAGCTCAGCCCTGGAGGTCCGTACCGTCTCATAAACACCACCTTCTAAATATCAATTAGAGTAGATGATGTTGCAACGACCCGTTGAGCCCGCCGCTATTTATGGGAATGTTTGGCACATCCTATTTGAAACTACGAAGATAGGAGATAAGTGCGACCTCGGCCGCAGACCCAACAAGCCCAACGGATGCAGTTTGCAGTCGTTGCAGAACTTGGATAGCCTTCTCATTTGGCGGATACTTGAGTAACGCGGTTGCTGCGGCGCATTGTATAGCCGCGGATTCGTGCTTCAAAAGCGGCAGCAAAAACTCGACGACCTTTCCGAACTCCTGCCTTCGGTGAACAACTGCATCTGCAAGTGCGGACTGCTTATTTGCTCTCTTGGAGTCTCCAAGACTGATGGCTGTCCAATAGTTTTGGACATGCGTTACAAAGGTGGCGCGGTCCGCCGAGACACCATCCTCGTCCATCATGGAAGTTGCCCTGCAGCGGCCCTTTGGACGACCCTCCTACCAAAGTCAAGTTGCTCCTGGAACGAAAGTCCATTTAAAGAATCTCGTGTTTGTATTGCGCCAGGCGGCTTTGACGAATAAAACGCACTAACGGTGTCGTGGAGCTCATTGTCCAAATACATCAGCGACTCCACGTACAGCCGCTCCGACGCGAGTTCACCGTAGATGAACGCGTTTTTCCTAGAAGCATCAGCGGGTAAAGGGGTGATGACGAAGACACAGCTCCCTGTGCGGATCGATTTTGGCCTAGAGGCACATTTTCGGCCCCGAGTGCAGCGTACGCTTTAGCGGCTTGCATTTTTGAAGGCATTGAGATCGGCGCAGAGCCGCGCGCCTGGCTGGGGATGCCGAAGTACCCCGCGGTGAACGATCCGGCCTCTAGCGACGGCGCTGGGCCGCGGGAGACCTTCAAGGCCCCGCCCACCGACGCCCAGAGGGCGGACGAGGCCATCCTCACCTACGCGCGCAAGCGGCCGGTCGTCAAAGCGAGATAGCAGCAGCGCACCAGCCGCTTCGGTCTCCGAGACGACCGCGCCCCAAGCGGCGCGGCCCGTCGACATCGAGCAATCACGTGCCCTTTGAAGACTCACCAGGCGAACTGTAGTTGGGGACCGCCCGCCATAGCGCCTGAAGCAGCGGCGCAATGTGCATGAACATGATCGGCAACTGCTGATCGGCATTCTTGAACGAAGACAAGACAAACTCGTAATCATCCACCAGACTGCCAACGGCGAGCTGTTTCGGCGGCTCGCCCATGGCGTACAGGGCGTCATCGTCCGTAATGGACCAGTAGTAGTTGTGCTTCAGCTCAACCTCACCGCGCTGCTGTTTCTCGATGAAATCGAAAATCTCGTTGATCGTCTGTCTCAACACATCAATGCTGATAGTGCTATGGCTTGCCATGTGTAAAAAGCTGATCTACATCCCAAGAACGCGCCGCGCCGCGGGTGAATCCAAGAGAATATTTTCCCCAAGCAACCGCGCGAACTCGGCGTACTGAGAGCCCTTCGGGTCCATCGTGTGGAACGGCAGCGCCGTTTCCGTGAAGAGTTGCCGACGGCCGTCCGGAAAGACTCGATGGATTCTTACCAGTCGAGTGCCTTCATCGATCTCGATCAAATGCGAAAACTCTGATCCGCTCATGGCGCTCGTGTTTTCCTCGATCTGCGCAGCAATGAAAGAATGACGCCGAGAGTTCTCTTGTCTCACCTCATTCGCGATCGGTGTATGTGTGCTCCGATTCTAGATCTCCATCCAGCGAGAACCATCGATATTGTCCGATCCGCGACCCTCGCTTAAATTCCCCCTTTTCCTTTTGTTTCCCATTATCCCACCATGTCGCATAGGCGCCGTGGAGCTCGCCATTGGCATAGCGCATTTCTTGAACTAATTGACCGCGCTCGTTCCAGACTCTCGTCAATCCATGCAGCCTTCCATGCTCATACTCTGCTTCTTCAAATGTTATCCCTGCTGGGGACCGCAAGATGCGCTTCCCGTGGAGTATGTCGCCCAAATAATCGGCCTCGCCGATAGCTTGCCCCTCGTCATTGAAGATGGCCCGTCGTACTGCTTTATTGAGCATCGGATCTTCTCCTAATTCATATAGTCGCGACTTGGGGTCCATTGTGGCGGTTCACCGGGATTGGGTTTGCCTCCATTTGCAGTGCAAAGATTTCTACGGTCGGCAGCGCGTGTCTTACAGGCACGAACCGCGCGGTCTCCAAGGAAGCTCCAATTGTTGCATGCTCTATCCTCGGCCTCCCAACGCTGATAGCAGTGATCGTCATCTTTACGTTTCGAGCAACTGGCTACTGCTTGAGTTGCGACGTATTTCGTCCAATCAAAAAGATTCTGGGCTCCCTGTGCTTCCATCTGTAGAAAATTATAGATTGCGTTATTGAGTGGCGAGCCAGGCGGGGCAGGTGGAACGTAGCCCAGAAAGGGCACCGGTAACGGGAGCGTCTGTAGGCCTCGCGGATCACTCAAGCTAATCGGGTTGTCGTTGGTATAGCTGTAGGTCGAGTAGCTTCCACCGTAAAGCCCTATCGGATCTGACTCCACGTATTTACCCCGGCTGCAAGTCATAGTCTCTGTTGGCGCACGTCTCCCCTCAAACGCGTCAGCATAAAGCACCCCAATAGCACGGCTGCGACGAACACGAGAACAAACATCCACCGCGTGGTAATGGACGGGACAAAACAGAGAAGCAATAGACTCAAAAGTGCCAATGGAATGACTCGGAAGTTTAACGTCCCACTTTGATAAAGTATCGCGCCAGAAATTAGACCTAGCAACGCGGTCGCTAGCAACATCGGGACCAGGAGCCGACTGTGCAGTCCAAACAGGGAAAGTGCAGCTAAAGCCAAAGAAAAATTCACTGGGTACAGGGTTTTCCAAAATTCGTCGGATCTCCGGAGAAGGAAGAGTGTGCCGGAGCCTGCGTATGCGATAGCGCTATACGCGACGAGAAACCAGCCCCCGTATGCGGTGACCGCCTCCACCGTACCGTCGTGCGACAGATAACCCGCAAACAGAAGCATCCCACCTGCAAGGAACCCAGCGAACACTATCAAATTTATGTATCTCAAGAATTATTTGGACTTTGAACAGAAAGACGTTGGAGAAAGGTTGCATTCCCACCAACAGATTGGATGCTGTGGGATGAAATAGAAAACGTAATCCTGGGCCGGACCGCCCCATTGCCCCGGATAAGAACCTGCTATGCACTTCCGCGAGCAATTCATACTTGGATTGCTCGGTGTTCCAGTGCAGATATCGTGCAGCAAGCCGGAAGGGTACTGAGAGCAGTTTTGCTGCGTGGGGCCGTAAGCCGTGTCGTATGGATAGAGTGGGACCCACCCTCCGGTGGCGCCATAACCCCAACCGCCCGTCGCCCCGGATAACCCTAAGGGATCAATCAGCGATAATGGATTTGCCTGGACGTAGGAGTAGGTATTCAGCCCGCCTCGCAACCCTATTGGATCTGACTCTATATACCGTGGGGTCTGAGGATCATAGTCACGGAAATAATTCTGGTTAAGTCCTGTCTCGGCTTGGTAGTACTGTCCGGGGAACCTGAGGTTGTAGACGAAGGTCCCGAGCCCCGACGGATTTTGATTCGCTGCAGCGGTGCCGAACGGATCGGCATCCCAGCGCCACATGAGACCGTTGTCGGAAGGTCGCGTGATCTTGCGAGGAGCGTTCAATTGATCAGTGTGCACATAGAAAACGCAAATCGTGCTGGTGCAGCCGGTGCTGCCATTCGGCCGCAGCGTCGCAACCGGAATATTGCCCATCCACACTGTTTCCTGAATCAGCGCGCCGGTGCTCGTATACTCACCGAGCAAGTGGCCGGCTTCATCGTACACGAGCAAAGTCGTGGTACTGCCGACTGTCTTTTTGATCATCTGACCGAGCGCGCTGTACACGTAACTGCTCGTCGTGGCGCCCACCGTCACCGAGCTCATGCGGCCACGATCGTTATAGCTGTAGGTCAGATTCGAATACGTTTTGGTGTTGCCCGCCGTGTCGTAGGTGTACGTCCGCGCCAGCGCTCCGGCGGTGGAATTCAAGCGATTGCTGGTGATCGACGGCGTGAAGGTCGATGCACTCGTGCCAGTCTGAGTCAGGCGATTGCCGTCGGCGTCGTAGGTCCAGCCATAGCTGGTCCCGGTCTTGGACGCGGAATTGATTCGGTCCAGCACGTCGTAGCCCAATGTCCAAGAGTTCGCACTCGTGCCGGTATCGGTAACACCGGTGATCCGAAAGGCGTTGTCGTAACCAAAATCGATGGTGTCCGCGGCAGCGTTGATGACCGATATTTTGCCGTCGGTGTCGTAGGTTCGACTCATGGCGGTTGAATTACCCCAGGTCCAGCCACTCACGGGACCGAAGGGGAAATAGGCGGCGCCGCTCAAGATCGTCGTGCTTCCCACCACAATGGAAGTGACGCGGTGGTTGGTGTAGGTGTACGTGATCGTCTGGCCAGAGGGTGTCACGATCGAGGTCAGATCATTATTTGTATACCCGTAACCCACCGATTTGGTCACGGTGCCGATGATCTGACCCTTGCCGGTGACGCGCCCATTGGTGTCATAGGCCCAAGAGAGGCTGTGATTGGCATCCGAAGCACCTGTCAATCGGCCTTTGCCGTTGGTGCCGGCATCGTAGGTCATGACAATCGTCTGATCGGCATAGGCGACTTGGGTCGGCCGATTTAGCGCGTCGTAGTTGTAGGTTGCGACCGCGCTGCGTGCATCGGTCGCGGTCTTCAAATTCCCACCGGAGTCATACGTATTGATCGTTGTGCCGGTGTCCGAGCTCACAATCTTCGCAACGTCGTTAAACCCGTTGTGAGTGTAGCTGGTGGTCAGATTGCGCGGATCTTTGACCGAGGCGACATTGTCGTTGGCATCGTAGTTAATGAGCGTGATGCCGCTATTCGGGTCGGTGATCTGGCTCAAACGGTTCAGGGCATCGAAGGTCTTGCCCGTATTTGTCACCATTGGCGCATCGATGCTGGTCTGATTGCCTTGGGCGTCGTACCCGAGCGTCGTGGTCACCGCGGCCGTGCCCGCGGCGTTGATGTCTTGATAAAGCTGACTTAAGGCGTTGAACACGCGGGTATGCGTGCGCCTTAAGATTGAGGTCGGATCGTAGGTGTTGTCGGCCGTGCGATTGCCCAAGGCATCGAGGGTGTAGTTGATGTAGTTGCCGGCGCTGTCGGTAATCTTCGTGAGCCGGTGCGCACCGTCGTAGGTGTACGAAATCGTGCTGCTATCGGGCAACGTGACGGTTTCAAGCAAACCAGTCGGCCAATAACTGTAGCCGGTGGTTTCCGAACCCACTTGCGTGGAGGTCAAGCGCTGTCGCGCATCGTATGTCAGGGTCGTCAGCACCCCATTGGGGTCGGTGATCGTCAACGGCTGGCCGTAGGAGGACAAGACACGAAACGGAATTTAAAGCACGCTAAGGACCATCGACCGCTGTCAGGCGGGTCATGACCCAAAGTTGACGGTGGTGACTGTCCGCTTCGCGGCGATCTAATTAGGTTTTCTGCTTCGCTATAGACTCTCGGGCTTCCTTGAGCTGCTTCCAATTCGGCGCGTACTTGAGGGCCTCATCGTATTTCGCAAGCGCGTCTTTCATGTGTCCTCGTTTTTTCAGCACATCGCCCCAGGCCTTCAGCGGATCGGCCCAATGAGGTCCACGCTGGTTCGCGTCCCTGAGCTTGGCTTCTGCTGCTGCAAGTTCGTTGTGGCGCGCGAGTGCGACGCCCCAGGAGTAGTAGGCCGCAGGGAGATCTGGTGCAAGCGCCACCGCATCTGCATAGACCTTCTGCGCACCGGCCCAGTCGCCACGACCGTCAACGATATCGGCTCGGAATCGATAGCAGTCCACGTACGTGCCA
>JANYAD010000192.1 GCA_025355165.1 Gammaproteobacteria bacterium | reverse complement strand
TGCGTATTCCGGTCGATCGTGACCGGGCATTCCGATTTAACGTGACCGAGGTTTCCGAATTCGCGTGACCGCCGATTCCGATTTGGCGTGACCGGATTTTGGGATGGGATCGGAAAGGAAGGCGGAGGGGTTCCGCCGGTGAAGAGCTCAGGGGATACCCTCGACGGTTTTAGGCCGGAGAGGGTCGATGCCGACGAGAGCACTGCACATGCGAAAAGTACGAGAACTGATCCGCCTGAAGTACAAGGCGCGGCTGTCCCACGAGCAAATCGCGGGGGCTTTGGCGATCTCCAAAGGGGTGGTAGCCAAGTACGTGGCGCGGATCGAGCGAGCGAAGCTCGATCCCGCGGTTCTGATGGCGATGTCGGACGCCGAGGTGATGGCGCGCATTGCGCCGGCGTCGCGGCCGGCAAGCTACGGCGGTCGGATCAAGCCTGATTTTGCGTATCTTCACGCGGAGATGAAGCGCCCGAACGTCACCTTGACGCTGCTGTGGCAGGAATACCGAGCGGCTAACGCCGACGTCCTGAGCTACGGCTTCTCCCAGTTTGCGGATCTGTATCGTCAATACATCGCAACGTTGCGCCGCTCCATGCGCCAGGTGCATCGCGCGGGTGAGAAGCTGTTCGTCGATTATGCCGGCCAATCGATCGGCTACGGTCGCGAAGGCGATCGAGCGCAGATCTTCGTCGCGACCTTGGGGGCGTCCAATTACACTTTTGCCTGCGCCACCGCGCATCAGCGACTCGCTGACTGGACCGGCGCGCTGGTGCGAGCGTTGGAATATATCGATGGGGTGCCGGCGCTGATCGTGCCGGATAACGCCAAGGCGCTGATCGCGGATCCGGATCGCTACGAGCCGCGTGCCTCGGCAACCATCGAGGATCTCTCGCGCCACTACGGCACCGCTGTCCTGCCAGCACGCCCTTACCGGCCCCAAGATAAATCCAAAGTCGAAGTCGGCGTACAGATCGTGCAGCGCTGGATCTTGGCTCGGCTGCGGGATGGTAAGTTCACGACGCTCGACTCGGTCGATGCCGCCATCGGCGATCTGCTCGCGGACTTAAACACCCGACCGTTCAAGCGTCTGCCGGGATCGCGGGAAACTGCCTACGCGCAGCTCGATCGGCCGGCACTCAAGTCCCTGCCGGTCAGCCGGTACGAGTTCGCCCGTTACCACGAAGCGCGCGTCAACATCGACTATCACATCGCCATCGATGATCACTTCTACAGCGTACCGCAGGCACTCGTACATCAGAAGGTTGAAGCGCGAGCCACCGCCCGTAATATCGAGATCCTGCATCGCGGTGTGCGGGTCGCCGCGCATGCCCGCTCCTATGTGCGCTTCGGCTACACCACGTTGCCGGAACACTTGCCGGCCGCCCATCGGGCTCACCTGGAGTGGTCGCCCGGGCGCCTGATCCGCTGGGGCGAGAAGCACGGCGGCGCCTGCGCCGAGGTGATCCGCCGCATCTTAAGCAGCCGTCCGCATCCGGAACAAGGATATCGCGCATGTCTCGGGTTGCTGCGTCTTGAGCGCCAACACGGCGGGCCTCGTCTGGAAGCGGCGTGTGCTCGAGCGCTGCTGCTGGGCAGCGCGACTTACCAAACCGTCGGCTCAATCTTAAAACGCCGTACCGAGAACTTGGCCCTCAGCGAGAAAATCGAGTGGGCGGCTCCCGAGCATGCGCATGTGCGCGGACCTAAGTATTACCAATAACAGCCAAGGAGATGAACCGATGATCGTGCAACAAACTCTCACGCAACTGCGACACTTAAGCCTCGATGGCATGGCCCATGCGTTCGAAGAACAGATTACGCTGCCGAGCAGCAGCAATCTGCCGTTCGAGGATCGCTTCGCGATGCTCGTCGAACGCGAGGCGGCACATCGCAATGATCGCCGTCTGACGCGGCTCTTGGCCAAAGCGCGCCTCAAATACGGCCAGGCTTGTCTGGAAAACCTCGACACTCGCGCCAGCCGCGGACTCGATGCCCGACTAATCACGAGTCTTGGCCACGGCGAATGGATCGAGCGGGGTCAGCCGTTACTTATCTCAGGTCCTACCGGCGTCGGCAAAACGTGGCTAGCCTGTGCTCTAGCGCAAAAAGCATGCCGACTTGGCAAGAGTGCGTTGTACGCCAGGTTGCCGCGCCTCCTTGAGGAGTTGCGCGTCGCTCGCGGCGAAGGCATCCACAAACGCCGCCTCATGGCGCTCGCGAAGATCGAGGTCCTGGTCCTTGACGACTGGGCGCTACAGCCGCTGGAACCTTACGGCCGTGAGGATCTGCTCGAAATCATGGATGACCGCGCCGAAAAACACGCCACCGTCATCACCGCACAACTACCAATCGAGCACTGGCATGGCTGGATCGGCGACGCCACGATCGCAGACGCCATCCTCGACCGACTCTTGCATCACGCTCACCGTCTCACCCTAAAAGGCGAGTCGCTACGTCGAGCCGGCAAGACACCCAAAACCCGCACCGATCCCGACACCATCGCGACCGACTGAGTTATCATTTATCCTGAGCACTTCACCACGCTCCAGACCGGTCACGATAAATCGGAACCGCCGGTCACCATCATCGGAATACGCATCAGTGCTCGAACAACGTCCTTTGCAATCTCGTCCTGCACTTTAAAGACATCGTTGGCGCTACGCTCGTAGATCTGGGACCAGCGGCTGGAGCCATCCGACGCATCGACAAGCTGGACGGCGACTCGAAGCCGGTCTTCGGACCGGCGAACGCTACCTTCCAGAATGTTGGCAACCGAGAGTTTGGCGCCGATCACCCGCGCATCGTCGGTCCCCGCTTTGAATTGAAAAGCGGACGTGCGGCTGATCACCCTCAGTTCGGCCAACTGCGTCAACTGGTCGATAAGCTCTTCAGCCAACCCGTCGCCAAAGTACGCTTGATCGTGCTTTTCGCTCATGTCGACGAATGCCAGCACCGCAATCGACGTGTCGCTAACGCCTTTTGTCGCAGTCGGCGCGCTTGTCGATGGTGGCCGCCTCGGGCTCAACATGCTGTGGGTAGCCAATACAATCGCAGAAATTGCCAACGTCACCAACCCGACGGTTGCCGGCAACCGCAATCGACCCCACCAGTCCCCGGGCCGACCCCCACCCGGTGGTGTGCTCTGGCCCGCCCACGGCTCGACAGTGGGCTAGGGTTCAAGGGGCGGGTGTCGGGCTGTCGCTAAATCCTCCGATTGCAAATCCGCTGGGTCTGCGATTCGCTCTGTGGTTGGCTCTGTCCAAGCAGATACGGGGGCGACGAGTCGATATCCACGCCGCACGATATTAGCGATGTACTTTGGATGCTTCGGGTCGTCACCCAGCCTACGCCTTAGGGCGGCCACGGCGGCATAGACAGAGTCGGGACTAACGACCACATCCTTCCACACCTGGTCCAAAAGCTACCGTGGGGTCAGAGATTTGCCGCGATCACGGCCCTTTGGCGCCGGCATTGGACTCACGTCATCCCCTTCTTTGCCTATCCTCAGGAGGTGAGAAAAATGATTTACACCACAAACGCTATTGAGAGTCTAAATGCAAACTGCGCCGCTCAGTACGCAGCCGGGGTCATTTCCCAAGCGATGAGGCTGCGATGAAATTAATCTGGCTGCAATTGCGCGAGATCACTCAAAAATGGAAAATGCCTGGACGCGAATGGGCTGCAGCCAAAGCTCAGTTCGCGATAGTGTTCGGCGATCGGTTCGAGGTCAATCGTTAATCAACCGGCTCAACACACAAAATTTCTGACAGTCCCGCTGACCGCGACATCGACGACTTTATCTCGCACCCGCGCCCAGTGCAATGAGCAGTTCGTCCAGCTGAGCGAAGGTCTCCGGCATGGCATCTTCCATTCCGTGGTTGGCATCGAACGCCTCTTTCGAGGGAAAGCGTTCGCTCATTACCAGCAGCGTCTTACCGTCTTTTTCCTCGAAGGTCACCGTAGTGACCGAACCGTCGGGGCTTTCTTCACTCGTCCAAACCAGGCGCGAGTTAGGTATAACCTCAATATACTTGCCGAAGAACGCCACGGGTTTCTCCGACGATGGGTGTCCGAACTCGAAACGGTAACTGCCTCCGGTACGCACGTCCGCCTCGCAGGAAAGGAAGGTCATACCAACCGACTTCGGCACCCACCATCGCTTCAGCAACTCCGGCTTGGTCCATGCCCGTTGAAAGTTCGAGTAACGACGACCTCGCGCTCAGACTTCTTCTCTACCATCGTGCGATTCTTCACCGGGGTAGGCTCACCCTCTCTTCTTGCGTCCATCCACCTTCTCCTTTCGTTTCAGTTCCTCGATAATTGTGTCCAGTTCATTGAAGCGCGCGTTCCAGAGCTGGCGGTACCGCTCGATCCATGCCGCTTCTTCCTCCAGTCGGCGTTGGCCTAGCGTGCAGGTCCGCACGCGCCCAACCTTCTGCGTGCTTACCAGCCCCGCCCGCTCCAAGACGCCTACATGCTTCTTTATGCCCGTAAGGGTCATGTGGAATCTCTCTGCAAGTTCCGTGATTGATGCATCTGCACGACCGAGCCGCTCCAGAACGCCGCGCCGGGTGACGTCCGAGAGCGCGGCGAAGGTGGCATCGAAGTCGGCGCGAGAATACTGAACCATATGGTGCAGCATGTAACATGCGGTTTGGCGGAATGCAAGTGAAGGCCGAGTAAGCGCCGCGTCATCTCGTCATTGGCATATGGCTACAATCGTGTGGCCATTCCGTAACTGTCATCGACCGCAGTTGGCAAGTCAGCGACCATTGCCGCTGATCGGCAATGACCAGATTTGTGTAGCTTCAGCGACTTCTGGACAAAAGGCTTGCGCAAAGATGAGAGACTTCGAGCTGCTGCGGGCGCCCCGCAGACGGAGCGAAGTGAATGAGCAAACGCGAACATCGACGATTTACGGCGGAACAGAAACTGGAGATTCTCCGCGAGGCGCAGCAGCCCGGTGTGACGGTG
>JANYAD010000248.1 GCA_025355165.1 Gammaproteobacteria bacterium | reverse complement strand
CTGTCGCACGCGGAGGTCATTCCAAAAATGATCGGTAGTCGCTCCGTGGACGCCTGGCAACTTATCACGTGGAACTGGGCGCTCCACTAAATTAGACCGGTGCCGATGCGTCGCCGGGAACCCATAGAATATGTTGAGCTGGGGACTCTTGCGGGGTCGTCCGACCGGACGAAGCACGACTTGAGGAACCGGGAACCGCCGCGAGGCGGACGGATTGACGGGGGATGCATCGGGGGTCTCCATCGTTGGTAAACCTCTTTCAGCGTGAATCTTGCAAAACCCGCTCAGGCCCGGTCGCTACATAAGAGAGTGGGTTTGGCGCGAGGAAGGCTTGGACATCGGCCCCGAAACCCGCGGCGGGCGAGGGGCCCGCATTGCGGCACCGCAACTTTTACGCACAATCCCCCTTGCGTCCAAAAGCCCGACCTGCCCAACCCGGGTCTGGAAGTCTCGCGGTCGGGCCGGGGCGAGAGGTCGCCAATACCGCTCGAGCTCGTCCGGGCTCGACCGCGCGGCCCGACTCGGCATATACCCACCTCCGGTGGTGGCTGAGCAGCAAACCCCGAGACGCGGGATCCCCGTAGCGAGGCTGCTCACTCTCGTCGTTGGTTGAATCGGAAGCGTGCGTGCCAGCCCTGGATCCTAACTGCCTCGGCGCGATGCCGACAGCTCCGAAGTCGCGGAGCTAGCGGAGATGGCTCGTTTCATCTTAGTCTGGCTCGAAAGAATGGTGACGAACAGGGGGCGTCTGCGTCGGGTCAACTTAGTACGTTATTCTTGTTGCGTGCGGTTAAGCTGTCTGATGGTGAGTTTGTGAAAAAGGAGCGCGACCCCGCGATCCAAAAAGTAATGGAACAGACCGATAAAGAGAGCGCAGGCGATGATGGGTTGATGCTGCGCGAAGCAGATGTGTGCGCAGAGCTGTTCCTAAATGAGGTCAAGCCATTGATCGGGTTTCCGTAGCCGCGCGCAGCGCCGGGTGCTCGACGCTTTCAATTCTCATATCGGCGGCGGCGTCCAAGTTATTCATTCGTTCATGCCCAATACGCCATTGGCTCTTGGGTGAGCCACCTCGACTCCATAGCCGGCGCCAATACGGACGGTCGCGCGTCGGTGCGGCGGGGCCTCCGATGGTGATCTCTTGGCTCGAGGTCGCGGCCAACTCAGTGAACGCTGCTTCCATCGGATTCGCAGCGCGCAACAGCGTGCACACTTGGTGGACGGGAATCATTGGTTGCGCGCTCTTTGGCGGGCTGTTCATCTGCAATCAACTGTATGCTGATGCCTTGCTTCAATTGTTTTTCGTGGCAACCAGCGGTTACGGCTGGTGGCACTGGACCGAACGTCGGAACGCAAGAGTACTTCCGGTTACTCGGGCGGCACCAAGCGTGTTGGGGATGGCTGGGGTCACGGCCATCTGCGTCGCCCTTGGATATGGGTATCTGCTCCGGCGATTCACGAATGCGTACGCGCCGATCGCAGACTCCTTCGTCCTCACCATGTCGATACTCGCACAGCTGCTTCTGATGGGACGTCGCATCGAAACATGGTGGGTTTGGCTGGGGGTCGATGCGCTCTCTGTGGCGATCTTTGCCGCTCGTGGGCTGTTCATTACCGCAACGCTTTATGCGGGGTTCGGCGTGATCGCCGGTATTGCGCTTTATCGATGGCGACGGCTGATCGCGCGCTGATGCGACCACAGTTCGAAGTCGGGCTGGTCGTCGGAAAGTTCGCGCCGCTGCACGAGGGTCACGTGAGGCTTGTCGACACGGCCCGCTCGCAGTGCAAGACGGTCATCGTTGTCAGCTACTCCAGTCCCGAGCTTCCCCGGTGCGGCCCGGAGGTACGTGACCATTGGCTCCGCACGTGTTTGCCCGGGGTCATTCCACTGGTCGTCACCAACGAGCGTCTTGCGTCCTGGATGGGCGGCGCTAGTTCGCCGCTACCCATCCCACTAAACGTCGCTCCCGATTCCGTTCACCGCGACTTTGTCGCGATGCTCTGCGAGCGGGTACTCCAGCGGCACGTCGATGCGGTATTCACGAGCGAGTCCTACGGTGAAGGGTTCGCCGCGCACCTTACCGAGCGATTTCGGAAGACGGGCTCCGCCACAAATGCGGTCGCTCACATCTCCTACGACCCGGCACGCACTAGCGTGCCCGTGTCAAGTACCGGTCTGCGAGATGACCCGCGCAGATATTGGCGCTTCCTTCCTGCGCCCGTGTCACGGTCGCTCGCCCGCCGCGTCGCGGTTCTCGGAGGCGAGTCCTCCGGCAAGAGCACGTTCGTGGCCGCGCTTGCGGAGGAGTGTGCAGCGGAGTCTGTCACTGAGTATGGGCGAGAGTTATGGGACGCTCGGAGCGGAAAGCTTCAACTGCAAGACATGATCGACATTGCGCGCGAACAAGTTCGCCGTGAGGACGTCGCCGGCGAACGTGGACCGCTCGTGTTCTGCGACACTACGCCGTTGACTACGCTCTTTTACAGCCGAGACATGTTCGGGATTGCGACCGCGGAGTTATCTGAACTGGCGGCCCGCCGGTATGACCAAGTGGTCCTATGCGCGCCTGATTTCGCATTTGTCCAGGACGGGACGCGTCGCGACGACGCGTTTAGGCTGCGCCAGGACGCATGGTATCGATCTCACTTAGAGTCGAACGACATCGACTATCGCGTTGCTCGAGGAGAAATCAGCACGCGGGTGCAGGAGCTAAAGGCTTTCCTGAAGCACAGATGGCCGGAACTCTGACTCGCGCACACAACGCCGATCAGCGTCCCGGCGATTCGATGCAGCATTTAGGACGAGCGGTCCAGAGCCGGCGGTGGGTCCGAGTCCCGCACTGCAATACCGCAACTTCTACGCATAATCCCCCTTGGGTCATCGAGCGATTTCGTAGCTGAGGCATGTGCGGTCGAAAATGGCTGCGCGGCTGGATGTCGGCGAAGCTTTTGACTCGAACTACGAGTTTAGACTTAGTTGTACGCCTAGGCTTAGTTATTGGTTGTTCTTTTCTCGAAGCTGAACGTTGCTCGTGCGCCGACGATCGGAACAATCAGTCGCAGCGTTCCAAACTGCGAAGACGGCTGCTTTAGCATCACTTGGCCAACGATCGTAGTTCCAGGGCGAATGGTGCTGCGCTGGAATATTGCCTCCGCAGCCCGTTCTTCATTTCCCGCCGCTACGCCAATTTGATGGATACCCAGTCCAGTCGCGGCTCCGACGGCGGCCCCTGCGAGTATCCCCGCCGCGGGATCGTAGGTCTGTATGGTGCCGCTCGTCCAAAATTGATGGTATCCAATCTGGCCGTAACTCGAGTACGTGGTTGTTTGGTGCGACGCCCCGTATGCGGCGGCTCCCGCAGCGAGTCCACCCGCAATTGCGAGGGCGATTTGTCTGCGCTTAGCTGCGCTGCGGATTTCCCCAACGCGCTCCTCAAGCGTATAGACGTGGCCTCCACGGTCGTCGTGATAAGCCTGAATCGTGTCCGGCACGAAATCGAGATTGTGGGTTGTCTTGTTCTGCACCATTAACGTGAAGGTCGGAACGGCGTTCGGCGTCTGGAATCGAAAGGTCGGGTACATTGTCAGCACCGCCTCATCGGTCTCCCAGGTAATGGCGCCTACCCCCTGCTCATAGACCACCGCTTGATCGGGCGTCGGCGCATAAGACGTAAGTTGTGTCGCGCAGCCGCTTAGCAGCAAGAGCGCCCAACAGGCTAGTGCGGATCTCATCGCATTCTCCTTGGCCCGCGGCCGCGATTGAGTGTGAGAAAAGAGAGTCTGCCGCGGTGTCAGCCCAGTGTCCGGGCAGTAGAGCACGGTACCTAAGGTGTTCCCTGCCGAGTCCGTCACGACACGTGGTCCCCGCGCGTTCCGCCCTTGCGCATCATTTCTTTGATACTAAAGGACGATCGATCTCGCTCGGGCAGTTGGGCACCGGCTGTCGTGCCCGATGGGTCGAAACTCCGGCCAGTGCCCAACAAATAACCAGGGGGCCGCGCTCTACGTCAGCACTCTGTCAGCTACTCGCCGAGACGATCGGGCGCCAATTTAGAAGTGATCATCTTCAATCGGTCGGGTGCCCCACGTATCAACGCCTATCCCCTCTACGGGCACCGCACTTCGCGGCATTCGAGACGACCGTGGCTGCTCGCATGAAGTGAGTCTGTTCAGCGCACGATCATGCAAATGGCCAGCCCGACGTACCCACAATTGGTTTCGAGCGCGTCGGCTTTGTGAGACCCAGTCGCGCCGCAATAGGAAGATACAGGCGCACCTTGAATCTACTGTCGGTAGTTCATGAGGTGCGGACTTTGATCAGGCGCTCCGCGATGCCGAACTCGTTTCACGAAGACGCCAGCCCGGAATATCGGTCCGTTTTGCGCGGTCCGTGCGCCTCCCCCCCGCCATGCTAAGCTGACATCGCATTTGGCATTTAGGCCGCTGCTCAATTGGAGCGCCGTCACATGGAACGTGAGGTTTGCAATGCTGTCAAATAGGAAGCGATCGCTAACCATCGTCGGCGCCCTGCTGATACTGACTGGATGCGGCGGCGGCGGTGGAGGCGGACCACCTCCGCCCACTCCCGCCCCCACTGTATCGTTTGCTGCTTCAGCAACGGATGTTCAGACCAACGGGGCGGTCACCCTGAGTTGGAGCTCTACCAATGCAACGTCGTGCTCGGCATCCGGTGGATGGAGCGGATCCCTGGCGACGTCCGGTTCGAAAAGTCAGCCTGTCGCCGCGACGTCGACGTTTACTGTGACGTGTACCGGCACCGGAGGATCAGGGTCGGGCAGTGCGACAGTCACGGCATGGAACGCGCCCGCCCCCGCCATTACTGCGGACCAGACCGATATCCTAAGCAACAATTCGGTGGTGCTGACGTGGTCGTCGCAAAATGCGACCACCTGCTCAGGAGCCGATGGGCTAAGTGGATCGCTGGCGACATCGGGAGCCCAGACGTCAGCGTCCCTGACGACGACTAGCATCTTTTCAGTGTCCTGCTCTAACCCCGCTTTCACCGCCGTAAAGGCATCGATCACGGTCAACGTTTCGCCTACGTTTACGGCGTCCGTGATTGTGCAATACCAGGTCCCTGGTGCGCCGGTCGTCAATGCGGCGCGAACGCACTATGTGCCCGATTGGGGCCACCCGGTTACGCATCCGGTGCCATTCGTATGGGTCGAAATGCAGGACCCCGCTGGAAACGCTGTCCGGCAGGCATATGCCGATGCGAACGGCGTCGCCACGCTGGCGGGGCTCGACTCCAATGTGATGTACACGCCAGTTGTCCGATCGAAGATCAGTGACCCCGCTCACGGGCTCGATTTCGTGGTCCTGGACAACACCGCGCCCGTGGATACGTCACAGCCAGCCTACAGAGCGCGGTACCCCGAGTATGCGAACGCGGCGTCCACCTACACGCCGGACAAGCGCCTCTCGATCCAATCGGTGGGAACAGTCACGGCGCCGGATGGCTGGAATGCGACGTCGAGTTCGCTCGATGACTCGAAGCGCTTTGCCGCGCCGTATGCGTTGCTTGCCAATGCCGTGTATGAAGCCCAGATTGTCACCTCCGCGACCGGCGGCTCTCCGGTGTGGCGACCGCTTACCATTCTATGGAGTACCCAGAACAAGGGAGGGCTAGCCGCACCTCCGAACCAACTGGACCAGGGTTTCGTGACGGGTTCCGGCGGTTACTACGGCGCCTCCCACGCCGGTGTCGATTCCAGCGGCTTAGAGACAGGAGCAAGCGTCGCAGAAGACCTTGAGTTCATATCGGGAGACCAAACGACCGAGGCGATGGATATCTACCCATTTGTATTGACCCACGAAATGGGACATTTCACGCAGTCGCTTTTTTCCACCAAACAATCGCCAGGCGGCAGCCATTCCTATGACGACTACGAGGACCCTACGCAGGCCTGGATCGAAGGCAGTGCGAGTGGAATCGCGGCGCTGGCTCTAAAGTCGCCTCTGCAGAACCGCGTCGGGACGATTGCGGGTGAACTGGTGGTCGGCGTTGACGACCCCTCCACCTATACGATTAACGGCAATCCCCAATCGTGGCCGCTGGGGTGGTACCAAGAGGCGGCGATAACCCAGCTAATGTGGAAGCTCTACGATCCGGGGGGGGCGATCAAGCTACCGGCCGCCACGGTGCTGGCGCCTACCTACACCGCGGCGTGGAAGGCAGGCCCGTGGCTAAATACCGCATGGGCGTACACCGCGCAACTAGCAAAGCTCAATCCATCAAATGCAACTGTGATAGCAAGTCTCGGGGACTCCCTCAATATCCGTTCGACCGGCGATGACGAGTGGGGCGCAACCGAAACACATCCAGGCGATAGGACAACTCAAGACGCGATCCCTCCGTACACGTCGGTTTCGATTGGTGGTGGCCCTGTAACGGTTTGCTCGGCGGGCGCACCCAATGACTATAACAAGGAGGGGAATGTACGATATCTACGGGTTACCGGAGACGGGACTAGCCACAACCTCACAGTAACGGGTCCAACTGGCACGGTTCCCGTATTGAGTCGGCGTGTCTATGCCGCGGGCTCCAACGTGCTTGCCGGTGCGATCACTTTCCCTCTGGGGGTTACTGCCGTTTCATTGGGCGATTGTGCAATCGCGCTATCATCGTTTTCGACGGACACAGCTGCCTGCACGGAGTCGACACTACCCCCCATCGAGCAATGCTGGACGGTCAGTCTGCAATGAAAAACTCTACTGCGGTCAGTTCTACGAGGCGCTCGATGAACGATCACTACGTCTTACGGGCTACGGCGGCGGGAATGCTTGCGCTGATTGCCGGCACCGTGTCGGCCACTCCTCCCTCTCACACATCGCTTGGAGCTACCTTTAAAATCGTCTCGGAGGGCCGAGACAACATCATCGAGATAAGGCTTAGGCCAACGGCGTCATTTGACACTGTCGACGTTGAAGCGGGTAGTGGAGTTCAGTCTTTCACTCCCCCTTGTGCGTTCTCCGCGGTGGAAGCGGGTGGCGCTTATAGCTGCCAAGTCTCCGTCGCTGCCAAGCGGAAACATCCGTCGTTCACGTTAAATGTGATCGGAACTAAAGCAGTAGATCCGGAGAAGCCGCGGATTGTTGAGGTGCACCATTTTACCGTGCCCAACGCCCAGTTTGCGCCGCCCAGTGCCACGCGTTCCCGTCAACCGATACCTAGCCTTGTGACATCACCGAGCAAGGACAATACGAAGTAGGCAGCAGCATCCTCGGAGCGATACAACGGCTGGCTCCCAAACAAATCGCGTTCCGGCGTATCGGCGTGGGAGTGGGTGACGCTGCGCCTCAGACAGATTCTATTAGCGGAAAGGCGGGCGAGCGCTCGTACCGCATCCCCTAGAGTTGGCCCGCTATGGCCGAATCGGACCATTCGGCGATGAGTGTCGCACGCGGTTTCCATAGGCGGCGCGCGAATGCTGCACCGCAACTAACGCGCATAATTCCCCATGCGTCAAACGGGACTATGGGGCTAGGTGGGGAACCTCTGCCTCTATTGCCGCCCGTGCAAAACGACTGCCGCCACTGCGACAGATCACGCGCAAACACGCCGCGCTCGCGGCACCAGGCGTTCAGTGCCTCCGCACTCATGCCGTGGGTCTCGTGCAGCGCCACTAGTCGTTCCGCCAGCGTGAACTCCTTCGCCGGAACCCCTTTGCGCGACGGCACCTTCTGTCGCGGCGTGGCCCTGAGCATCCAGCCCTTCAACGTCGCGACGCTCATGTTCAAACTCGCCGCTACCTCGCTGATGCCTTGATCGCT
>JANYAD010000227.1 GCA_025355165.1 Gammaproteobacteria bacterium | reverse complement strand
GGAGGCCGGCGTCATGCCGTCCATGGGTTCGGTGGGAGATTGTTACGACAACGCGATGGCCGAGTCGTTTTGGGCGACGCTGGAACGCGAGGTCCTCAGTCGTCGGCGCTTCAAAACGCAGGCCGAAGCGAAGATGGCGATCTTTTCCTGGATCGAAGGTTGGTATAACCCGCATCGTAGACATTCCTCGTTGGGCTACCGCTCGCCGGCGAACTACGAACGACTTGCACTACAGCGGGCGGCCTAACCGATGCACAGAAAAAATCCGCAGCGTACTGAAATCGAGGGATACTCAGGTGGCGGCCTTATCGAGATCGCCGCTCATAAACGATCCTATGCGGTCGGATTCTCCGAGCAAGCAAGAAAATGCCAGAACTTCTGCCGCTGCGCGGCAGACTGCGCTTGGTCAGAGCAATGAATGAAGATTTCGGATCAAGAAAGGAGGATCATCAACCCAGAGAAAAACTCTTACTCAACCGTCCACCGAAGCGGGGCAGGTCCAGGCCGGCGATCGGCGCCGACAGCGCCGTCACCCTGTGTACATCAAGCCCGAGCTGCTCGCGATACGACCGAACGAAGTGTGGAGTTGGGACATTTCAAAATTGAAGGGACCGGCCAAGTGGACGTGCTTTCACTTGTACGTGATCCTCGATATTTTCAGCCGCTACGTCGTTGGCTGGATGATCGCTCACCGGGAAACCGCCGAGCTCGCCGAGCAACTGATTGCCGATACGATCGATAAACAGAATATCTCGCCCGGCACGTTAACCTTGCACGCCGACCGTGGCACCAGCATGCGCTCCAAGTCCGTCGCGCAATTGCTCGTCGATCTCGACGTCACTAAAACTCATAGCCGTCCGCACGTCTCAGATGACAATCCGTATTCCGAAGCGCAGTTTAAAACCTTGAAGTACCGCCCCGACTTCCCGGCGCGCTTCGGTTCGATCGAAGATGCACGTGCTCATTGCCGAGAGTTCTTCGATTGGTACAACACCGAGCATCGTCATTCCGGCATCGCATTCATGCCGCCCGACACCGTGCACTACGGACGATCGACCGCGCTCAGCGAACAACGCGGCGTCACCCTCGATGCCGCTTTCATCGCCCATCCGGCTCGCTTCAAGGGCATTGCACCGCGCCCGCCCAGCGTACCGACCGCCGCCTGGATCAATCCACCCAAAAAGGAAACCATAACCACGACCATCACACCCAATTGCTCACTAAACTCGTGAACAAATGTGTCTCAAACCCATTGACATGTTCCGCAGCGAGGATTTCCCCGCCGCGCTCGAGGACTGCACCACGAGCGCGAGCGGTCGATCGAGCTTGCGAGAGACCGCCGCCAGGTACCCGATGAGCTTGTTGGTCCGCTCGCCGATGAGGCCACAGATATCGAAGTCGGCGAGGATGCGATCGAGGAGCTGCGGATCGCGCAGCAGCTCGAGAGCGGATTCGCGCTCGGCCTCCGTCATGGTGGGCGCCACGCTCTCAACCTTCAGCGCCGCATCGATGCGCGCCTGCTGCAGGACTTCGAGTTTCAGGAGCAGCCGGCCAAGATCGGCTTTGATCAGCTCCTCGCGCACGCCAAGCTCCTTGGCGGCATTGACGAGATACAGATGTCGCGCACGGGCGCTGTAGAGATCGAACGTATCGACGTAGTACGCCTCGCCACAGCCGATGTGCAGATTGATCTTCAAGGTATCGGCGGAGAGGTTCTTTGCGAGGCCACGGACGCGATAACGCCGTTCGCCGAAGCTTACGATCACTTCGTCAGCGAGCGGGTTGTCCGATGATGGCGGGGGTTCTGGATTCATCGCCGCGATCGGCGCCGCAACGGAGGCGGCTAAAGGGGTCGCTTCAGTCGCCGTATCTTCGATTCGCTGCCCAGGGGATTCAGCAGGCGCGGCACCCTTGCCAAGCCACAGCGCCTTTCGGATCACGAGCCCCAAGGATTTCCCGGCAGGTTGCACTTTGAGCGCGTACTCATTCGCATCCATCCCCTTGGGGAACTGGATGCGGTAGCACTCCAGGCCCTCAAGGATCAGTCGCTCGGCGAGCTTCTCTGCCGCTCGCTCACCGGGCTCGTCCCGTAAGCGGTCAGCCTGCGGCGTGATTGATTAAACTGGGAAGTCGTGGAAGTCGGAGCGCAGCGGATTGGCCGCGAAGTGCTGTTTCCACCGGCGCGGAGTCAGTTCGGCGACGCGGCTGGCGGGATGCTCGCTGATCCGCTGCAGCACATCGACCAGGTAGGTATAGGGATCGATGCCGTGTAGTCGGCAGGTCACGATCAAACTCTGGATGATGCCGACGTGTTTGGCGCCGAGTTCGGTCCAACAGAAGAGCCAGGCCTTTCGACCCATCGGTACGACGCGCAATGCCCGTTCCAGGTGATTGGTGTCGATCGGCACATCCGGATCGGTGAGAAAGACTTCGAGACCGACCCGGCGTTCACGCACATAATTGAGCGCCCGGATAAACGGGTTTGTCGGCGTGAAGCCTTGGCGTTGCAGTTGTCGATCGACCCATTCGAAGAAAAGTTCTACCCGCGGTTTGCTGTGCGTCAGTCGATGCTGTTGTTTGGCCTCGCCGAGCAGGTTGCGATCCCGGATCTGCTCCTCGATGGCATACAGCGCCTTGATGTGCTCAAGCGCCTCGGCAGCGCCGCTCGGCTCTGCGCTCAACGCCTCGAAGAACGTGCGGCGGCCGTGCGCCCAACAGCGAGCGTGCTGGATCCCGGTCTTCTCGGCGTATTGTGTATAGGCGGCATAGCCGTCGGTCAACAAGACGGCATTGACAAGCGGCTTGATCCCCAACGCCTGTCGGACAAAATCTGCAGAGCGTGAGGGGTGGAACGGAAAACACACTTCATCGAGTTGCCCATAGATCGGCCAGAAATACCCGGTGTGCATCTTGCCGTGCCCGCTACGGCCGGCCTTGATCGGCGTCTCATCCATGGCTTTGACGCGGCTTGCGCGAATCGAGCTCAACTGTGCCTCGTAGATCGGGGCGAGCAGACTGATCACGGCCTGAGCGATTTGAGTGAGCCAGGGCCGACTGACCCGGATGCCCGCGGCGGCGAGGCGTTGGTGCTGGCGGTACAGCGGGATATGCCAGGCAAACTTATCCATCAGCAGCCCGGCGGCGAAACTGACATCGGCCCGACTGCCCTCCAAGATCCCCGTCGGGGCCGGCAGGGCGAGGATCTTTGCACTGCTCTTGAGCTTAATCACCGGCCGGCGATACTTCAGCACATGATAGGCACCCGGGCGCTGAGCGATCCGGTAGCTGACCTTCTCGCCGATGACTTCATACTGATCGGGCGCGAGGCCCTTCACATCGGCGTGCACCAGCGTGATGGTGTGGACCGGGACCTTCGACTCGTCGAAGAACGGCAGTTCCTCGCCGCGCTCGGCTCCGTCCTTGGGGGTGAGGCGGCGCGTATGGGCCGCAATCGACTGGATGTTCTTAAGCGGCTGCGCCGGCACCGGGAACGCCTCGCCCAAGTGCATCTGCGACGGATCGGGCTCAGGGGCAAAGCGCTCGCTCTTCTGCCCGAAGATCTGGCGGCGGAACCACTCGAGCTGCTGCTCCAGCGCGGCGATCTTCTCGGCCTGCGAATGCACGACATCGAGCAGCTGCGCAGTGCCCATCGCACTCACCTCGGTAAGCTTCGATGAGAGGCTGGCCGCCGCACTTTGCATGGCGCTCATCATAACACGATGAGTGCACCAAAGCGCTTTATTTATAGGTTTTTACTGATCAATGATGGCAGAGAATATCGCTTGGCGATGCGCTTCCTCTCCAACCCCTCGAGCAGCAGCTTCAGCCCAGTCCAGTCCATCTCGCGCGTGCGCACGCTGCGCCAATCGCTGATGAATCGCCCCCGCTCGAGTCGCTTGCCCCAGATGCAAAAGCCGCTGCGATCAAAATACAAGCACTTGATTTGCGAACCGCGCCGGTTGACGAAAATATACAGCGCCCCATCGAGCGGATCGCGCAACAGCGCGTGCCGCGTCAAGGCCTGCAGGCCGTCGTAGGACTTTCTCATATCGGTCGGTTGCCCATACAGATGCACCCGAATCTGCGCTTCGGCGAAAAACATCAGCCGCGCGCGACACTCAGTACCACGCCGGCGCCGAGCTCCAGTCGCACCTCAAATCGCGAACCGCTCGATCCAATGCCACCCAAATCGACAAAACCCGCCGCGCTGCCCGAAACCCGCGGGGCCTTCTCAACCCGCGCCCGTGCCGGCACGCCGCTGCGCTTGACTCGCCAGCGGTGAAACAGCTTGCTACCGATCCCCTCGCGCTCGCAGAAATCCTCCTCCGTCAGTCCGCTCTGCGCAAATCGCTCCACCACCTCACCCCACGCCTGGGCACTTCGTCGCTTCGTCCTCTGCATCGCTCGCTCCAGTGATTACACCGCAGCTACTTTGCTCCCGCCGCCTGCCCAACTAAAGTACGCCGCGTGGTTACCGGTTACCTCGTCCCGATCGTAGGCGATCAGGATGCGCTTCGTACCGTAACGCTTGAACGCCGCCAGATGATCAGGGGTGAGCCCCTCGATGCCGTAAGCCGCCGTGACATTGCGATACCCTGCACGCCAGAAGGTTAGCGCATCGATCAGGGATTCGCAGAGGATGATCTCGGTGGAAGTGCTCAGGGCCGATTCGTTCCACACCCCGCGGTGCGGTCCCGGTAGATACAGATGATTCGGCGTGCCTTCGCGTAAGTTTTCGTTGATCTTGCGCCCGTAGACTTCGGTGATTTCACCGGAAGGGTTGATGACCGGGATCACGATCGAGCCGTTAAAATGCTCATGCCCCGATTCGCGCAGAAGCCCAAGCTTTTGCAAGCGAGTCCTGATCTCGTTTCCCGCCTTGCGCGTCTTCTCCGGCAGCCGCAGGCCCAAGGTGCGATCGGCAAAGCCTAAGCGGTGCCGCTCGATGAGCTCCGCATCATCCAGACCCCGATGTGCAAGGTAGCGAAGCGCCTCGGGGCTTTACTTCAGGCGCTCCTGGTAATACCTGATCGCCTGGTCAAGAAGCGCCCGATCGCCCGCATCGAGCGCGACCGGCGCCGGCAGCAACCGCTCGCCGCGGGAGCGCGGGGCGCTGAGCGCCCCCGCGCGCAGCAGCTCCACCGCGTGACGGAAGGAGACGCCCTCTCGTTTCATCATCCAGTCGATCGGGCCGCCGCCCAACTGGCAGCCAAAGCAGTGCCACAGGTTCTTCGCAGGGGTGATGACAAGCGAGGCCTCGCGATCGTCGTGGAACGGGCAGCGCCCGAGCAGATCCTTGCCAGCGGCCTTCAGTTCCACGCCCGAGGCCGCCACCAGGTGCTCGACCGAGACCTGCACCTTTTAGCCGCTCCAGCTCCTCAGGGGGGATACGCGCCATGTCCGGCTCCTCGCCAAAAAGCTGTCAAGGGGGTTATACATAAAATGTGTATTGTTTAATGCCGGCAGACGGATATACACTGGTTGCATATCGGTCAAGCTCAGGAGCAAGCGATATGCGGATCGGGCCTTACACTTTCGGGCAACCCGCAACTTCCCGCGAGGATGTCATGCCCAAAGTCAAAGAACGCACCAGCGATTTTGGTGCACGGCTCACCGAGATCCGCAAAGCCGCCGGCTACACCCAGGTCGAGCTCGCCGCCGCCCTCGGCACCACGCAGCGCATGATCGCCTACTACGAGAGCCGCGCCGAGAAAGCGCCGGCCGCCTTTTTGCCACAAATGGCAGCAGCCCTCGCGGTGAGCGCCGATGAACTGCTCGGCATCAAGCCACTCAAGAAGGGCAGAAAGCCCGATACCCAGCTACATCGACGCTTGCAACGGATCGAGAAGCTGGACCCGAAGGCCAAGCGCCAGATCACCCAGTTACTCGACACCTTCATCGAGCGAGAGGAACTGAAGCTGCGCGTCAGCGCGCAAGGAGCTTAAGACGATGACCAGGATTCAGATCGAGTTGCCGGAGGCCACCGCACAAGCGGCGCGGGCCGCCGGTCTTTTAACGCCGCAGGCCCTGGCACGCCTGCTCAATGAGGCCCTCAAGCGCCAGCAAGCCGCTGATGCGCTGCTCTCCATTGCCGAGCGCGTCGCCGCCGCCAGCATACCGCCGATGAGCGAGGAGGAGATCGACGCGGAAGTCAAAGCCGCCCGCGCCGAGCGTCGCGCCCGTGCGCGCGATCGTTGACACAAACCTGCTGATCGCCGCGCTCCTGTGGCGCGGCCCACCGCATCGGCTCCTGCAACATGCCCGCGAAGGCACGCTCACCCTGATCAGCAGTCCGACCCTGCTCGCCGAGCTCGAAGAGGTTCTCGCCCGCGAGAAGTTCAGCGCCATCTTCGCCCGCATCCGTCTCTCGCACGAGCACGCCCTCGGGCAGCTGCAGCAACTGATCGTTCTCCTCGATGCACCACCCTTACCCGTGCCTGTCTGCCGCGACCCCGACGACGATCATGTCCTCGCCGTCGCCCGTGCCGCCAACGTCGACGCGATCATTACCGGCGATCAGGATCTGCTCGCCCTCGGGGACTTCCAGGGCATCCCCATTCGTACCGCCCGCCAGGCACTTGCCATACTCGATCCCCGGCCTGATCCATCCCCCCGCAGCCCGCCTTCCACATGAGCGATCAGCACACAACCCGCAAACCACGCCGGCTGGTCCTCGGGTGGGGGGGGGGGGGGGGGGGGGGGGGGGGGGGGGGGGGGGGGGGGGGGGGGGGGGGGGGGGGGGGGGGGGGGG
>JANYAD010000218.1 GCA_025355165.1 Gammaproteobacteria bacterium | reverse complement strand
TCTCGTCGGTCACCAGGTACATGTGCTCCATAGCAAGCACCGGCAACTCAATGCCCACCATGCGCCCGACCTCGCGTGCCCAGAGGCCGCCGGCGTTGACCACGTGTTCTGCGTTCAAGGTTCCTTCGGCGGTCACCACGTCCCAAGTACCGTTCGACCGCCGCGAGAGGGCGGTGACTTGGGTTTTGAGGTAAATCTCGGCACCGCCAATCTTTGCCGCCTTGGCATACGCATGCGTCGTGCCGTAGGGATCGAGGTTGCCGTCGGCGGCGTCGAGCATAGCGCCAACGAAGTACTTCTCCTCGATCAGGGGCAGCAGTTGCTTGGCCTCGCTCGGGGAAAGCAGCGAGGTCTCAAGGCCGAGGTACCGCGCGCGGGCGTGCGCCATCTTCAGCCATTCCATTCGTTCGGGAGTATCTGCCAGCAGCAGTCCGCCGGAGCGGTGCAAGCCGCAGGATTGGCCCGAGATTCGTTCGAGCTCGTCGTACAGGCCGATGGTGTAACCTTGCAGCTTGGCGACGTTGGGGTCGCCATTCAGGGTATGAAAACCTCCGGCCGCGTGCCAGGTGGACCCGGATGTGAGTTGATCGCGCTCGATAAGGACCACATCAGTCCAGCCGGCCTTGGTGAGGTGGTACAGCACGCTGCAGCCAACGACGCCGCCGCCGATGACGGCGACACGGGTGTGTGTTTTCATGTTTTATTCTCGGGTAGAGCGATCTGGTAACCAAACGGACGCGCCGCATCGAGCAGCACCTCCCACGTCGAGAGGGCAAAGGTACGCAGCGCGAAGAATTCGTAGCGATCCTCGGCCACCTTAAGCAGTAGGCCGCCGACGTGGTGGATGCCGGTTTGGGCGAATCCATGGACGGGAAAAATGGCGGGGTCGAGGTCGACGGCAATGAGCCGATTCAAGACGGCGCGGGCCGCTTGACCCTCAATGAAAAGACGGGTGCGCGCGCCCTCGAGAGACGTGATACAGCCAGCCTCGGCTGGAATCGCCTCGCGCAGGCGCGCAGCCAAGTCCGCAGCGCCCCCCACCACCCAATATTGGTCGGCAGCGATGCGCATGATCAGCCGACCGCTCGCCACCGCAGCACGCACCGAGGAGTCCGGCAATTCCCCCAGAAGCGGCAATACGGCTGCGGCGACACGCACCGCGCCGCCCGTGTAAACGCCCACTTGAAGCAGAGAAGTGCCGGCAAGCTCTCCGATTTTGAGGAGTCGGCGTCCATCCGCGCCGTCCATGCCGGGGTGCGTGCGGTAGTTCTCGAGCGCCGAGCGGGACTCACCCATGCAGGCGCTCCCCGCTCGCGTCGATAAACATCGGCGATACGATACGGGCGCGAACCTGCTCGCCACGCAGCGGCGAGGCACAGACGATCTCCTCGCCCCTGTGCGTCAAGCCGCCGCGGTAGAGGGCAAGTGCGATGCTCTTCTTGAGGACCGTCGAATACATGACCGAGGTAATGTAGCCGCGCCCGTGACCCCTAATCGGATCCTCCTTGGCGAAGAGAATCGCGCCACCGCGCAGCCGCGCAGTCGTATCGAGGCATTCGAGGCCGACGAGGCTCCAGCGCTCGGGCGCAGTGAGTTCCGCGCGCTCCTTCAGCTCACGGCCGACGAAGGCCTTCTTTTGCGAGGCCATCTTAGCGAGCCCAAGATCCGCAAGCGTGTTGCGATGATCGAGCTCGAGGCCGGCGACGTGCCCCTTCTCGATGCGCAGAGAGGCAAGTGCTTCGAGCCCGTAGGGTTTGATGCCGAGCGGGGAGGCGCGCTTCAGGATCATCTCCCACATGGCGGTGCCCCGGTCGGCCGGTACGTAAATCTCGTAGGCGAGCTCGCCGGAAAAACTCAAGCGCAGCACCCGCACGGGCATGCCATCCGACACGTGCTCGCTGACGCCCATATGGGGCAGGGCTTCGTTCGACAGGTCGATGCCAGGCAGTGCGAGTGTCAGCGCTCGACGCGACAGGGGACCCGCGACGGACATGCCGGCCCACCGGTCCGTGACCGACAGAACTTGTACGCGCAAGTCGGTCCACGCCGTTTGCAGCAGGAACTCGAGCCGCGACATGACCTCGCCCGCCTGTGCGGTGGTGGTGGTGAGAAAGTAGCAAAACTCCGAGAAGCGCGACGTCGTGCCGTCGTCGAGCACGATGCCGTCATCATTCAGCATCACGCCGTAGCGCGCCTTGCCGACCGGCAGGCTCGCGAAGTGGTTTACGTAGATGCGGTCGAGGAACTCGGCGGCATCCGGGCCTTGCACATCGATCTTGCCGAGCGAGGAGGTGTCCGAAATTCCCACCCCGCCGCGCACCAACTTCATCTCGGCGAGATAGGCCGTCGCAGCCTCGCCCCCGGCCCATGCGTAGAACCAGGGCCGCAGCCACGGTCCAGCCTCGATCATGGTGGCGCCGTTCGCAACGTGCCAGTCATGCAGGGGGGTGCGGCGCGTGGGTCGAAAGTGCGCGCCGATGCTCCGTCCTGCCAGCGCACCCACCGAGACCGGCGTGTAAGGCGGCCGATAGGTGGTCGCGCCCGAGGCGCCAAGGTCGCTACCGCGCAATTCGGCCATCAGCTGCGCCGCCGCCAAGTTGCTGGTCTTGCCTTGGTCGGTTCCCATGCCGAGCGTGGTGTAGCGCTTCAGATGCTCCAGCGATTCGTAGCCTTCTTCATAGGCCAGCACCACATCGTTGGTGGTCACGTCGTTCTGAAAGTCGACAAAAGCCTTGCTGCGCGCTTTGGCGCGGTTTTGCACGGGTTGTGCCCATCCCATCGTCCATGGGCTACCCGGGATCGGATCACCGGCGTCGCCCGATGCGCCAACCGAGCGGGCAGCGCCGCTGCCTACCTTGTGCCCGTGGGCAAGAAGATCCTCACGCGCCCCCGCGACCGCGCCTGCGCCGCTGACGCCGGCTGGCCAGGGTCCGGGCACCATCGCACCGATGATGTTGTCATACACTGGACGCACGCCGGTATGCGAAGTCAGATGCACCGTCGGGGACCATCCACCCGACATGGCGATCAGGTCACACGCCAGCCACTGCGCGGCCGCACCCTCCGTGCGCAACCAGGCGCCCCGCACGGCGCGAGTACCGCGCGCCTGCCCCAGTTGCGTGGCCATCCGGACTTCGATGCCGGCTCGACGCGCCGACTCAAGTAACGATGCGTTTGCGGTTGGCCGCTCATCGGCGAGTGTCACCCGGGCGCCTGTGGCCGCGAGGTCAATCCCCGTCGCCCAGGCGGAGTCATTGTTGGTCGCGATCAGGATGTGCTTTCCCAACCTCAGCGCGTATCGATTCAGATAGGTGCGCACGGCGCTCGCGAGCAGGATGCCGGGAAGGTCGTTGTTGCCGAAGATCAGAGGACGCTCGAGCGCGCCTTCGGCATGGACGATGGCACGAGCGCGGCACGTCACAAGGATTTCGCGTGCTTCGCCTTTGGCAGGATCGGGGCGCGCGGATTCGCGGCGCTCGACCCACACCACCGTGAGCCCGTCATAGACGCCGATCGCGGTCGTTCGTCGCAATATCTCGACGTTCGGCAGCGACGCCACGTCGGCTTCGAGCGAGCGGCGCAGGTCCTCATCGGGACTTTCCGTGGATGCGGTCAATAGGCTGCCGCCGAGCAGAAAGTCCTGCTCGAGTAACGTAACCCGACAGCCCGAGCGGCCCGCGGCTCGCGCTGCAGCCAGGCCCGCCGGACCCGACCCGATGATGAGGACGTCGGTGAACGCGTGGCGGGTGTCATAGCGGTCGGGGTCGGCGAGGTGCGTGGCACTGCCAAGTCCTGCGGCGCGCCGAATGAAGCGCTCGTAGAACATCCACGAGCCCCGGCGCGGCCCCATAAAGGTCTTGTAGTAAAAACCGGCCTCAAATACCGATGCGAGCCGACCGGTGATCGACATGAGGTCGAACTCCACGGACGGCCATGCGTTTTGACGCTCGCAGATAAGGCCCTCGTAGAGTTCCGCCGTGGTCGCAGGCACATTGGGCGTGCGACGTGCGCCGCTTCCCAAGGTCAGGAGCGCATTCGGCTCCTCTACACCCGAGCTCATGAATCCGCGCGGCCGATGGTACTTGAAGCTGCGGCCGATCAGATGCACGTCGTTGGCGAGCAGCGCGGAGGCAAGCGTATCGCCCTGATAAGCGCTCAACGAACGGCCCTCGAAACGAAAGGCAAGCGCTCGCTCGCGGTTGATACGGCCGCCGATGGAGAGGCGGGTGGTGCCTAAGGTCATGACCGTGCTCCCTGACGCGCAAGCCACGCCCGCCCGACCGCATTGGTGGACGTGTCGCGTTCGAGCACCAGCCACTGCCGGCAGCCTTGAACATGCTGCCAATACTCCAGGTGCGCACCCTTGGGATTGTCAAACAGGAACACATGCTCATACCACGCGCGCCACTCTGAGCTGCCGTGGGCCGGACGCTGCTTGGTCGCGTCCCCGGCGTAGAGGAACTCGGTGTAATCACGCAGGCCACAGTGGGGACACGGGATTCTGAGCATGGATTACTGCTTGTAGGTCCAAAGGCCGAGACCATATTCGTCCGAGCCGTTGCCGCGCTCGAAGCGGTCGATGGCCAGGTGGCGGATCAAGGGATGCTCCTCTCCGTGAGCGAGGGTGTGCGCCATACACCAGCCGGCCGCAGGTGTCGCTTTGAAACCCTGGTAGCACCAGCCGCCGTTCAGGTACAGATTCTTGATCGGCGTACGGCCCATGAAGGGACTGCCGTCGGGGGTCATATCCTGGATGCCGGCCCAGTGACGCAGCAGGCGCAGGCGTGACATCCCGGGGATCAGCGCGACGGCGCACTCCGCGACGGTCGATGCCTTGGGAAACTGCCCGCGCTGAGTGTAGGAGTTAAAACCGTCGATATGCCCGCCAAAGACCATGCCGCCCTTGTCCGACTGCGAAATGTAAAAGAGCTCCGCACCGAAGGACACCACGCAGTCGAGAAATGGTTTGACTGGCTCAGTCACGAACGCCTGTAACAGATGGCTCTCGATTGGTAGCCGCAGCCCTGCCAACCTGGCCACGTGCGAGGAATGTCCGGCGACCGAGATCAGGGTGCGCCCGGCCTGAATCCGGCCGCGGTTCGTCTCGACGCCGCTGACCGCGTCGCCGTCGCGCAAGAACCCACTGACCTCGCAGTTCTCGATGATGTCAACGCCTAGCCGGTCGGCCGCGCGTGCGTAACCCCAGGCCACCGCATCGTGGCGTACCGTGCCGGCCCGAGGCTGGAACAGGCCCCCATAGATCGGAAAGCGACAGTGCGTCGAGTAGTCGAGGAAGGGCAGGAACCGTTGTACGTCGGAGCGATCGAACAGCTCGCAGCCAATCCCATTGAGGCGCATGGTGTTGCCCTTGCGTGCCAAGACGTCAAGCTGCACCGGGCCATGGGCGAGTACCAGCTGACCGCGCTGCGAAAGCATAACGTTGAAATTGAGCTCGTGGGAAAGTCCCTCCCAAAGCTGCAATGAGTGCTCGAAGAACTCTGTGTTACCGGGCATCTGATAGTTCGACCGCACCAAGGTGGTGTTGCGGCCAACGTTGCCGGAACCCAAGTAACCGCGCTCGAGCACTGCGACATTCGAAATCCCATGTCTTGATGCCAGGTAGTAGGCCGTCGCGAGTCCGTGTCCGCCGCCGCCGACGATCACAACGTCGTACGTCTTGCGGGGCTCAGGCTTGCGCCAGGCACGCGCCCATGACGTGCCAAACAGCGCGCGGCGTGCCAGGGCGAGGGCGGAATAGTGCGAAAGTACGGTCACGGCGTGAAGTTGACTCTACAGTGTAACTCGCGGGGAGTGCGCTTGGCTCTCGATCGTAGCGATGCAGACGGCATCTCTCAATGCGAGAACTCCGCGACACCTTAAGAAAATCTTAGGTGACGGGCGACTGCCGTTACTGGCCTAATAGGGCTGTGTGCAGAACCATCCGGATCGAGGTGGACATTTGGGACAGCTGACCCGACGAGTCGCTGCCGTCATGGCGGTCATTTTAAGCCTGGCGGCCGCACAAACCCTTGCCGCGAGCGACACTGGCCACGTGCTCCACGAGCACCCTTCCGAGGCGCATGTCGTCAAAGGTGAGCTTGGGGTCGTGCACTTTGACAATTCGGGCTTAAAGCGCGCCCAGCCCGCATTCGTGCGGGGACTGCTGCTGCTGCACAGCTTTGAGTACTCGGCGGCTCGGGACGCGTTTGAGGAAGCTGAAAAGCTCGATCCCGCATTCGCGATGGCGAGGTGGGGCGAAGCGCTCACCTATAATCATACGCTCTGGTACGAGCAGGATACGGCTGCAGCGCGCCAGGCGATGGCAAAGCTCGGCGCAACGCCGCAGGAACGCATCGCGCGCGGTCGAACGCCGCGGGAGCGCGGCTACTTAGCTAGCCTCGAGAAGCTCTACGGACCTGGAAACAAAGCCGAACGGGACGCAGCCTACTGTGCCGCGCTCGGCGATCTGTCTCGACGATACCCCAAAGACCTCGATGCGCGCTCGCTGTACGCGCTGTCATTGCTCGGGCTCTCGCCCAAGCGAGACGTTCGAACCTACATGCGCGCGGCCGCGGAGGCCGAGTCCGTGTATGACCTCGACAAGCGCCATCCGGGCGCGCTGCATTACCTCATCCACGCGTACGACGACCCGGTGCACGCCCCCTTGGGCTTGCGGGCCGCGCGGCTCTATGCCACGGTCGCGCCCGGCGCCTCGCATGCGCAGCATATGACCTCCCACATTTTCTTCGCGCTCGGGCTCTGGGACGATGCGGTTGCCGCAAACGAGGCTTCGGTGCGGGTGGCAGACTCGCACGGTGAGCATGCCTATCATTCGATGCTCTGGCTCGAGTACGCCTATCTGCAAGGAGGTCGGCGCACGCCGGCCGCATCGATCGTGCGTTCGATTTCGCACGATGTGGCCACCGGCCCAACCAAGGATAACCGCCTGCGTGCCGCTTTTTCTCGGGCCACCTGGCTCGTCGAGACGCGCGGTGCGGCAGATGTGGACGCGTTTCAGAGCATCGACAGTAGCGGCATCACCTCGATTGGATATTTCGCGGTTCATGACTTCGCGCGTGGTCTGGTACTCGCTGCCCGTGGTGATGCCGTGGGGGCACGGGCAACGCTCAAGCAGCTATCGGATCGAATCAACGCAGCCCAAGTGGTGCCGGTTGGAGAAAACCGCAACTGGTTTGATGCATTGAGTGAGGGTGACCTCGCGCAGACACGCGCGCTTAGGACCGCGCTCGAGGGGGCGATCGAGTTTGCAGAAGGCCATCATGCGCAAGGCCTCTCGCAAGTGCGCGAAGCGATCGCCGCGACGGCTAATATGGAATTCGAGTACGGTCCACCCTGGTCCGCCAAGCCATTCGAGGAACTTCTCGGCGACTTGCAGCTCGCGGACGGACAGAAAGCCGAGGCCGCAGCATCATTCGAGCGCGTACTCGTCGTGCATCCGAACCGGCGGCTTGCGCTGGAAGGCCTTAAGGCATCAAAGGCGCCGCCATGATACTCAGCAGAAAATATGCGCTCCTTATCGCTTCCTTGGCGGTGGTTTCGGTGTGTGCGGCCGAAGGCCGCGCACCTCGCACGAGCCGGCAAGATCTCATCGGCGCCTGGCGTCTGGTCAGCATCGAAGTTGACGGCCGCGAGGTCGATCCGTTCTACGGCAACGGCAGCCGCGGCCTTTTGATCTACGATGCATCGGGTTGGTTCTCGGTTCAAATCGAAGGCACCGGTCGGCCCAACCTGCAAGTCCCTTCCGCGAGGCCCTCCAAGGATGAGAGCGAGTCAGCGATGCGGGCCGAGACGGCGGTGCTCGATTCCTACTACGCCTACTACGGAACGTGGTCTTTCGATGCAGCGACATCCACGGTCACTCACCATGCCAAGGGTGCGTTGTATCCGAGCGAAGATGAGGCAACCTACCCGCAGCATGTTCAAGTCGCGGGCAAGAGGATGACTTTTTCCCGCTCACAAACTATCGCCGGCCATGCGAGCGTTCAAACAAAGCAGTGGGTGCGAATCAGCGCCCGCTGAAGGACCGCTGACGGCGGGCGTGGCCAACGCCGACAAGTACAGCGACGCCATCGGCACGTTTCGCCAGGCCGGGGGCGGAGACGGTACGGACTCAAGCACGGACAGAAAATCTGGGCCCCGCACAGTGACCCTTGAGCGTCGACAAGCGCGTGGGCGCGCATACGGCGCAGCATCGGCGGGGAGCACCGAGTCCTGTGCGAGTGGGCAGCAGTCGGAGATCGCGGGTGAGTGTTTCACGCATATACAGTCTCCATCCATCACGGCGTCGCGGCGGCTTCAAAATCAGGGTTTGCGGGGCGCTCCGATTCCACCGCGAGCGGTTTTGCCACGTCCACCCAGAGCCAACCGAGTGCTGCTGCCAAGGCGCAACCAAAGCCGATCGCGAATGCCGCTCGCCAATGGCCGTGCCCCGATAGATAGGCGACTATCGGGATGCCGATCCAGCCGCCGGCATTGCCGCCGGTATTGAGGACTCCGGTGGCGGCCATCGAATCGCCCTGGCCAATTCGCATCGTGCCAGCCCAATAGGAGGCCTCGTTGAGCTCCACCGCCAAATAGGCACCCGTCAGGGCAATGACCGCAACATAAGCATTCGAACTATAGGTGGCCACCAGCAGCAGCGCGCCCGCCGAGGGAAGCGCGATGAGCGGCATGAGCCTGAATCCCCACGTGGCGCCGAACCTGAGGCTCATGGCGTCCGTGACGACGCCGCCGACGAAGGCACCAAGCGCGGCGCCCAGCGGGGGAAGACTTGCCAGCAGGCCGCCCTCGAGCACAGTGAAGTGTCGCTCTTGGATAAGGTACAGAAATGACCAGTTGGCTAGCAGATAGAAGACGTAATTCATGAGCACGTAAGACACGGTCAAGATCAAAATACTGCGATTTCGCAGGATGGCCGCAATGCGCCCGAGGCTGATATTCCCATCCGGCTGCGATTGGGGCGTGGAATCGAGCTCCGCGAGCTCGCCGCTGGTCACGGAACGGTGCTCGCTTGGGGTGTCGCGGCCATACCAGAACCAGAGCGCGATGAGCGCCAGCGGCGGAAGCGACACCCAAATGAGCGCAGGCTGCCAGTGCAGTTGCGCGATCAACACGACTAGCACGGGCGGCGCGATCGCCGCGCCCACCTGACAGCCGAAGGTGTGGATGCCCTGCGCTACGGCCCAGCGGCCCCTCGGCAACCACGCCTCCATGGTGCCGGCACACACGGGCATGAAAGGGGCATGCGCGACGCCGAGCACGAACTGGCTCATGAATAGCGCGACGAAGAGAGCCGTGCCCTGGAGGACGTAAGGCGCGAGAGGTGCGGCAAGCGTTGCAGCGACGGCGCATAGCAGCAGGGCGGTCAACGCTCGCCGCGCGCCGATGCGCTGCCCGAAAATCCCCCCTGGGAACTGTAGCAGGCCATACGCGAGGACGAATCCCCACTGCAGCCAGCCGATCTGCATCTGGCTCAGAGACAGCTCAGGCATGATCCGTTCTGAGGCGATCGAGATGGAACGCTGCTGGAAGTAGACCACCGCGGCGCCCGCCACCAACATCGAGAAAATGCGCCAGCGGATGCGCGGTCTCGCTACGTTTTCCGCGACAGGTCGGCGGGCGGCTTCCATCATGATCTCCTTCTTGCATCGGTGACCGAAAGCGATCGAAACAACGCAGGTTTGCCGCGAAATGTCGGGCCGCAAGTCCTGTGTACGCCGGGGCTGACGGTCACAGCATTGCGGAAAGTGCAAGGGCGGAGGGACCGTCCGGCGCGCCCCCGAGGTGCATCGCGTGAATCATACGGGGTAAGGCTCGACCCGCCGTCGCCGCGATGAGGATCTCTGCGCCGAGTCTCACTGTCTCGCTCTCTACAGGAGTCTCGTGACGGCCTACAACACGAGTTGCTTGCAGCGAATGCTCGACGCCTGCCGTCGAGTCGTCGTGCGCGATGTCGATGCGTCGGTACTGCGATTTATCTCTCCGCTGGGCTTTGAGCAACATCAATTTCAACGGCGCGGTCGGATCCCCGTTCGAGCAATACCGCAGGCTTGACCGATCGCTGCTTGCGCTAAGTTCAGATGTCCAACCGTCTAGCTAAGTTTAAATGTCCGCTTTTGCTCAATCTTAAATGCTGCACTCGAGGGCCTTCTCAACATCTTTTTCACTCAAATTCCCGGTGAGTTTTAGATCCTAAGCGCTTCTTTCAAGGCACTGGCTGACCGTCAACTCGATGCGCAGTAAATGGACCCGCGTCATATTCGCTGTCGAGTTCAGCTTGTATCAAGCCTGAGATCGGAGCGCATGCCGGTGTCTCTTGTTCTCAACAATAGCACCTTGATCGATGGCGCCCAACTTATCGTAGGTGGAGTAGGGGACTTTCTCCCAGCCGCGCGAATCTCAATCTTTCCATCAGGCAAAAAATAGACGTCGAGATACTTGCCGGCATACTTGCGATTTGACGGCCGTAGTGTGTGTGACTGTCACAGCTTGTTGCCGAGGCTTTGTTTATCCTAAAAATGTTTGCCTTGTCACGGTGGCACGAAAGAGGTTTACCGTGCTGGTCAAGGGTAACCGTCCGGTGTAGGCCGTATTGACGATCATATTTTGATTTTCGCGAGTGCGCGATTAGTCGCATCAAGATCGAGACGCTTTGGCTCGAAGTTGCCGCCGGACCAAGTTAAGTAGCGTTCTAGCTCCTCGTGATCTGGATCGGCGAGGGCATCGAGGAACTCCGCGTATCCCTGCGCTCCTCCAACGTCCTCCGGTGGACGACAAGCGTTTTCTTCTGCGCTGCAATGGGCCGGGGATGTGGGAGAAGTTCGGATATGCTTATCTTCCACGATCGCGACGTGATGCCAGTGGTCTTCGAAGTCAAAGACGTTGTCACAGCTCCGCGCCTCCTATCCAAGCGCGTCAATAATGTAATCGCGAAACGGCTCGAGCTTGGAAAGCCGATGTCAGTAGTTAGTGTGCTATCCGCAGTTGGCGATGTGTGAAATCGGATTCAGCACAGTTCGAGCCCAGGTTTTTGCAGATTCCATGTTTTTGGCGCATCCGATTTTGGACACCATTAACTGCCAAAATAGCGCAATCACAACATATTTTGGACAATGGGGCTTTTAGACCAGTTCAGTGTATGAGCAACGGCTTCAGACTTATTTTTGCTGGGTTTCCGCGATGCCAATTGAGGACGTTAATGCCGACATTGTAGACATTATCTAGTGACAACCACAGACGGACCGCTAGCCTTGAATCAGGCGGCTGTATAGAGGACGATACGAAAAAATCGAGGTGGCGCTATGGCAGAACTGCTGGGCGGATTATTTGACGGCGAGGGGGAGCCGCTCGAGGCAGATACAGAGACGCTTGCAGCTGCAGCGGCGTTTGCCTCCGCCATCGCCGCGAAGCTTGCCGGCAACGATCCCGCGGTCGCTCGCAAGACCGAGCAGTTCCTGCACGATCAAGCGCAGCTTCTGCAGGTTCAGAAAAAGCATCTCGAGAACGAGCACGGGTTGCGGATCGCACACCTGCGCAACCAGCTGCGTGAGGAGCGCATTCGGCGGGCAAGTTTGCGACTGCGCTTCGCGTTTCAGGTATTTCTGCTGCTGGTTGTAACCGTGATTGGTGCGGGAGTCCTGGTGCTGGTGCGTGATGCCTTCGCCTCGCGAGAAGTCGTAGTCGAACCCTTCGAGGCGCCGCCTGCGCTGGTCGCGCAGGGAGCAACCGGCAAAGTGATCGCAGCGGGTCTTCTGGATCAGCTGCCGCCTGCAGAGCGCAACCCGGGCCAACGCCACGAAGCGCAGTCTGTCCAGCGCATGGGTGGGGGAGATCAAGCTTGCAGTACCTGAGGCGGGGATTTCTTTTGGCGAGCTGTCCCGGTTGCTTCGTGATCGCTTCGGGCACGACTTGCATATCGAGGGTGACGTCGTCGATACGGTCGAGGGCGGACTCGCACTTACGGTTCGTGGCGACGGAGTTCCGGCGAAGCGGTTTGTCGGGCAGGAAACCGACCTCGGCAAGCTCACCAGCGATGCCGCGGAGTACGCGTACGCGCAATCCGAACCCGTTCTCTGGTCCTACTATCTGATCAACAATGACCGCAACGAGGAGGCCATCCGGTTCAGCCGCATGGCCTCCGTTAGCGCCGACAACGCGGATCGGCCGTACCTTCTAAACAACTGGGCCAGTGCGACGGCGAACACGGGCAAATGGCGCGAAGGCCTGGAGCTTTATCTCGCAGCACTGAAGATCAAACCCGACTTCTGGATCGGGCACAATAGTGTCATAAACGCGCATTGGGCGCTGGGTGAAGAGGAAGGCGCCTGGCTTGCAGGCGAGCATTTGCGTCGCGCCGCTCGTGGTTGGCCCGGACTTTCTCCGGAAACCTATTATCAGAACGTCGACGCTTTAACTTGGAATCTGGGTCCCTGGCGGAATTCCGCGACTGCTGACGCGGCGGAAACCGGCGGGGTCGGATCCACTGTCGCCGGAACGGCGGCGATCACACTCACCGACATCGACATCCGACTCCATGATCTCGCCGATGGGAAAATCATGCTGCAAACACTGCAGCCCGACCCGAATGACCCACCCACCACCGTAATGGGTTTTTACCTCCGTGGACGCCTAGCGGCGGAGTCGGGTGATGTGGCAACAGCAGCGCAGGAAATGGAGGCATTCGAGACGGCGTATGCAAACCCTGCAGTCAGGTTCAATTGGCCGGGTTACAACTGCTGGGTTGCACCGGCCGAGGAAGCTGCAGGGCGTCCCGAC
>JANYAD010000217.1 GCA_025355165.1 Gammaproteobacteria bacterium | reverse complement strand
CCGAGAGCATAAGCGCCGGGCGAGTCCAGCGCCGGGACAGACTTGCGATGCGGCGACGCTGCCTGATTTTTATAGTGTCCCGCGCAACCAGCAAACTTGCGCGCGGCTGCCAGTGTGTAAGCGGTTAGCAAAGCACACCCTGCCGATCGCGTTGCATTCCTGATGACATGTCACCCGAACTCAACTGAAGGAGGACGGGATGTTGACACGGGAACAGCGGGTAGCGAAGAGTGCGATGTGGTTGGCGCATTGGCGTGGGTGGCAAAGCTCCGGGGTATCTGTGGCGGAGTATGCCCGACGCGAAGGGTTCGACGTCGACGCGGCGTATCGCTGGAGGCGAGTATTGCGACGCACGGGCCAGTGGATCGAAGTCGATGGAAGCACGAGCCGTTCGGTGCCGGCCGCGGCGCGCAAGCGTAAGCGGGTTCGATTTGCACGCGTTGCAGTGGCTGATGCGGTCTCGGCGGCAGCCTCTTCGATGGTGTTGAAGCTGCTGTTGGGTAATGGTCGGCGTGCCGAGCTCGAAGTTTCCGGGATGGCGCATCTGGTCGAACTGATCGGTGTTCTCGAGCGAACGGCATGATCCGGCCGAGCGCGGCGGCGGTGGTGTATCTGTGCGTGGCGCCAACCGATTTACGCAAACAGGCCGCTTCGCTCGCGCTTCTTGTTGAACAAAGTTTGAAGCGCGATGTGTTCGCTGCGGCGTTGTATGTTTTCAGTAATTCACGGCGCGATCGGATTCGGATTTTATATTGGGAGCGCAATGGGCTGGTGCTGTGGTCGAAGCGGCTGGAGAAGGATCGCTTCATTTGGCCGCGAGTCATCACCGATGATACGGTGTCGATGAGCGGCGATGAGCTGAACCGGTTGCTCGACGGGTTTGATGTGTGGGCCCAAGGGCATCGAGCACTGCAGCTGCGCCGAGTCGGATAGATATGCACGAAAGCCTATAAATAGCGGCATATTGTCATATGCCGCGGTCTCTAACATGAGATAATAAATCCATGTTGGAGAGCTCTCCCGTGTCTGCCGATACCGCATCCGCGGGGGTCGATCGCGCGGCGTTGCTGAGCGAGAACGCCGAGCTTCGCGCCCGGCTCGAGTCGCGTGATCAACGGATTCGTCTGCTGGAAGAGGCGCTGCGCGTTTTCAATGCCAACAAGTACGGGCCGAGTCGCGAGCGCTTGAGCGTCGCCGCCGGCCAGAGCGAGTTGTTCAACGAAGCGGAAGTCACACTCGAGCTGTGCGAAGCCACCGGCATCGAGCCGCAGCTGAGCGCCACCCCGCTACGGGAGGCGAAGGTCAGCACCGGCAAGCCGGGCCGGACCAAGTTGGCGGGCCATCTGCCCCGCGTCGATGTCCGCCATGAACTGCCCGAGTCCGAACGCGTATGCCCCTGTGGCGGGGTCCTGCAAGAGATCGGCGCCGATATCAGCGAACAGATCGACCATGTACCAGCCAAGGTGCAGGTGCTGCGGCATCTGCGGATCAAGTATGCGTGCCCCGGCTGCGATCAATGCATCAAGAGCGCCCCGTTACCGGCGCATATCCTACCGAAGACGAACGCCTCGGCGGGATTGCTTGCCTATCTGGTGACCAGCAAGTACGTCGATTCCCTGCCGTTGTACCGATTGGAGAAGGTTCTCGAGCGCCAGGATGTACGAGTGCCTCGATCAACCCAAGCCCTGTGGATGATCGCGCTGAACCTAGCTTTGCAGCCGCTATTGAACCTCATGGACGAGCGGGTGCGCGGCTCCGGCTACGTACGCATCGACGAGACCCGTCTGCAGGTGCTCAAGAGCGACAAGGCGCCGAGCGCATTGCACTGGATGTGGGTGCGGGTCGCGGGACCGAAGCATCGGCGGATTATCCTCTTTGACTACAACCCCGGCCGCGGCGGCGAAGTCGCCGACTCGTTGATCGAGGGCTGCAGCGGCTATTTGCAGAGCGATGGGTATCGAGTCTATGTGGGGGCCAGCGCCCGAGCGGATCTCATTCACGTTGGATGTTTCGCTCATACCCGGCGCCGCTTTTTCGAGGCGCTTAAAGCCTTGCCCGACGGGGTACGCAAGAGCGATTCGGCGGCCTATGAGGGCGTGCGACGCATCGATGAACTCTATGCGATTGACCGCCAGATTAAAGCCTTGAGCGATGATGAACGCACGCGGATCCGGCGCGAACGCTCGGTGCCGCTGCTCGAGTCATTGCACGCATGGGCAACGGGCTTGCAACGCGAGACCATGCCCTCGGGCAAGCTCGGCGAGGCGCTCGCGTACCTGACCAAACAATGGCCTCGATTGGTCCGCTACGTCGAAGACGGTCGGTTGGCGATGGACACCAACGTGGCCGAAAGTGCGATTCGCCCGTTCGCCCTCGGTCGGCGCAACTGGCTCTTCGCCGACACCATCAAGGGCGCCAAAGCCAGCGCCGCCCTCTACAGTATCGTCTCGACCGCCCGCGCCAATGGGCTCGAGCCCTATGCGTATCTGAAGCGCCTGTTTACCGATCTGCCCAACGCGAAAACTGTCGAAGATTTCGAGGCGCTGCTGCCCATCAACTCGACCGTAGATAATTGAACAAGGGCGTACATCCCTGACCGCTTACGCGGAGTCGGGTGATGTGGCAACAGCAGCGCAGGAAATGGAGGCATTCGAGACGGCGTATGCAAACCCTGCAGTCAGGTTCAATTGGCCGGGTTACAACTGCTGGGTTGCACCGGCCGAGGAAGCTGCAGGGCGTCCCGAC
>JANYAD010000182.1 GCA_025355165.1 Gammaproteobacteria bacterium | reverse complement strand
CGAAACCCGTTATGGCGTGTGCGCGCAGTGCTATGGACGCGACTTAGGCCGTGGGCATCGCATCAACATCGGCGAGGCAGTGGGCGTTCAATGCCGACTTCGACGGCGATCAATTCACCGGAACGCGACACCGCTACCAGATGCCCTCTCTCATGGCGCACTGTCTTGATGTTGTGCAAGCGGATCGTGCCCTTGCTCTTGACCTCGACGCCATTGGCCGCTGCCGCCCGCGAGGCGGCGCCGCCGACGTGGAAGGTACGCATGGTGAGCTGCGTGCCAGGTTCGCCGATTGATTGCGCTGCAATGACGCCCACTGCCTCGCCGATGTTGATGCGATGCCCACGGCCTAAGTCGCGTCCATAGCACTGCGCGCACACGCCATAACGGGTTTCGCAGGTGATGGGCGAACGCACCATGACCTGATCGACACCCATTTTCTCCAGCAACTTCACCAATTTTTCGTCGATTAATGCGCCGGCCTTCACCAGCACTTCGCCGCTGGAAGCGACCGAGACGTCTTCGGAGACGACGCGACCCAGCACGCGCTCGCCCAAGCCCTCAACCACATCGCCGCCCTCGACGATCGGGGTGATGGACAGACCATTGACCGTGCCGCAATCGATCTCGGTGACCACCAAATCTTGCGCCACGTCGACCAGCCGGCGGGTCAAATAACCGGAGTTCGCCGTCTTTAGTGCGGTATCGGCCAAGCCTTTGCGCGCACCGTGAGTCGAGATGAAGTATTGCAGTACGTTCAAGCCTTCGCGGAAGTTCGCCGTGATCGGCGTCTCGATGATGGAACCATCGGGCTTCGCCATCAGGCCGCGCATGCCGGCCAGCTGACGAATCTGTGCGGCGGAACCGCGAGCTCCCGAGTCGGCCATCATAAAGATCGAATTGAAAGACTTCTGACGGACCTTGTTGCCCTTCGAATCGTTCACCTCATCGGTACCCAATTTCTCCATCATGGCCTTGGCCACTTGGTCATTGGTTCGCGACCAGATGTCGACCACCTTGTTGTAACGTTCGCCGTTGGTGACCAGGCCTGAGGAGTACTGCTCCTGGATCTCTTTCACCTCTTTTTCGGCGGTCGCCAAAATTTTGATCTTCTGCTGCGGCACGACCATGTCGTCCACACCGATAGATACGCCCGATCGAGTCGCGTACTGGAAGCCCGTGTACATCAACTGGTCGGCGAACACGACCGTTTCCTTGAGACCCACGGTGCGGTAGCACGCATTGATCGTTCCAGAAATGATCTTCTTGGTCATGTCCTGGTTGATGGCATCGAAAGACAAACCCTTAGGCAGAATCTCGGACAACAAAGCACGCCCCGCCGTGGTGTCCACCACCCTGGTGTTCTTGACCAATTGTCCGCTGGCATCGCGAATATGCTCCACCAGGCGCACTTTGACCTTGGCTTGCAGGTCGATGTTGCGACTCTCGTAGGCACGATGAACTTCGCTGACATCGCTGAACGCCATGCCCTCGCCCTTCGCGCCCACCTTTTCGCGGGTCATGTAGTACAAGCCCAGCACCACGTCCTGGGAGGGAACAATGATGGGCTCGCCGTTCGCGGGCGAGAGAATGTTATTGGAGGACATCATCAATGCGCGCGCTTCAAGTTGCGCCTCGATGGACAGCGGCACGTGCACGGCCATTTGATCGCCGTCGAAGTCGGCATTGAACGCCCCGCACACCAGCGGATGCAGTTGAATCGCCTTGCCCTCGATCAACACCGGCTCGAACGCCTGGATGCCGAGGCGGTGCAAGGTCGGCGCTCGATTCAACAGGACCGGATGCTCGCGGATCACCTCTTCCAAGATGTCCCATACTTCCGGTCCCTCGCGCTCGACCAGACGCTTCGCAGCCTTGATGGTCGAGGCTTCGCCGCGCAGCTGCAGCTTGGAGAAGATGAAGGGTTTGAACAGTTCCAGCGCCATTTTCTTCGGCAGCCCGCATTGATGCAGGCGCAGGGTCGGACCGACGACGATCACCGAACGGCCCGAGTAATCGACGCGCTTGCCGAGCAAGTTCTGGCGGAAGCGGCCTTGCTTACCCTTGATCATATCGGCCAAGGACTTCAACGGTCGCTTGTTGGTGCCGGTTATGGCGCGGCCGCGTCGGCCGTTATCCAACAAGGCATCCACCGCCTCTTGCAGCATGCGCTTTTCATTGCGCACGATGATGTCGGGGGCATTCAGCTCGAGCAATCGACGCAAGCGGTTGTTGCGGTTGATTACCCGCCGATACAGATCGTTCAAATCGGAAGTGGCAAAGCGTCCGCCGTCGAGCGGCACCAGCGGGCGCAGGTCGGGCGGCAGCACCGGCAATACGGTGAGCACCATCCACTCCGGCTTGTTGCCCGACTCCATGAAGGCTTCGATCAGCTTTAGCCGTTTCGACAGACGCTTGATCTTGGTTTCCGAGTTCGTATTCGCCATGTCCTCGCGGACCTTGACCACCTCGGACGGCAAATCCATGGATTTTAATAATTCATGAACCGCTTCCGCGCCCATTCGAGCATCGAATTCATCGCCGTGCTCTTCGATCGACTCGAGGTACATTTCATCGGTCAGCAATTGCCCGCGTTGCAGCGAAGTCATGCCCGGGTCGACGACCACGAAGGCTTCGAAGTACAGCACGCGCTCGATTTCGCGCAACGTCATGTCGAGCATCAGACCGATGCGCGAAGGCAGCGATTTCAAGAACCAGATGTGAGCGGTGGGGCTTGCGAGTTCGATGTGGCCCATGCGTTCGCGGCGCACCTTGGACTGGGTCACCTCCACGCCGCACTTCTCGCACACCACGCCGCGGTGCTTCAGGCGCTTGTACTTGCCGCACAGGCACTCGTAATCCTTGACGGGTCCGAATATCTTCGCGCAGAACAAGCCATCGCGCTCCGGCTTGAAAGTGCGGTAGTTGATGGTCTCCGGCTTCTTTACTTCGCCATATGACCAGGAGCGGATCATGTCCGGCGATGCGAGCCCGATCTTGATCGAATCGAAATTCTCGACCGGAACTTGCTGCTTGAATAATTTGAGTAAGTCTTTCATAGATTTAGGCCTCGCTCTCTAGTTCAATGTTGATGGCCAAGGAACGAATCTCCTTAACCAAGACATTGAACGATTCCGGCATGCCGGCTTTCATTTCGTGGTTGCCGTCGACAATCGCCTTGTACATCTGCGTACGTCCGTTCACGTCGTCCGATTTGACGGTGAGCATTTCCTGCAAGGTGTACGCGGCGCCATAAGCCTCCAACGCCCACACTTCCATTTCGCCGAAGCGCTGACCGCCGAATTGCGCCTTGCCGCCCAGCGGCTGCTGGGTGACCAAGCTGTACGGTCCTGTGGAACGTGCGTGCATCTTGTCGTCGACCAAGTGGTTCAGCTTCAACATGTACATGTACCCGACGGTGACCGGCCGCTCGAATTGCTCGCCGGTGCGTCCGTCGTGCAAAGTGGTCTGTCCCGAGGTCGGCAAGTCCGCCAGGGTGAGCAGATTCTTGATCTCCTCCTCGCTGGCGCCATCGAATACCGGCGTCGCCATCGGCACGCCCTTCCTCAGGTTGCTGGCAAGCTCGATGATTTCAGCGTCGCTCATCGACTTGAGGTCTTCCTTCTGGCCGCCGGTCTCGTTGTAGACGTGCCCGAGGAATTTTCGCAACTCCACTATCGCGTGCTGCGCTTCCAACATCTTGCCGATCTTGGCGCCCAAACCCTTTGCCGCCCAGCCCAAATGAGTCTCGAGAATCTGGCCGATGTTCATGCGTGAAGGCACGCCCAAAGGGTTCAGCACGATATCCACCGGCGTGCCGTCGGCCATGTAAGGCATGTCTTCCACCGGAACGATGGAGGAAATCACGCCCTTGTTGCCATGGCGGCCCGCCATCTTGTCGCCCGGTTGAACGCGTCGTTTTACCGCCAAGTACACCTTGACCATTTTGAGCACGCCCGGAGCGAGATCATCGCCCGCAGTGATCTTCGCCTTCTTCTCCTCGAAGCGCTTCTCGAATGCCTTGCGTTGACCTTTCAACCGTTCCGACACGGTTTCGAGCTGCGTGTTGGTCTCTTCTTCCTTGAAGCGAATTTCGAACCATTGCTCGCGCGGCAGGTCCGCTAAGTAGGCATCATCGATTTGCGTGCCCGATTTTATCTTCTTGGGTCCGGCTTCCGCGGCCTTACCTTCGATCATGCCGCGAACGCGCTGGAACAAATCGTCTTCCAGAATGCGCTGCTGATCGGCCAAATCCTTGCGTACCCGCTCGAGCTCTGATTTCTCGATGGCTAGGGCGCGCGAATCCTTCTCTACCCCATCGCGGGTGAATACGCGAACGTCGATCACCGTGCCATCCATGCCGGGAGGCACGCGCAGCGAGGTATCCTTCACGTCGGATGCCTTTTCGCCGAAGATCGCCCGCAACAGTTTTTCCTCCGGGGTCAGCTGTGTCTCGCCCTTCGGCGTGACCTTGCCCACCAGGATGTCGCCGGCTCGCACTTCCGCGCCGATGAAGGCGATACCCGCTTCATCGAGCTTGGCCAATGCCGAATCCCCAACATTGGGGATATCGGCGGTGATCTCTTCGGGACCCAGCTTGGTGTCGCGAGCGACGCAAGTCAGCTCTTCGATGTGAATGGTCGTGAAGCGATCTTCTTCTACCACGCGCTCGGAGATCAGAATCGAGTCTTCAAAGTTGTAACCGTTCCAAGGCATGAAGGCGACCAAGAGGTTCTGACCGAGCGCAAGCTCGCCCAGATCCGTCGAGGGACCGTCGGCCAGCACGTCGCCGCGCTTGATTGAATCGCCGGCATTGACCAGCGGTCGCTGGTTGATACAGGTATTTTGGTTGGAACGCGTGTACTTGGTCAGCGAATAAATATCCACGCCGGGTTCGCCGGCGGTCGTTTCATCGTCATTGACCCGGACCACGATGCGCGAAGCGTCGACCGAATCGACGCTGCCGCCGCGCCGCGCCACGACCGTGACGCCGGAATCGATCGCGACCGCCCGTTCCATGCCGGTACCCACCAAAGGTGTTTCGGAACGCAAGGTCGGCACCGCCTGACGCTGCATGTTCGATCCCATGAGTGCGCGATTGGCATCGTCGTGCTCCAAGAACGGAATCAAGGATGCCGCGACCGAGACGATTTGTTTCGGCGACACGTCCATGTAATGGATCTTGTCGGGCGCTGACAAGGTGAACTCGTTTTGAGTCCGGCAGGAGATCAAATCATCGGAGAACTCGCCCTTGTCGCTCAGGGTCGCGTTCGCCTGGGCGATCACGTACTGACCCTCCTCGATGGCCGACAAGTAGTCGATCTGATCGGTCACCTTGCCGTTCGCAACTCGCCGATATGGGGTCTCCAGGAAACCATAGTCATTGGTGCGCGCATACACGGCGAGAGAATTGATCAAGCCGATGTTCGGACCTTCCGGGGTTTCAATCGGGCACACTCGGCCGTAGTGCGTGGGATGCACGTCGCGCACTTCGAACCCGGCCCGCTCGCGCGTCAAGCCGCCTGGACCGAGCGCTGAGACCCGCCGCTTGTGTGTGACTTCAGACAGCGGATTGTTCTGGTCCATGAACTGAGACAGCTGCGAGGAACCGAAGAATTCCTTCACCGCGGCGGCCACCGGCTTCGCGTTGATCATTTCCTGCGGCATGATCGGCTCGCTTTCGGCGATCGTCAGACGCTCCTTGACGGCGCGTTCAACCCGAACCAAGCCGATGCGGAAGGCGTTCTCAGCCATCTCGCCGACACTGCGCACGCGGCGGTTGCCCAAGTGGTCGATGTCGTCCACATGGCCGTTGCCGTTGCGGATATCGATCAAGGTCTTCATGACTTCGATGATGTCTTCTTTGCTCAGCACGCCCGAGCCGGTGATTTCCTCGCGGCCCACCCGGCGGTTGAATTTCATGCGGCCGACGGGCGACAAGTCGTAGCGCTCACCGTTGAAGAACAAGTTCTGAAACAGGTTCTCGGCGGCGTCCTTGGTCGGGGGCTCGCCGGGTCGCATCATTCGGTATATCTCCACCAAGGCCTCGAGGCGGGTCTTGGTCGGATCGATGCGCAAAGTATCGGAGATGTACGGGCCACGGTCCAAATCGTTGACATACAACGTTTTGACCTCGGTGATGCCGTTCTCGATCAATTTCGCGACGGTCGGCACGGTGAGGATTTCGTTGGCTTTCGCCAGGATCTCGCCCGTCTCTGTGTTGATGATGTCATGCGCAAGGATCTTGCCTTGCACGTATTCTGTCGGAACGGGCAGGCGCTTGACGCCGGCTTCTTCGAGTTCCTTCACGTGACGCGCCGTGATCCGGCGTCCCTCTTCAACGATGATTTTCTTACCGACGCGGATTTCGAAGGCAGCCGTCTCGCCGCGCAAGCGCTGCGGGATTATCTCGAACTCGATCTCCTTCTTCGACAGATGAAACACGTTCTTCTCGAAGAAGATGTCGAGGATCTGCTCCTCGGTGTAACCCAAGGCGCGCAAGATGATGGTCACGGGCAACTTGCGGCGTCGATCGATGCGCGCGAATACGCAGTCCTTCGGATCGAACTCGAAATCCAACCAGGAGCCGCGGTACGGAATGATGCGGGCGGAGAACAATAGCTTGCCCGAGGAATGAGTCTTGCCGCGGTCGTGATCGAAGAACACGCCCGGACTGCGATGCAGTTGTGAGACGATGACCCGCTCGGTGCCGTTGATGATAAAGGTGCCGTTGTCGGTCATGAGGGGCAGTTCGCCCAGGTACACTTCTTGCTCGCGCACATCCTTGACGGGCTTCTTGGCGCCGCTGGCTTCCTTGTCCAGAACCACCAGACGCACCTTGACGCGCAGCGGCGCGGCATAGGTAAGGCCGCGTAGCTGGCACTCTTTGACGTCGAATACCGGTTCGCCCAAGCGGTAGCTCACGTACTCAAGCGTGGCATTCCCTGAATAGCTGGAAATGGGGAATACGCTGTCGAAAGCGGCATGCAAGCCGATTTCATCGCGTTTTGATTCCGCAGTATCCGCCTGCAAAAATCGCCGGTAAGAATCCAATTGGATTGCCAGCAGGTACGGCGTGCCGAGAATGCTCGGACGCTTACCAAAGTTCTTGCGAATGCGCTTCTTTTCGGTGAACGAATAAGCCATGTGTAACCCTCAGGCGCTTCGCGCCACAGTCAACAGGGTCGAAGCGACCCCGTCCGATCAAATCAAAAGCAAAACGCAGCCGAAGAGGGCCGCTGAAATTCAGCGGCCACCCTCAAACTGCACGTATCGGCAATAATCACTACTTGATAGCAGCCTTGGCTCCCGCGTCCTCCAGCTTCTTCTTGATGGTCTCGGCATCCGCCTTCGGAATGCCTTCTTTGACGGTCGAGGGTGCGCCTTCGACCAGATCTTTCGCTTCCTTCAAGCCCAAGCCCGTGATCTCGCGGATGACCTTGATGACGCCTACTTTGTTGGCGCCGAACTCGGACATTGTCACAGTGAACTCGGTCTGCACCTCGGCAACCGGGGCCGCCGCACCACCGCCACCCGCCGCCGCAGCGGCCACAGGAGCTGCCGCGGTGACGTTGAACTTCTTTTCCATGTCGGCGATCAGCTCGACCACTTCCATGACGGTCATCTTGGAAATTGAATCGAGGATTTCGTCTTTAGTAACAGCCATTATCGTCTCCAAAAAATAAATATGGGTTTTGACCCGAATCAGGATTAATTCGTCGCCGCCTGCGCCGCACCGCTTTTCTTGGATTCAAGAACAGCGGCGAGCGTGCGTACCAACTTCGAGTTGGGGGCAGCCAACGTACCAACGAACTTTGCGATCGGCGCCTTCAGTACACCCAGCATCTGCGATAACGCCTGCGCGCGCGTGGGCAATGCAGCCACACGTTCGAGCGAATCGGCCTTGAGCAGCTGTCCGCCCAACGAAACGATTGTGGTCACCAGTTTGTCGTTGTCCTTCGAAAACGCCTTGACGATGCGGGCGGCGGCGCCTGGATCGTCGTTGGAGAATGCGAGAACAATGGGTCCCTTCAGCGCCGGAGAAATGCACTCGAAAGCAGTGCCGGCTACCGCCTTGCGCGCGAGCGTGTTCTTGACGATCCGCAGGTAGACCCCTTCCTTGCGCGCCTTCGCACGAAGATCGGTCATTTGCGTCACGGTCAAGCCACGGTTCTCTGCGCCCACCACGGACAAGGCTTTCGCCGCGACCGCGTTGACTTCTGCCACCACGACTTTCTTCTCTTCTAACTTGAGTGCCATCTTAGGTTCCCCTAAAGAGAAGCGTCACACATCGGATGCGAACTACACGTCTCGCATCCACCCTTCGAGTACTGCGTACTCATTGGTGCGACCTTCTCAGGCAATTCCTGATTCCGGTCCCACCATCTGCGCAGGCGGTCTTTAAGAGCCCCGAGGTTTTTCAAAAAGCCTCAAGCTCGCCTACGGTCTTCGACGGTGAGTGCGCGGCCCTGCGGCCCCGCAGCCCTCCATCAATTCGATCCATCAAATCTTGATCAGGCCCAAGCTCGCCTGATCGACCGTCACTCCAGGCCCCATGGTCGAGGAGAGGGTCATCTTTTTTAAATAAACACCTTTGGACGTTGCCGGCTTGATCTTCTGCAGATCGTTCACCAGCGCCAACAGGTTCTCCTTCAAAGCGTTCGGTTCGAAGTTCGCGCGTCCGATCTGGGCGTGAACGATGCCCGCCTTGTCGGTGCGGTAGCGCACCTGACCGGACTTGGCGTTTTTCACGGCTTCAGCCACGTTCGGCGTCACTGTGCCGACTTTTGGGTTAGGCATCAGCCCGCGAGGCCCCAAAATCTGGCCGAGTTGCCCAACGATGCGCATGGCATCGGGACTGGCGATGACCACGTCGAAATCGATCTGTCCGGCTTTGACTTTTTCCGCCAGATCTTCAAAACCCACAATGTCGGCGCCGGCCGCCTTTGCGGCATCGGCGTTCTTGCCCTGGGTAAACACCGCCACCCGCACCGTCTTGCCAGTGCCGTGCGGCATGACCGTCGAGCCGCGGACCTGCTGATCCGACTTGGTGGCGTCGACACCGAGATTCACGGACACGTCCACCGATTCATTGAATTTAGCAGTGGCAAATTCCTTCACGAGTTTCAACGCGTCGTCGATCGGATAAGCCTTGCCCGGCGGCAACTTTTCCTTCCAAGTCTTGGTTCGTTTCACTGCCGCGCCCATTTTAGAGCCCCTCCACGTCGACGCCCATGCTGCGGGCGCTGCCGGCGATGGTGCGCACAGCCGCGTCCAAATCGCTCGCCGTCAGGTCAGGCATCTTCATCTTGGCGATGTCCTCGAGTTGCTTACGGGTTACTTTGCCAACTTTGGCCGTGTTAGGTGTAGCACTGCCCTTGGGAATACCGAGCGCCTTGGCAATGAGCACCGAGGCGGGCGGCGTCTTCATGATGAAGGTAAAGCTGCGGTCGCTGTACACCGTGATCACTACTGGGGTCGGTAATCCTTTTTCCAAGGCCTGGGTCTGCGCATTAAATGCCTTGCAGAACTCCATGATGTTCACGCCCTGCTGACCCAACGCCGGACCGACCGGCGGACTGGGGTTGGCTTGGCCTGCAGGGATCTGCAGCTTGATATAGCCCGTGACTTTCTTCGCCATCGCCAATACTCCTGTGGGTGCAAACGTCGCCCCTGCGAGCAACTCCCCTTAGTTCAGGCGCTTACGCGCCGGGTTCAACGGGGTCGAAGCGACCCCAACCGAAAACAATTAACCCTTCTCGACCTGCGAGAAATCCAGCTCCACGGGCGTCGAGCGGCCCAGAATCTGCACCGCCACTTGCAAGCGGTTCTTCTCATAATTGACTGACTCGACCACACCGTTGAAATCGTTGAAAGGCCCGTCGGTCACCCGCACCACTTCGCCGGGCTCGAACAACACCTTGGGCTTGGGCTTGTCCACGCCCTCTTCAACGCGGCGCAAAATCGACATCGCTTCCTTGTCGGAGATGGCTGCGGGCTTGTCGCTGGTGCCGCCGATGAATCCAAGTACTTTTGGCACTTCCTTCACCAGGTGCCAGGTGTCCTCATCCATTTCCATCTGCACCAGCACATAGCCGGGGAAGAACTTGCGGTCCGACTTACGCTTCTGGCCGTCGCGCATTTCCACCACCTCTTCGGTGGGTACGAGAATTTCGCCGAACTTTGCCTCTAGGCCGGCCCGCTTGACCCGCTCTTTCAGCGACTGCGAGACTTTATGCTCGAAGTTCGAGTAAGCGTGCACCACATACCATCGCAGGGACATAGAAGGCTCCGTGTTCGTCAACCGGTTGTGCCGCCCAGAAGGCGGGTCATCCAGGTAAGAACCCAGTCAAGAACGAAGAAAAAAAGGCCCATCAAAACCGCAAAACCAAAAACAATATAGGTAGTTCTGACTGTTTCAGTGCGATCCGGCCATACCACCTTTCGCAGCTCTACTCGGGCCGCCTGAGCGAACTGCAAGAATTCCCGGCCATAAGAACTAAGCCATATGAGGCCCGCGCCCGCAGCGAGGCCGATAATGACCATGCCGATGCGCAGCGGCAAAGGCCGTTCGTCGTACCAATAGAAGGCCGCTATGCCGCCGAGTATTGCGGCGATCGACAATACCAGCAGGCCACTATCCTTGGACGATGAAACCGTCGGGGTTTGCACTTCAGCCATGTATTTACACTGTTCCTACTGACACTCATCAGTGGCAGGGCAGGAGGGAATCGAACCCCCAACCTGCGGTTTTGGAGACCGCCGCTCTGCCAATTGAGCTACTGCCCTAGTCATGCGCGTCGCGCAACAATTAACGGGGCCAAAAAGGCCCCGCCCCTTAGACAAACAAACTTAAGCAATGACTTTCGCGACCACACCTGCGCCGACGGTTTTGCCGCCCTCACGGATGGCGAACCGCAAGCCCTGCTCCATGGCGATGGGGGCGATCAGTTCGACCACGATTTTGATGTTGTCCCCCGGCATTACCATCTCGGTGCCTTCGGGC
>JANYAD010000152.1 GCA_025355165.1 Gammaproteobacteria bacterium | reverse complement strand
GTTATTGCTCGTCCAACCGCAGGACAGTTCGTGCAGGTTCGTCTTACCGAGCACGATCGCACCGGCAGAGATGAGCGACGCCACTATCGGTGCGTCGTCAACGGGACGAAAACCTCGCAGCGCTGGCGTGCCAGCCGTGGTGGGATACTCCCGGGTATTTATGCTGTCCTTAACCGGGATCGGCAGCCCATGCAGCGGACCGAGCGCGGCGCCCGCCCTCCGGCGTTGGTCAGCGGCGCGAGCTGCCTCGAGCACACGTGAGGGCTCCAGTGTGATGAAACAGTTGAGTGCCCGCTGCTCCGCGCAGCGGACGAGCAAAGCGCTCACATAGCGCTCGGCAGTAAGTTCGCCGCGCGACATCATCCCGATCGCGTGCACGGCCGAGAGGTCGAGGAGTGCTGAGTCCGCGAGCGAATAGTCTCCGTCTGACGCCGGCGTACGCTGCGTGTTGTACTGGCCGGCATATGCCGTGACCGCGAGGCCTGATGCCCCAAGGAGGAAGCCTCGACGGCTTAGGTGATCCATCATGGACATAACGTACTTTCTCCTTGATGGGCGCATCGACCCAACCGTAGACCAGCGGGGCCCGTGAGGCTATGGCACTAAATACACTGCGTTGGTCGAATGCCTGTAGCGCGACGATCAAGCTGAGAAGAGATCGCAGCACTTGGATCATGTGCCTGTTGATTACCTCCTGGCAATAGTTATGTTGGAGTTTGATTGTCGCTGCGATGATCGAGCGCGACACCGCCGTTGCCGATCTTGGCCTGCGAGAAGCTCAGAACGCGCTGAGATGTGCACGGCGCTGGTGTACCTACAGTGCCGCCAGCGCCTAAATCAGGCTGCCTTGGCAGCACTCGCTCGGAAGGCCCGCACTCCCTCGATGAAAGCGTCGATCTGCGGATCGGTCCCGATGGTAATGCCGCACCAGTTCTCGTAAGGTGGAAACGCCGCGCGACACCGATATTCCTATGCCGCATGAACTCGGCGAATTGCTTGATCGGCACGCCCGTGTCGAAGAATACGAAATTGCCATGAGGCTCGGCGTACGGAAAATGCAGTCGCGCCAGCTCCGCGGTGAGGCGGGCGCGGCTGGCCAGGATTCGCCGTCGGCAGTCTGTCAGGAACTCCTTGTCACCGAGGCTCGCATAAGCGCCGCGAACAGCGAATATGTTGGGCGTCGACATGCGCGCGGCGGAGATTTCCTCGATGACCTCGGGTCGGGCGATCCCGTAGCCGTACCGAACTCCGGCCATGCCGTGGAGCTTGGAGAATGTCCGCAACACGACGACACGCTTTGGCCCTGTGACCAGGCTCGCCGACGAAGGTGTGCCCTCGACGAATTCCTTATAGGCCTCATCGATGACGGTCGTCACATGATCCGGAAGCGCGGCGACGAATGATGCGATTGTCGCGGAATCGAGCATCGTGCCCGTCGGGTTGTTCGGATTGCAGATATACACGGCGCGTGTCTTGGCGGAGACCGCCGCGTGCATCGCGCTCAAATCGTGGCGCAGCTGTTTAACGACGGCCACCATCTTCAGGGTCGCCCCAGTATGCCGGGCATACTCGGTCAACTCGTCGTAAGTGGGAGCGGCAGCCACGATCTCGCCGTGCTCACGCGCGGCGAGCAACCCGACGGCCCGCAGCAACTCCCCGGAGCCGGTGCCGGACACAATGTGATCCGGCCCGAGTCCTTCTTTCTCGGCGATTAGATTAACGAGCCTTGGATTCTCGTCGTCCGGATACCGACAACCTTCAGCTATCGACTGGGCGATTGCAGCGCGGGCAGCGGGCGACGGACCGTAGGGGTTCTCATTCCAACACAACAACATGGGCTCAGTGCCGCCGGCTAACGGAGCCGCGGCGAGGCGCGCATCCGGTGGTGCCGAAATGCTGCTCATAGGACGCATCAGCATGATCGCCGATGCGGTCAAGAGGTCACGGCGGCTGAGTTCCATGGATCCACACCCCCAACTTGCAAAGTCCGGATAAACGGACTCGATTTCTAGGTCCTCGGTAGCAGATTGCGTTCCGCCGTGATCGAGCTCTACACCAGTGTCTCCAAATGGTGGGATGCAGCCGCCAGCAAGAAACAAGCCTCGATCGCTGGTGTTGTGGTGGATCTTGAGCAGGCTGTGCACTGGTATCGCAAGGCGGCGGAGCGCGGATGCACCCACAGTCAGTGCTCCCTTGGGGAAATGTACATGTAGGGAACGGGTGCCCCAAGTGACCCGGGTCAAGCTGTTTTTTGGTTCCGCAGGGCTGCAGAGCAACAATCGCGGACACAGATCAAAAGCCGAGATGCTTCGCTTGCCCCATCGCAAAATGGGTATTCCCGTGGGTATCGACCGCGAGCGATCGCATGGGTTACGCGCTGGCGTACGACGCCTTCAATGGCTGCACCGGCTCGGCGGCGCATCAGCGGCAGCACCAGATAGCGCCAGATAGTAAGGGATGCCCGTTGATCCAAAATTGTCTGATAGACACCCGTTTACCGAAACGAAGACACGATCGGCATCAAATATGTGCGCCTTGACGAGGGAGCGAAGCAGCAACATTAATCGTTAGGCCTGCGCTGCCAACGAGGCACCCTCCACCAAAATAATCCCGACATCATCCTGCAACGCCCCGCTGGACAGACCCGCTCCTGCGATCAACAAGGCCGATTGAATTCGCGAGACCGAAGTTGGCTCATCCATAAGTGGATCTCCTTGGGAGGGGGGGGACGATATCAGCACTCGGCGCGTACCTTGATTATTTTGTGCGAAGTGCCAATGGCCCAGCAGGAACTTGCCGGACGGAGGCCATGGCAAATTGCATATCTGGGGCGGAGCTTAAACGGACGGTTGGGAGATAATAGTGCGCAGAGCGTCGATGCAGCTTATGGCCGTATGCGGCACAATCGCAAATGATCACTTTGTGCCCGACGTTGTATGCGTGGCAATTATATGGTGGTTAACAGGAGGATAGCCCCGATGCAATTCTTTGCGCTGTCTTGGCGTATGTAACGGTCCGAAAATTGAGCTGAGCCCGATATTAGTAAAGGAGTTCCATGACGCGTCCCGCCGCCAACCCCACAGTCCAAATCGACAACGACAAAGTGAAGGTCACCGAATGGCGTTTCCCACCGGGGGCCGAAACCGGGTGGCACCGCCATAATATGTACTACGTTGTCGTGCCACAAACCACGGGGCCGCTGCTTTTGCAAACGGCTGAAGGACTCCTGACCAGCCAACTCGTAGCCGGTGTCGCTTATGCGAGGCCAGTAGGAATCGAGCACAACGTGATCAACTTGGGTTCGACCGAGGTCGTCTTCGTCGAGATCGAATTGAAGTCGTCGGGACAGTTGACTTGAGGGCCGCTCCATCCATACGCACGTTCGACCAGCGTGCAACACCCCTTGACCATATATGCAAGTCAATTTGGAGGCGCGCTTACCAGTCCGACAAGCGACGCCCGATCAATAGAGATTTTTGAAAGCAAAGCAGTCAACGTCGTCGCCTTCTCGTCATCGGCCAGAGCGACCTTAAGGGTCGGTAACGCCCATATTGTGAACTCGTAGTGGTGCATGCCGGTTCCCTTGGGCGGACAAGGGCCCGCATACGCGGCATCGCCAAAGTTGCTAACTATGGCTTTGCCACTACCAGGCAGCGACTTTGCACCACGCGGCAGGGATCCAACACTCGCCGGCAACTCAACCACAACCCAGTGAGACCACTCGTCCTGCTTCACATCGACGTCAATCATCGTGAGGACAAAGCTCTTGGTGCCGCTGGGCGCGCCGCTCCACGAAAGATCGGGTGAGATATTCTGACCACCGCATCGCGGATAGATGTGTGCGATAGGGATTGCGAGGCCCGGTTTTATGTTAACGCTCGTTAAGCTCATTGCCGCCGACGCGATGCCGCTCAGCAGACTGAGCAGCATTGATATTCCCACCGTGGGTTTGCTCATAATGCATCTCCTGAGATACCTGATGGAACGGACACTTTGCAGCACACTGCACAAGCAATGCAAATGGGCCTTTTGGCGCTTGCACCGCCCGCGCCAGCGCATGGTCGCTATCACGGTTATTGCGTGCGTTCTTCACACTCACAGTGAAGAAAGTGGCGATCGAGGCCGTCGCGGGACTGAAAAAAATTGCCCACGTTGGACCGATTCCCACAATATGCGTGAACTTGCTGCA
>JANYAD010000124.1 GCA_025355165.1 Gammaproteobacteria bacterium | reverse complement strand
TAATAACATTGCATTCAGCTGTCTCCCCTTCGCAGCCGAATGCAGGGATGATGTTGCCCATCGGAGGGTCGAAGGGTCACTTTTTGAGGTTGATTAGGTATATTAACTAGACGCCTCGGTGTGGAGATGGCGAAACACGTGCGCTCCCGCTAACGAACAATCGAGGCTTTCGCGCTACATGTACAAAATTTGTCCACCATAAATCGATAGGGGAATTTAGATGAAAGTATTGCAGTGTGGCTCACTCGGAGCCGCAATTCTCTTGGGCAGCTCGCTGCCCTTGACCGCTATGGGGCAAGCAACGACGGCGTCCGCCGCTTCAAACGGAGAAATGCAGGAGATCGTCGTTACCGGCAGTCATATCCGACGCACCGACACCGAGACGCCGAGCCCCATCGAAGTCATCACTGCCGAAGAACTCCATCAAACCGGTTACACCAGTACCCAGGACGTATTGCACAATTTAACGGCCAACGGTCAAGGCACCCTGTCGCAAGGGTTCTCGGGTGCATTTGCCAGCGGCGCGGCCGGCATCGCATTGCGCGGTCTCAATGTCGGTTCTACCCTCGTGTTGATCGACGGGCGCCGCATGGCGCCTTACCCGATTGGAGATGACGGCCAGCGCTCATTTGTTGACGTATCCAATATCCCCTTCGAGGCAATCGAACGCATCGAGGTGCTCAAAGACGGCGCTTCCGCTGTTTACGGCTCTGATGCCATCGCAGGCGTGGTCAACATCATTCTCAAGAAATCGTATCAGGGCGCCTCCGTCACCGCTGAGGGCGGGTTGACCAGCCACGGTGATGGGAGTCAGTTCCACGTCGCAGGCATTTGGGGCACCGGCGATTTGATCAACGATGGTCACAACTGGTATGTATCGGCCGAGTACCGCAAGCAGAACGAAATCAAATTTACCGACCGGGGCGGGATTTACACTCAGACTGATTTCACCTCGACGGGCGGATACGACGTAACGCCCGGCGTGCAGAACCCCATCGTCGGCGGGCTGCCCCGCTCCAGCACGGGTTATGTGACCGATACAAACGGCAACATCGTGGGTTTCATGCCGGGTTGCGATGCAACCAAGTTTGCAGCCAATCAATGTACCTACCACGACCGGTGGGACCAGATCCAGCCGCCCACGGAAAACATCAACGTCATTACGCGCTACACGCAAAATTTCGCAGGTGATTGGCAAGCATCTTTTCAGGCCAGCTATTTCGAAGGCAAGGCCCAGCAGGTCAACGGCCCGGACCGGGCATTCGCCGGCGGCTATCAAGGTGTTACTTCGGGTCCCGGCGTAACGCCGGCGGTGCTGCCCTTTATTCCGCAGACAACCATCTCCAATACCAATCCGACCTACCCCTCGGGCACGGGGCTTACCGTCGCCAACCTTCGATATACTTTCTTGAACCTCGGCAATGGCACGATCACGACCACTGATTCCAAAGCGTACCGCGCGATTGCGGATCTGAATGGCAAAATTGCCGGATGGGACCTGGAATTCGCGGCGGGATTCACCGAAGTCGCGCTGGGGCTTGACGGCTATAATTACGTCAATCCGGCCAGTCTGCAGACTGCTTTGGACAGCACCACTGCGCCGTTTCTGGTGGGGCAGACGAATAGTGCCGCGGTAACTAATTTCGTGGCCCCCGTGCTTCACACCTATGACACCTCGAAACTGAGCTTCGGCCATGCGGGTGTCAGTCGCTCGATACTCGATCTGCCGGGCGGACCGTTGGGAATCGCTTTCGGCGCAGATTACTATCAGCGCAATCAATACGCGGTGGCTCCGGCCGATGTCGCCAATGGCGTTACGCCTAATTTCAGTAACAACTTTACGGTCGGTATTCAGCAAGTAGCTTCCGGCTACTTCGAATTGAACGCGCCGATCGTCAAACAACTGGACGTCGATGCGGCCGTTCGGTATGACCACTACAATCTGTCGGGCGGCCGCGCCAGCCCCAAGATTGGGTTCAAGTTCACACCGATTCCTCAATTCGCGATCCGAGGTACGGCATCTCTGGGCTTTCGCGCGCCGGGACCGGCTGAGAACGGCAAATCGGGTCAGACGTTTTTTGCAGGGGCGACTGCGGATCCCGTGCTGTGTCCCAATTCGGCGAATCCGACAGCCGCCGGGAATTTCGCGGGACAATGCAGCGTAAACATACCCGGATTGCAGAGCACGAATCCGGCACTCAAACCTGAGACCTCCAAGTCCTTCACACTCGGCCTGATTTTCGAACCGATTCGAGACATCAGCGCCACGATCGATTTGTATTCCATCGAAGTCGATCACCAAATCGTGAGCGGCGGTGCGAGCGTAACCGTGCGAGGCGACAATCTCACGCCGATTCCCCAATATCAGGCGGATGGCAGCACCGCGCTTGTGGCACCTCCCGCGGCGCCAATCTTGTACACCACGACGTCGTACATCAATGCCAACACCACTAAGACAAGTGGTGCTGACTTCGGACTCGAATATCGCCATGGGTTCGGGATCGTTGACTTTCGCTCCAGGGCGACTTGGTCATACACCCGCCGATACGATTTAACCATCGGCGACACGACCTACCATCTGGCGGGAACCCATGGTCCCTTCTTTTTCACGGGCGACACCGGCAATCCGAGATCGCGCGTCCAGTGGGCCAATACCATCAGTCACGGGCCTTGGGAAGTTACCGGCACGGTCAATTACATCAGCTCCTTCAAAGTTACGGATCCGTCCGCAGTTGCCTTCGTAGGGGTGCCACAAGATACGTGTCTTGCGGCGTTATCCACGGCAGGCGGTGCCGCCTCGATCGACTACCAGGGCGTGTTGGCAGCCGGCACCATACCGAGCGCCACCAGCTGCACGGTCAAGCACTACACGACCTTCGATATGTACGCTCGCTATGATGTGACCGACAAGCTCAAGCTACATGCCTCGGTGCTGAATGTGTTCAACGCCCAGGCGCCGCTCGACTGGGCGACCTACGGCGGCGCGTTGGGCGCCGTGCCTTGGAATCCCTCGCTGCACACCCAAGGCGCAATCGGTCCGTTCTTCACCTTGGGAGCCACTTACAAGTTCTGGTGAGATTGCGGCACAAAAAAAAGCCCCGAGCAGTCTCGGGGCTGGTTTTTGACAACCAAATCGACAAGGTCTAGCGCTTAGGCGCCACCGACAATCCTCAAGCCCACGCGACGATTTTGCTGGCGCCCGTCAGGCGTTGCATTGCTCGCGACCGGCAAATCGGGACCATAACCCTTGGCGGTCATGGTGTTCGTGACGCCATGATCCTTTAAGTAGCGCATGACGCTTTCCGCGCGCCGTTGCGACAACACCATGTTGTGGGCCCGGGTGCCGGTGCTGTCGGTGTGCCCGCGCACCTCGATGACCATCTGCGGGTATTTCTTCAAGGTGGCGATACCGTAATTCAAGGTTTCTTCCGAGTCGGGAAGCAGTTCCCACTTGTCGGTCTCGAAGTGCACGCGCTCGAGCTTGATTTCTTCCTTGATGGTGCAGCCTACCGAATCGACCCGGTCGCCTTTCGGCGTGTCGGGGCATTGATCGATGGAGTCCGGCACGCCGTCGCCGTCGCTATCGAGCGGCTGAGGAGGCGGCGGAGGAGGCGGCGCGCTGACCACGGGCGGAGGCGGCGGCGTCGGGGCACCGAACATAAAGTTCAGTCCCACCGCGAACAGCACATCTCCCGGGTTGCGTGGCACCAGTGCCACGTTCTGAATAAATTCTTTTCTGTATTTGGCTTCCGTGCGCAATTGCACTCGACTGGGCCCGGTTTGATCCCCCAAACCGACGAGCGCTCCCACGCCTCCTTCCGCCAGCCAAGCGTTGTTATCCGGTGCGTGCCCGCCGATGTCGTCGGTCAAGCGCCCAGCGCCTACCAGCGCGTAGGGTCGAATCATCGAGGTCACGGGAAGAAATTTGTACATGAGGTCCAACGAGAACGCGTTGAGTTTCTCGCTGGCGCCGCTGCCTGGAATCTTGAAAGAGCTGGGGTTATCCGTCAGCTCGAGAGCGAAATTACGCGCAAAATTATATCCCACGCCGATCTGGTAGCCGGTTTGATCCTTGGAGATTCGTTTGTCGTCCAATTTGGTGTAAGTGACCATCGGACTGATGTAGATGGCGCCCGTGTCATCGTAGGCGTCCGCCAGGGCGGGTCCGCTCGCGGCACATATAGCCGCTATCATAGAACCCAGAACTACTCGCTTCATACTCTCGCTCTCCGTGTTGATGTGCACGGATGCAACATCCTCTCAGGCTGGACTGCCGCACCCGTTTCTTGAGCGTTGTTTATCCGCCACAATGACATCATTGTCTGTAGGCGGATTGCGCGAGCGCTCGTAGCTAGAGCCCGACTGTGCGGGGCTTGACCTACCGCGCGTTGTGGAAGTTCTTGTACAGGACGACGTCGCCGCGTTTGATATCGAAGTGAACGCAGGTGCCTCCCTTCAATTCGAGCACGGCGTATTCGGGGGTAGGAGGGCCTATGATGGTTTCAGACTGCGGGGTCGCGCTCGCGGCGATGAAGTCGATTTTCCCCTTGGCATCCAGGAACAGCAAATCGAGCGGTATGTAGGTATTTTTCATCCACATGCTAACGAGGCGATTTTCCGGAAACATAAACAGCATGCCGGTATGTTCGTCCATTTCATGGACGAACATCATGCCTTGCTCTTCACGCCGGGGGGTATCGGCGATCCATATCTTAAAATTGATGACCTTTCCGGCTGCGGTGCGGACGGCCAACAAACTTTGGGGAAAGGCGGATAGCGGCTCCGGACTCGTTGATTGCGGCCGGGCCGCCATCGAGGACAGAAATAAGCCGACTACGATGGCCACGTTAAAAACGCAAAAAGTCCGACGCTCGAATTTCATTTCTTCAGTTCCGCGTAGAAGGTGACGGGACCCGCAAACTCAAAAGTACTGACCAGCTCATCGCCCTTGCCGCGGACCGCATGGGCCGGCTGGGTACAGAAGCCGCGCGCTTCCAGCCGGTACGAACGAGCCGATGCGAGCGGTCGCTGCGTAAGCGAATCTACCGTGCAACGCGAATCGCCCATGGTGCTGAAAATACGGCTAGCGCCCTGGACGATAACCGTCAAATTGGCCTTGACCTCGCGCGCGGGTTTGCCCTCTTCGACGCCGCTCAAACCAAAAACCAGCAACAAGTTGGGCGCGCCACCCTGGGCTCGCTGAAAACTCAAGCGCACTCCGGGAGGTTTCTCCCGTGACTCGCCTTCGCAGCGCGTTCCGCTGTTGGGCCAGTCAATTCGTGTATCGATTGCACCTGCCATGGTCGCGCGCAAATATCCGTCCCCCGAGGCAAGACAAGCCACCGCGCCCCGAGTCACCGGCGCGCCAGTGGGGGCAGTTTCCCCGCTCGAGGCGATTAACGACGCCACGGCGCCTATCAGTAGAGTGTAACCGGCAAAAATCGGTATCATTTCTCGTATGTTGCCACGGCTGTCGCAAACTTTGTTGCGCCTCATGGTCCTCGGTGTGGCCTTGAGCCTGGCGTGGGGCTGCTCTTTGGTGGCGCCCAAATTTACGCGGCCCAACGTGACGGTCATCGGCATCGAGATGCGCGGCGGAAACCTGCTGCAACAGAATTTCGCAGTAAAGCTCAATGTCCAAAATCCGAACGATCGCTCCTTGCCGGTCCGCGGATTGCATGTGGAAATGCGTGTCGGCGGGGAGCAGATCGCGAGTGGCGTCAGCGACCGTGCGGTAACGGTTCCTGCCTTTGGCGAATCCGAGTTCGACATGACCATCAACGCCAACCTGGCGCTGGCGCTGCTCAAACTGGCCGATAAGGCGAATCAGCGCGCGGGCTCGATCGAATACGAGCTGAGCGGGGAGGCGAGCATCGACTTGCCCTTCTTACGCAAACTACCCTTCCATCAGAGCGGTTCTCTCAATCTTAAAAATGGCGCAGTAACTTATTGAAAACAAAGATATTTTCATTTGTTAGGCGCATTTTTACGGCACTGAGGTCTGGTAAACTCAGGCATTGAACAAAGTGCGGCAAGTCATTGCCGCCTCGAAGGGTCTGATGGCTACCTCTCCGTACGAGCAACTGGAACAAGAGTTTCGCCGCCTGCATGCGTTCCGCGGCGCCCTGTCGCTGTTGCGTTGGGATGCCGCGGTCATGATGCCCCGCGGCAGCGCGGATGTGCGCGGCGAGCAGCTCGCGGCTTTGGAAACTGAGCATCATGCCTTGCTGACGACCCCTAAGGTGGCGCGCCTGCTCGAGCGCGCGGAGGCGGGCGCGTCTCAACTGGAGGATTGGCCGCTTGCCAATCTGCGAGAAATGCGCCGCCAGCGCGATCATGCGATCGCGACGCCGCCCTCACTCATCTCTCGCCTCGCCAAGGCCACGGCGCGTGCCGAAGTTTTTTGGGTTGAGGCGAAAAAGGCGAATGACTTCAAGCTGCTGGCGCCGCACTTGGAGGAAGTGGTGCACCTGGTGCGTGACAAGGCGGCTTTGCTCGGTCAGGCTCGCGGCCTCGCCCCCTACGATGCCTTGGTGGATGGGTTCACGCCCGGCATTTCAGCCGCGGATATCGACACCATCTTTAAAGCGCTATCGCGCAAGCTTCCCGGACTGATCAGTGAGGCCATCGAGGTACAAGCGGCGCACGCGCCCGCTCCCTTGGTGGGCAAGTTCAGCGCGTCGCGACAGCGAGTCCTTGCCGTAGAGGTGCTCAAGGCGCTGGGATTTCCGTTCGATCGAGGGCGGCTTGATGAAAGCGAACATCCCTTCACCGAGGGGGTGCCCGGCGACATTCGGGTCACGACGCGCTTCGATCAAACCGATCCTTTTTCCGGACTTTTGGGCGCGGTGCACGAAACCGGCCACGCCATGTACGATTTAGGACTGCCGATGCAGTGGCGCGATCAGCCTGTCGGCCGCGATCGCGGGCTGGCGCTCGAGGAGAGCCAGTCGCGCCTGTTCGAAATGATTCTTTGCCGCAGCCGCTCTTTCATCAAGTATGTTAAGCCCCTGATGGAGAAGTATCTCCAGGTGAGCGGTCCGGAATGGCAAGAGGCCAATCTGTACCGGCTGCTGATTCGGGTCCGCCGCAGCTGTATCCGCATGGATGCCGACGAACTGACCTATCCGGTCCACATCATGTTGCGTTACGAGCTTGAAAAGAAAATGCTCGAGGGATCGCTTCCCGTTGCGGATCTGCCGGAGGCGTGGAACGCCAATCTCGAGCAGCGCCTCAACATACGCCCGGCAAACGACGTGGAAGGCTGTCTGCAAGACATCCATTGGGCCGTCGGACACTTTGGGTATTTTCCTTCCTACGCGCTCGGCGCGGTTATCGCGGGCCAGCTCAACGAGGCTATGCGCGCCGCGCGCCCCGCGCTCGATGAGGAAATTGCTGCGGGGCAATTCGGCGGCGTCATGGATTGGCTGCGGGACAACGTGCACGGCATCGGCGCCCGATTACCGGTGCAGGAACTCATCAAACAGGCTACCGGTAAGCCGCTGACCGCAGCGGCCTACTTGCGCTATCTGGAAGCGAAGTACCTCGAGGTTCCGTGAGCAGCACCTTCAACAAACTGCAGGCCCAGCTGCGTGGCTCGGTGGGCAAGGCGATCGGCGACTACGCGATGATCGCCAACGGCGATCGCATCATGGTGTGCCTGTCGGGCGGCAAGGACTCCTACACCCTGCTCGACATCCTCTTAAGCCTGCAACGCAGCGCGCCGCTGAGTTTTGAGCTTACCGCGGTCAATCTCGATCAAAAACAGCCGGGCTTTCCGGCACACGTGCTACCCAACTATCTTGAAGGCCTCGGGGTGCCATATCGCATCATTGAGCAGGATACTTATGCGGTGGTCAAACGCGTCATTCCGGAAGGCAAGACGATGTGCGGTCTGTGCTCACGATTGCGCAGGGGTGCGTTGTACCGCTTTGCGGCCGAGAACGGCATGAACAAAATTGCGCTCGGCCATCACCGCGACGACATCGTCGAGACGCTGTTCTTGAACATGTTCTTTGGCGGTAAATTGAAGGCGATGCCGCCGAAATTGCTGAGCGAAGACCGCCGCCACGTGGTGATACGCCCGCTGTGCTATGTGCCGGAGAGACTGATCGCACGCTATGCCACCGCTCGTGCCTTCCCAATCATTCCCTGCACGCTATGCGGCTCGCAAGCCAACCTGCAGCGCGGCGCCGTGAAAGCCATGCTGCGGCAATGGGAGCAGGACTTTCCGGGCCGCATCGAGTCGATTTTTTCCAGCATCTGCAATATTGCGGGCTCGCAGCTCGCCGACCCCAAGCTGTTCGATTTCGCGGGACTCGAAGGCCGTCGCGAGGTATGCGCAATGACCGATGCGGACGAGGATGCTTTGGCGTGAGTCGCGCACGTTCCGGCTCGCGGAGCGTTGCCTGGGAAAAGCTCTCGGACGATCAGCTGCTGAGCCTGCGCTTCTGCGACTTGAAGCTCACCATCCAAGGCACCGAATTGCAGATTGGAATCGACCGCCTCTATCGTGAATTGTCGATGCGCGGAATCCGCTTTCGTCCGCATTGCTGGCTGGCACCGGAGTGGTTTTCGCCGGACGGAATTCCGGGCATCGCCATACCGTTCTATCTGGCGCACAAGCGGCTGATCAGCTTGGAGCGGCGCATGATGCGCGAAGCGGAAGGTGGAAACCGCAACTGGCTGATGCGCATTCTGCGGCACGAAGCGGGGCACGCCATCGATTCGGCATACTGCCTGCGGCGGCTCAAGTCGTGGCGCTCCGTGTTCGGGCCGGCCTCGCTGCCGTATCCCGATACGTATCGGCCGCGGCCGGGCAGCCGCCGCTTCGTGCAGCACCTGGGCGCGTGGTATGCACAGGCCCACCCCACCGAAGATTTCGCCGAGACCTTTGCCGTATGGCTTAAGCCCAATTCGCCGTGGCGCCGCGAATACCAAGGCTGGCCTGCCTACGCCAAGCTGCAGTTCATCGACCGGCTCGCCGAGGATATCGGCCAGCGCAAAGCGCTGATTACAGACCGCAGCGTTATCGAGGAGGTGACAGAGGAAACCGGCACACTGCGCGAACACTATGGGCAGAAGTTGGCGCGCTATAGGCTGCCGCGCCGCTCGGGAGCCGATGAGTTACTGCTCAAGGTGTTCAGCACAGCGCCGCGCACCCGGGTTTCGCCGAAGGCCGCGAGCGTGCTGCGTGAAATGCGTGGGCCGCTGCGCCAGCAGATCCAGCGCTCCGGCGCCTTCAGTGAGTATCTTGTGCATCAGGTGTTGCGCCTGATGATCGAGAGGTGCGAGCGCTTGGGTTTGTACGTGCGAGGCTCGCGGCGCGAGCTTAAGGCGGAGCTGCTCTGGGTGGTGGGGCGCCTCGCGGAATCGTATGAAGAGCGCAAGCTGCCCAGGGTGGCATTGTGAAGAAGACGCGCGCCCTGGTTCTGGTGCATTCGACGCTGGTCCCGCCCGATTCGCTCAAAGGCTCCACGGAAAAAGAAATAGAGGAATGGCGCACCGAGTACGACGTCATATCTCATTTGAAGCAAGCGGGGCACGAGGTGATGCCTTTGGGTTTGAGCGACAGCCTGTCGGACTTGCGCCGCGCCATCATGGAATGGAAGCCGGGCATCGTATTTAACCTGCTGGAGGAGTTCGACGGCATCGTGACCTACGATCAGCACGTGGTGGCTTTCCTCGAGCTGATGCATCAGCCGTATACCGGGTGCAATCCACGCGGCATGCTGTTGTCGCGCGACAAGGTGTTGTCCAAACAGCTGCTCACCTATCATCGCATCCCAACGCCGCAATTCATGGTGTTCCCGCGCGGCAAGACGACGCGCATTTCAAAAAAATTGCGCTTTCCCCTTTTCGTCAAGTCCTCGACCGAAGATGCGTCGTTGGGCATCGCGCAGGCATCCGTGGTGGCCGATCAGAAACAGCTGACCGAGCGCATCGCCTTCATCCACGAGCAGACGCATTCCGATGCGCTGGTCGAGGAATACATCGAGGGCCGCGAGCTGTATGTCGGGGTCATGGGAAACGATCGGCTCAAGGTGCTGCCCGTGTGGGAAATGACCTTTGGTTCCCTGCCGGAAAATCTCCCGGCCATTGCCACGCGCAAGGTCAAGTGGGATCGCGGCTATCAACAACGCTACGGCATCACCACCGCGGCGGCTGCGGAATTGCCCGACGGCACCGTGGCGCGATTGGAGCAGCTCTCGAAGCGTATTTTCCGAGCGCTGCACTTGACCGGTTATGCGCGCATGGACTTTCGGCTGCGCCCCGATGGAGAACTCTTTGTCTTGGAGGCCAATGCAAATCCGAATATTTCGGCCGCCGAGGACTTTTCCGCCTCCGCCCTCAAGGCAGGCATTCAGTACGATGATCTGCTGCGTCGAATCCTGCAGCTGGGCCAGAATTATCCGGCTGCCTGGCGCGGTTTGGAGGCTTCAAGCTAGGTCCGCGTCCAGCGGTTCAGCCATTTCAGGACCGTGTCGTACCATTGAACGCTGTCGGCCGGTTTCAAGACCCAATGATTCTCGTTGGGAAAGTACAGCAACTCGCTCGGTATTCCGCGGCGTTGCAGGGCGGTGAACACGGAAATGCCTTGGGAATCCGGCACTCGGTAGTCTTGCTGCCCATGAATTACCAGCGTCGGCGTTTTCCACTTTGATACATGGTCGATTGGATTGAACTTGGCATAGGCCGCGGGGTTTTGGTATTCAGCTCCGGAAAACTCGCGCTCCGGAAACCATAGCTCCTCGGTCGAGTAGTACATGCTGCGGTTGTCGAAGATGCCGTCGTGGCTGACGAGGCACTTGAAACGGTCCGGCCATTGTCCCGCAATCCAATTGATCATGAAGCCGCCATACGATGCCCCGAGCGCGCATACATTGTCTGGATCGAGCCACGTATTGGCGTTGAGCGCAGCGCTCAGCCCAAGCTGCAGATCTTGCAACGGTTTGCCGCCCCAGTCGCCACTGATGGAATCCGTGAATGCCTGACCGTAGCCGGTCGAACCGTGAAAATCGATCATGACCACCGCGTAACCCGCGCCGGCGAAGGCCTGCGGGTTCCAGCGCCAACTCCATGCATTGCCGAAGCTTCCCTGCGGGCCGCCATGAATGAGAAACGCAACAGGATACTTTCGGTCAGGCTTGAAATCAGCCGGCTTTACCAGGTAGCCGAAAACGTTTTCACCGTTCCAGCCCGGAAAGTTGAATTGCTGGAACTCGCCGAACTTGCGTTGCTCCATGGTCGCCTGGTTCAGACGGGTCAGTTGGGCCGGCTTGCCGCCGGTCAAGCCGACTGAATACAAATCGGCCGGCTGCTTCAAGTTGCTGGCGGTATAAAACACCTTGGATGCGCTCACGCCGAAGCTTTCGACCTCGCCCGCACCGGTGATGGCCGAGACTCTGCCGCTGGCGGCATCGATGGCCCAGAGCGGACGCTGGCCCAAATGGTCTGCCGTCGCAAACAGTGTTTTACCGTCCGGCGACCACGTAAAGCTGGTGATCGACCGGTCCCAGTTCTGCGTCAGCGCGCGTTTAACACCCGACTGCAAGTTCAGCAGCACCAGGTGAAAGCGATCCGACTCGAAACCGGCTCTGTCCATGGCCAGGTACGCGAGCTGCCTGCCGTCGGGAGAGAATGCCGGTTGCCCATCCCAAGCGGGGTTATCCGCAGTCAGATTCTTTGGCTGCGTGCTGGCATCGGAGGCCACCTGGTAAATGTCGAAGTTGGTCGACCACGCTTCATTGGATTGCGCCCTCACCGAGAAGGCCACCTGAGCGCCGTCGGCACTGAATGCGTAGTCCTCGCGGCCGCCGAATGGTTTGCCCGGCACATCCCCAATGCCGCCCGTGATATTCAACGGCGCGCCCTGCGCCACGCCATCGCCGCTCAAGGCCATCGTAAACACTTGCGAGCGCCGCACATTGCTCCAACTGTCCCAGTGGCGGATGAAAAGCTGCGTATAGGTCCGTCCCGTGGCCGTGGAATTAGCCATGGCGTCCAGCCGCTTCTTGGTGCAATCCAGATCCGGACAGTCAAGAAAAACATCAATGCTGACCAAGATGCGGTCGCTTCTGGGCGAGACATGAAAGCTGCCGACATCCAAGGGCAGGTTGGTTACTGGGGTAGAGTCGGCCACCGGGGTATCGCCGCGCGCGCCCGTACCGCTGGAGCTGAGGCGCCACACCTGGGTGCTGCCGCTGCGATTGGACAGAAAGTAGATGAACTTGCCGTCCTTGCTCCACTCAGCGGAGCTCGAGTTCGGGCCGCCGTCTGTCAGGCGCAGGGGGATTGCACCTCGTTTCGAGGTGTCCAGCAGCCACAAGGTCGTGCGGCCTTTGTTCGCTTCCATGTCGGTTGAGCGCTCGGTGTATACGACGCGCTTGCCGTCCGGCGCCACGGCGACATCCGAGATCCTTTCCATGCGCACCATATCCTGCACGCTGAAAGGCGGCAGCGCGGACTCGGCGGACGGCGCGGGTGCCGCAGCACTGAGGCTCGCCGCGCAGCCAAGAATCAAGACGGAAAGGAAGCGATCGGCAACCATGGCGTGCTCTCTTAGTGGAGGTAGCGCGGATTGTACTCTCGAGAAAGCTCCTACGCGCCGAGTTGGTCGACCCGCGGCAGGGGATGACCTTCTATCCGCGCCGCCTCCTGCCACTCGCGCATGAGGGGGTCGGCGAGAGCGTGGGTCATGTACGTTTGCGAGTCGGCGCCCAGTTGCGCGCCATAGGATTGAAAGCGGAACACCACCGGCGCGAACATCGCATCCGCGATGCTGAATTCGCCAAACAGCCAGCCGCCGCCGACGCCGTAGGCCTGCCGGCAATCGGACCAAATCTCATCGATGCGCGCGTTGTCCGCGGCAAGCTGCGGCGTGAGCGGCACGCGCAGATTTCGGGCGCGCACATTCATGGGACAGTCGTTGCGCAGTGTCGCAAAGCCTGAATGCATTTCGGCGGCCACCGACCGCGCTTGGGCGCGGGCCGTGCGATCCTTCGGCAGGCCGCAGTTGAGCGATTCGGCCGCATATTCGCAGATGGCGAGCGAATCCCAGATTTTCACCCCGTTGTCGATCAGCAGGGGAACGCGCCGAGAGGGAGATAAAGCTGCGATTTGCGCCTGATAGTCCGGTTCGTCGAAGTAAACTAGTTGTTCACGGAACTGCAGGCCCGCTTTGCGTAAGAATAGCCAGGGGCGTAACGACCAGCTGGAGTAGTTTTTGCTGCCGATCAGAAGCAGAGGAGTCTCGCCGCGCGAAGTGTTTGCGTTCATCACGCCAATCCTAGCAGGCCTGCGGCATTAATGAGTTCAACACGCGTATTGAGTTTTGATTTGGATGACACCTTGTGGGCTGTGGAACCGGTGATGATGGCTGCGGAGGCGGCCATGCTGGCCTGGCTTCAAGAACGTCATCCGCAAATCATGCGCAGCCACGATCGTGAATCCATGCGCGCCATGCGCCAGAGCATAGCGGCGCAATTTCCGCACCGCAGTCACGACATGACTTTCTTGCGTCACCGCGCGCTCGCGCAGATGTTCGCGGATGCCGGCCACCCGGTCGCCCACGCCGACGATGCATTCGAAGTTTTCTACGCAGCGCGAAATCGGGTGCAGCTGTTCGACGAGGTAGCTGCGGCGCTCGAGCGCTTGAGCAAACGCTACCGCTTGTTTGCCCTTAGCAACGGCAATGCCGATCTTAAACGCTGTGGGATCGCACGTTGGTTCGAGGGCCACGTGACCGCCATTTCGGCCGGCGCCGCCAAGCCCGATGTGCGCATCTTCAATCGATTACGTGATGAGGCCGGCGTCCCTTGCGCTGAGGTGCTGCACATCGGCGATGATCCGCGGCTCGATGTCTTGGGCGCAGCACAAGCGGGCATGCAAACGGCGTGGCTCAACCGCGACGCGAAACGGTGGCCGGCGCATTTGCCCGCGCCCTCGCGCACCATCTCGACGCTCGACGAGATTGTGTAGCACCAATTCGCGGCACGGGTAATTAGCAGCCTATGGATGCGACTGCTGATCAAAAAAAGGCGGGAAAAATAGGCGTTTTCTGACTCCAGTTCGCGTTTTTTACTTTTACTTCGGCGTAGCGTTGTCGATAGGATGGTGTCAGCCTCACGAAAGGATGCCATATGCAAGCTTCGTCCGCCGGGCCTGTGGTTGCTGTCAGTTCGCTGCGCGAGTTTTTTCGTGATGCATTTCACGCCGCGAGTGAACATCAGCGCTTGGGACTCGATGAGCAAGCTGAGCAATACGTGGTCAATCTGCTGACGATGTTTTCAAGGGCCGATGCCCTCTACGAGAAAACTCCCGATGGCCTTCGCATCCGGCCGCTGGCGCACATGCTGGCCGAGGCGTTGGAAGCGCCGAACGCCGGCGCACGCCAACGCGGCTTGCAGCGGCTGGGCGACGTCTCGCTGTTCATAGCGGGATTCTTTGCGCGCAGCTTCGCGCGCAAATTGGTGGACATCGACTATCACATCGCCATGGGCGGCAATGCCTACAGTTCGCTCGCGGATACCATGCAGCGTTCATTGTCAGGGCGTTGCGTGGCGGGAGTTTTCGCGCAGCTGGCGCAGAAGTTTCAGGGTTTGGTCGACACGCTCAACGAGGTCAGCGATATGTCCTATCGTCATACCGACGCGGATATCTTGCGCCTCTACGAAATATGGATGAAGACCGGCAGCCAGCGGGCGCACGGCTTGTTGCGCCAATTGGGCGTACAGCCGGTCACCGCCGCCGGCGCCCGCCGCGAGCACTAAAATGGTGCTGCGCGCACTGCAGTCCCTGCTCGGGCGGCTGTATGACGTCGAGCCGCCCTACGATGTGTACGATTTTCTGGTCACCGACCGCCGCGAAGTCGCCGGCGCCAGGCCGCAAAACGATGGGCGCGTGCTGGAGGAATCCTTGCTATTGGCGGAAACCGCCGACGGTGCCGGCGTTGCATTGTATTTAGACCCAGGATTATTGAGTCGTCTGGAAGCCGCGGATCCGCATCTCGCTTTGACCGAAACGAACCTTCAGGATTACTGCACGGCGCTCGAAGGCGTGAGTCATTTCCTGTATTCGACTTGGGCATTGGACCGCGATTCACCGGTATCGCTGCTGGAACTGGAGACCCAAGCGGAAGTGGACAAGTATGCCGTGACGGTATTCCTGCTTTCGGGCCAACAAGGCGGTCCCTCTTACCCGGCGCAGGTGCACGCGCGTCTGTTCGATCGCGTGAGTTTCGATGCCCGCTTGGAGCCGCATCAGTATGAACGCTACCGCACGGCTCACCGCTGCGCGGCGAATTATTGCCGCCGCTTGGAGCGGCGCTTCGTTAATCGAGGGGTGGCCAGAACCGAGGCCATGGTGCGCGAGCTGCGCAGTTTTTATCGCCTAAGGCACAGCGCCAAATTACGCCGCGCCCAGTCCTAGGCTAGGAGGCGAGCACGCTGCGGGTCAATCCTGAGACTCTTCATCCTTGTTGCCTGCGGCCTGCTTTTTGATCTTCAACCATTCGCTCAAACGGCGCAGGTCTTTTTTCGGCGGCGGAGGCTTCTTTCCCAACCGGCCGCTGTCATAGGGGTCGTAGCCTTTTTTGGTGCCGAGAGGATTCGCGCGGACGGTCTCGAACGGCGTCGGCGCATCTTCCGCAATCGACAGCGCCGGATGTTGGAGCTTTTGCAGCCGCTGGGTCGATACTTCGATGCCAAAGGCGCCGGTCTCGATCTGCCATTCCCAAACCGCATTGCCGCGCTCGTCGAATTTGACGCGCCCGGTGGATTTGTCACCGACGAGGCTGCTGCTCGGGGACGGCTCGACAGCATCGTCCGCAGAGGGCTTCAGCTTCGCTTTTGGCTTCTCGGTAGTCACACCCCTTTTTAAGCGCTGCACAGGGCAAGTCAAGGAACGGACTCCTAAAAGCGGCAAAGCGTCACAATCGCAGGTGATATTGCGCGCGCCACATCGCGATTGCTGTTTTGCCGTCGCTCCACTCGCCGCGCAGAATAAGCCCCGTGGCTTCCTCCAGCGGCAGCCATTTAAGCTCCAGTTCTTCGTCGGCGTCGGGATTGGCCGCTCCGATGGTGAGGTCCTGGGCGAGATACAGGTGGATTATCTCGGTGAAAAGGCTGGGTGCCGGGATGTATATCCCCAAGGAGGTCCACCGGCTGGCTTGCACGCCGGTTTCTTCCTGCAGTTCCCTTGCCGCGCACACCTCGGGTTTCTCGCCCGCGTCGAGCTTGCCGGCGGGAAACTCGATGAAGGCGCGACCCAAGGGATAGCGCCATTGCCGCTCCACCACCAGCCGGCCGTCGCCCTGCAAGGGCACGATCATCACCGCGCCCGGATGAACGACGTACTCGCG
>JANYAD010000171.1 GCA_025355165.1 Gammaproteobacteria bacterium | reverse complement strand
CAGTGCGTGGCGCGGGTTACCGATTTTCGACGCGAGACGCCTAAGCGGGAAAATTTAGGAACAAATACCTAGCTCATGGCAGCGATGTGGACTTTTGCGCTCGCTCGGCTCGCGGGCATTTTGCTGTTGGGCCTATTTCTGGGCCTGCTGATACAGCCCGTTTGGCTCTGGCTCTTAGGGGCTGCCTGCTTCTACTTGTCTTGGCAGCTGCTGAATCTGTACCGGGTGGACCGCTGGCTGCGTCTGCGCTCGCAAATCGCACCGCCCAACATCGGCGGAATTTGGGGCGACGTCATCGCCCAAGTCATCCGTCTGCATCGGCGCAAGCAATATCACAAGCAACGTCTCTTGCAGTTATATCGGGAACTGCGCCGCTCCACGGCCGCGCTGCCCGATGGGGTCATCATTTTAAGCACGCAGCGCGAGATCGTCTGGTTCAACCGCCAAGCCGCACGCCTGCTCGGTTTGCGCCGACCGGTGGATGTGGGATTGCGCATCGACAATCTGATCCGCGACCCGGAGTTTGCGCGCTATTTGCACAGCGACGATTTTTCGATGCCGCTGGTCATCCGTCCGCCGGTGCAGTTGGACATGTATCTGGCTTTGCAGATGGTGCCCTACGGCGGCGGACAGTCTTTGCTGCTGGTGCGCGATGTGACGCGACATATGCGTCTGGAAGCCATGCGCAAGGACTTCGTGGCCAACGCATCGCACGAGCTGCGTACGCCCCTCACGGTAATTTCAGGCTACGTAGATACCATGGCCGAGGATCCTTCGATCGATCCGGCCTGGGAAGGTCCTATCAAGGACATGCGCGCCCAGGCGCAGCGCATGAATGCCATCATCGCCGACTTGTTGGAACTGTCACGCTTGGAGTCCGCCGATGGAGAGGCGGGGCGCGAGCCCATTGATGTGCCGCGCATGCTCGAGCGGCTGCATCGAAATTCGTTGGCGAGCACGGATCGGCCGCGCCAGGTGTTATTGGACTTGGAGTCGAACGATGGCCTGTACGGCACGGCGCACGAAATTGAATCCGCGCTGTCGAATTTGCTGGTGAATGCGCTGAAATATACCAATCCGGAGGGTAGCGTGCGGATGCGGTGGTGGACGGACGAAGAAGGGGCGTATTTCTCCGTCGCCGACAGCGGCATCGGTATTCCGCCCGAGCACATCCCGCGGCTCACGGAGCGTTTTTATCGAGTGGATGCGGGACGATCGCGCGGGCAGGGTGGGTCGGGTCTGGGATTGGCGATCGTGAAGCACGCCTTGCAGCGCCACGGCGGCTGGCTCGACGTGCAGAGCATCGAGGGTAAAGGCAGCACTTTTACCTGTCATTTCCCGCCGCAACGCGTATGGAAACTGCAGCTGCGAAATGCGGCCAGCGCGTGAATGCGATATATATGACGCGCGTGGTTGACGTACGCTGTAATCGGATGTAAACGAACGCGTGTCATTCTCTGTACGCACGTTGCCCCAAGGTTGAATCTTATGGAAACCGCCGATCTCACCCATCACATCTCGCGCCGCTTCAACGAAGACTTGGAGAAGGTGCGCAATCAGGTGCTGCAGATGGGCGGCTTCGTCGAACAGCAGTTGCACAAGGCGATCACCGCCTTGGTCGAGGGCGACAGCCGCTTAGGCGAGTCGGTCGCCACCGATGATTACAAGGTCAACGGCATGGAGTTATCGATCGACGAGGAGTGCAGCCGAATTCTCGCGATTCGTGCGCCGGCGGCCGGCGACCTGCGGGTGATCGTGGCCATCATCAAAACCATCACCGATCTGGAACGCATCGGCGATGAAGGCGAGAAGATCGGCTACATCGCCTCGCGGCTCGCCACCATGGAGCGACCCGCGGATAAGTACCGCGAAGTAAAGCATTTAGGCAGGCAGGTGGCGCAGATGGTCCACGATGCGCTCGATGCCTTTGCGCGCATGGACTCGCAGGCGGCACTCAAGACCGCCCAAGAGGACAAGATGGTGGACGAGGAGTATGAGGCCATTCAGCGCCAGTGCATCACCTTCATGATGGAAGATCCTCGCACCATCCGCCGCGCGCTGGAGATCATGTGGATCGTGCGCGCCTTGGAGCGCATCGGCGATCATGCTAAAAATATCTGCGAATACGTGATCTACATGGTGCACGGCAAGGACATTCGCCATACATCGCTCGAGGATGTCGCGAAGCAGATCGACGCGGCGCACGCCCTCATGCGTCGCTGATGACGGCGCGCCTCGGCAATTTGTTGGGGTTTTTGGCGTGCGCGGGGTTGCTGGCGTATGCCTACTATGCCCAGTACGTCATGCACCTAGAGCCGTGTCCCCTGTGCATGTTTCAAAGGGTCGGGGTAATCGTCCTTTGCGTGGTGTTCTTGATCGCCGCCCTGCACGATCCCGGGGCGAAGGGCCGGCGAGGGTATGCGGTCCTGCTCGCTGTCGCCGCCCTGGCCACGATCGGCATCGCCTTGCGGCACCTTTATATTCAGCATTTGCCCCCCGGCAGCGTGCCGGCCTGCGGCGCATCGCTCGACTTCATGCTCAAGGTGTTTTCCTTCAGCGAAGTGTTGGTCAAGGTGCTGACCGGATCCGGTGAGTGCGCGAAAATCACCTGGGAGTTTCTCGGGCTGGCGATGCCGGCCTGGGTGCTAATCAGCGCGCTGATCTTAGGCGCCTACGGCTTGTGGGTTAATCTTCGCCACCAGCCACCGATCTTGCGCTTCTGATGTCGAAGACTTTGGAACTGACCAAGGCGTTGATCGCGCGCCAGTCTGTCAGCCCGGTCGACGGCGGGTGTCAGAGCGTGATGATCGAGCGGCTGGCGGCAATCGGCTTCACGGTCGAGAGCCTGCGCTTCGGAGCGGTGGATAATTTTTGGGCCAAGCGCGGCAGCGGCGCGCCCGTGTTCTGCTTTGCGGGACACACCGATGTCGTGCCCTCGGGACCCTTGGATGAATGGCGCACCGATCCCTTTGAGCCGGTGGTCAAGGACGGCCTGCTCTACGGCCGCGGCGCTGCGGATATGAAAAGCGGCCTCGCGGCGATGCTCACGGCCAGCGAAGAATTCATCGGCAAGCACCCGAAACATCGCGGCACGATCGCCTTCCTCATCACCAGCGACGAGGAAGGACCCTCGGTCGATGGCACCCGCCGCGTTGTCGAGGTGTTGCGCGAGCGCAAGGAGAGCATCGACTGGTGCCTGGTGGGCGAGCCCTCGAGCGAGAATACTCTGGGGGACACCATCAAGATCGGCCGGCGCGGCAGCTTGAGCGGCCGCCTTACCGTGCACGGCATACAGGGGCATATTGCCTATCCGCACCTGGCGGACAATCCGGTGCACGCTCTGGCGCCGGCGCTTTCGGAACTGTGCGCTCGTAGCTGGGATCGGGGAAACGAGCATTTTCAACCGACCACGTTTCAGGTGTCGAATATTTCCGCCGGCACGGGGGCCCCTAATGTCATTCCCGGCGAGCTGCGGGCACGTTTCAATCTGCGTTTTTCCACCGAACAAAGCATCGATGGTCTGAAGCACACGGTCGAGGAAATCTTGCAGCGTCACCGCATCAAGTACTCGCTCGAGTGGTTTATTTCCGGGCATCCGTTTCTGACCGTGCCGGGGATCTTGTCGCAGGCCGCAACTCGGGCCGTGCAGGAACAACTCCACCTTAAGCCCAAACTCACGACGGGCGGGGGAACCTCGGATGGGCGCTTCATTGCCCCCTTAGGTGCGCAAGTGATCGAGTTGGGGGTGGTCAATGAATCCATCCACAAGGTGAACGAGTGCGTGCTTGTGGAGGACATCGACCGTCTGCACGCCCTGTATCGGCGTACCTTGGAACTATTACTCGCATCATGAGTGCTTACTCAGGGAACGTTATGCACAGGCCGACAAAACTCTACACATTGACGCTGGCACTGTTTCTGGCGGCCGCTGGTTCCGGATGTGCGGTGTTCAAGAAGTGCTCTGCCGAGAATTGCGCCACGGACGCCAAGATAACTGCGGACGAGGAAGCACTGTTGGCCGAACACCGCGAATTTGGGCCCCCCGCCGCAGTGCATGTTCAGACCCTCAACGGCGTGGTGTACCTGACCGGTACGGTGGATACTGAATTTGAAGTCCGCCACCTCGAGGCACTCGTGCGCCGCGTCACCGACGTCAAGGACGTCGTGAACAATCTGAACGCGCGCGGCAACGGCCGCTAAGGGAGCTGGCTGAACGCTTCGGGGGACAGACGCAGCGAGATCGACAGTCGGGTTCCCTGATTCGGTTTGCTGTCGATCAGCAATTTTGCGCCGATGAGCTCTGCCTGTTCGCGAAGTCCTAGAATACCGTAGTGTTCCTTTGGAATGCTCAACGGGTCGAAGCCGATGCCGTTGTCCTCGACCTCGAGTTGCAGGTGCTCACCGTCCGTCATGCGCATGCGCACGGTGACCCGCCTCGCCCTGGAGTGACGTTCTATGTTGCGGAATATTTCTTGGGACATTCGCAATAAGGTCTCGGCTCGCTCATCGCCGAATCGGGCAGCATCCGGATCGGCGCTGAAGTCTCCGCTTATGCCGGTGCGATCAATGAAACGTTGGAATGCTGCCGATAGCGCGGGACCCAGGCCGGTTTCGCGCGCGGCATGCAATCGCATCTGGCCGATGGCGGCTCGGACTTCATTGAGACCGTCGTGGGCAACTTCCTCGGCGTGCGCCAGTTCGGCGGGCACGGCCGCCGGATCGTGGACCTGCAGCCTTCGCAGCAGTCTTATTTCACTCAAGATTGCCATCATTGAATGGGCCAGCGTATCGTGCAGGTCGCGAGCGATTTTCAAGCGCTCGCGGACTATTGCCGAGTAACGCGCCTCCTCCGCCAGTCGCTGCACTTCCTGGGTGCGAACTGCCACACGCCGCTCGAGCTCGCTGCGTTCCTGCTGTAGATCATCGAGAATCTTGGCGAACGCGCCCCCCAGCCGAGCCACCTCATCCACTCCCTCAGGTACCTCGAAGCGCCCGGCTTGATTCTGGCCGGCCGAGGCCACTGATGAGGCGAGACGTTGCAAGCGGGCGGTCATCTGCCGCGCGCCAAGAATCCCCAACAGGGCCGTCAAGGTCCCCAGGCACAAGGACACCCACAAAATCTGCCGTGCCAGCGCATCCGCCCTTTGGTACACGCGTTGCTTGGGTTCAGTGAGCTGTACCAGCCAGTCGGCTTTGGCTGATCCCTCGCCGGCGTTTAAGGGCTCGCGCGACACGAGCACGTCCTCGCCATTGGGCAAGCGCTCGAATCGCGGCAGCCGGCCTGCCTCTAGTGCGGGGGATGCCTGCCCCGGGGTCTGTTTTTCGACCGGCTTTCCCTCCCATCCCTTGCCGCGAAAGCCCTCGGGACCGACGAGAATACGGCCGCTACGATCCAGAATAAAAGCCTGAGCCGCACTGCGGGGATCCGATTCGTCCGTAAGGCGCAAGGGGTGGTCCGGTGTCCGGCGCCAACTTAAGTGGGCCCCGATCACCCCGACTAGTGTGCCGGTCCCGTCCCGCACAGGGGCAGCCATATCGCCAAGGTCGGAGCGACCAGTTGCGGGCCCCGCTTTGGAGTTTTCCGCCGCCTTAATGGAGCCGACCCAGACGCGGCTTGAACCAGTGGAATACCATTCTGATGATGTAACCGTACTACCCTGCGGAAGACTGCCGTGGCTGCTAGATACCTGACCCATCAGGTCAGCGATAGCGATCCAGTCCAATGAGGGATAGGCGGATTGAAGTTCAGCGAAGAAATCTGCTAACCCAGCCGGCCGCCGTGACGCGGCGGCACTGCGGAAAAAGTTTTCCGCAGTGCGCACTGCGGCCAGCCGCGAGGCCACGGCTTGGTCCAATTCGGAGGCAAGCAGGTCAGTTTCCAACGAAAGTCGTCGTATGTGTTGTTCGATGACGTGCTCGCGAGCTATTCGACCTACCCAGACAGCGGCTGCGACTGAAAACGTGAAGGCCAAGCCAATGATGAGCCACATCACGCCTGCGGCGAGACTGCGCCTCGGATCGAAGATCACGGTGGGCAAGGCCGCAGATAAAAGGTGACCAAAGTCACTTCCAAAGGATGCCGATCGAGTTGCATTATCCGCCCGTGAGCAAGCACGAAAGCGGAGTCTACACGTGACAGCCAGCGAAGCGGCGCGCTCGCCCCCAATTCGAATCGTCATCGCCGAAGATCAGGCCCTGGTGCGCCGGGGTGTGGCGCTGCTGCTTTCCTTGGAGTCGGACATGGAAGTGGTTGGCCAAGCTTGCAATGGCGCTGAAGCGGTCGAATTGACGCGACTGCTGCGGCCTGACGTGGTCCTGATGGATTTGCATATGCCGGTCAAAGGCGGTGTGGCCGCAACGCGCGAGATCACTCGAGCGCTTCCGTCGACGCAGATTCTTGTCTTGACCACATTGGATGACGATGAAACCGTATTCGAAGCGGTGCGTGCCGGGGCACACGCCTATCTGCTGAAGGATGCGGAGGAAAGTGAACTGCTCGAAACCGTCCGGGCACTGCGACGTGGCGAATCCCGGCTAACGCCTCAGATTGCACGCAAGGTCATGGATCAGTTTCGGCGGCTCGCGCAATCAGAGTCACTGCCGACGGGGACGATTGCGGGTCGCAACGCCGAGGAAGATGCGCCCAATCAGACTACAAAATCGACGGCTGAGGCTTTGAGCGAAAAGGAAGAGAAAGTCCTCGAGCTCATCGCGCAAGGCATGAGTAACCGGCAGATCGGGGCTGCGGTATTTCTGGCCGAAGGTACGATTAAAAATTACGTCAGCCGAATCATGGAGAAGCTTCATGCCAATACCAGGACCGAACTTGCGGTGTTGTCGCGACGAAAGTGACTAAGGTCATTTGGAAAGTGACGAAAGTCATGCTCGACGGTGACTTTCGGCTGCTGACGCTTACGTCTTCCTCGTCTACATTGCCCTGGGAGAACGAGGAACCTGCATGTCTGTCGTCGAGCTCGCACTAAAGCGTCCCTATACTGTCGTAGCATTGCTAATTCTCATCAGTCTCATGGGAATCGGCGCAGCGCTTCGCATGCCCATCGATATCTTCCCCGAGATCGACATACCTGTGGTAGCGGTCGTCTGGACCTACAACGGCATGAGTGCGGAAGACATGCAAAACCGCATTTTGACGCTGCACCAGCGTCAGTTAGCCTCTCTGGTCGACAACATTTCGCGAATCGAAGCGGTGAGCTATCAGGGCGTGGGGGTCGAAAAAATTTATCTTAACGAAGGGGCCGATGTCACTCGCGCTGTCTCGCAGCTCGCCAGCAGCGCGCTGGTGGTCCTCAAGTACATGCCCCCCAACATCACGCCGCCTCTGGTATTGCGCTATGGGGCAACCGATGTTCCCATCATCCAGCTCAGCCTCTCCAGCAAGTCCTTGCCCGACACCACGCTCAATGACCTGGGACAGAACATCATCCGGCCCGCGCTTGCGGTCGTTCACGGTGCCGAGGTCCCCTATCCCTATGGTGGTAAGCCCCGGGTGATCATGGCGGATCTAGACTTTCAGGCGTTGCAGGCTCGGGGCCTCTCCGCCTCAGATGTCAGCTCCGCACTACAGCGCCAAAACGTCATTTTGCCGGCCGGCGATGTCAAGATCGGCGACAAGGACTACACGCTGCGAATGAATAACTCGCCCAACGTCATCGAAACCATTAATGCTTTTCCCATTAAGCAAATAGACGGCCGCACGGTATTCATGCGCGATGTGGCGCACGTCCATGATGGATTTCAAGTGCAAACCAATTCGGTGTCGGTCAATGGCACGCCCGGCGCATTAATGGTCATCCGCAAAACCGGCGGCGTGTCGACACTCGCGGTCATCGACGGAGTACGCGCGGCGCTCGAGGACATCAAGAAAGTATTGCCCCCGGACGTTTCGGTCAAGGCCTTGTTCGATCAATCCGTGTTTGTTAAAGCGGCGCTCAACAGCGTAGGGTTGAGCGCCGGCATGGCCGCCGGATTGACTGCTCTGGTCATCATCCTGTTTCTCGGCAACATGAGGTTGTCGTTGATCATTCTTGCCGCAATCCCCCTGTCGATCATCTCCGCGGTGCTGTTCATTTATGTGACCGGTCAAACGCTCAATACCATGACCCTCGGCGGCTTTGCATTGGCGATCGGCATCTTGGTCGACAACGGCACCGTAGTGATCGAGAACATCGAGCGGCATGTTGGGATGAATGAACCCCTTCGACAATCCATCGTGCAGGGCGCCAGCGAGGTGGCCATACCGACGTTTCTCTCTACTCTTTGCATTTGCATCGTTTTCATCCCCGTTTTTCTTCTTCAGGGCACGGCAAAATATTTGTTCTCGCCGCTATCTCTGTCGGTGATCGGGGCGCTGCTCGCGAGCCTTGCCCTTTCCTTCACCATGGTGCCAGTGCTTTTTAATATGCTCATGCGGCGCACCGTGCTCAAGTTCGATGCCGAGGCGCAGCACCGCCCCATCGGGCAGCATGCTCGAACGAAAAATCCTCTGGTGCGTTTTCAAGCCGGCTTCGAGCGCGCTTTCGAAGGCTTCCGCGAAAGATATCGCAATGCCTTAGCCTGGACTCTCTCCGAGCCCGGCATGACCAGTGCAGCCTTTGGCATATTAATGGTCGTATCCCTCTGCCTGTTTCCGCTGCTAGGCCGAGATTTCTTTCCGCAAGTCGATGCGGGGCAGATGCGTTTGCACGTTCGCGCACCCGCAGGAACACGCTTGGAGAGAACTCAGCAATACTTTGCTGAAGTTGAGGCGGAGATTCGGCGGCTTGTGGGTAATGAGCAGATCAATGTCATGCTGGACAATATCGGCCTGCCTTACAGCGGTATCAACATCGCGTTGAGCGATTCGGCGACCGTGGGGCCCATGGATGGCGAGATATTGATTTCTTTGAACGAAAAGCACGCTCCGACCGCGCGCCTGATAGAAACTCTGCGCCGGGCATTGCCGGCACGATTCGCGCAGTTGCAATTCTTTTTCCAGCCGGCCGATATCGTCGATCAAGTGCTGAATTTCGGTCAGCCGGCGCCGATCGATGTCAGGATATCCGGGCCGGATCAGGCCGAGGCCTTCTCCTTGGCGTCGACGATCGCGCGCGACCTGACGCGTGTTCCCGGAGTCGTAGATTCTCACGTGTTCCAAGTGCCGAATGCGCCGGCGCTTACCGTGGATTTGGACCGGGCGTTGGCGAATCAGACCGGCGTCACTCAGCAAGAGGCGGCCAACAACGTACTGGTGGCCACCAACTCAAGCGCGCAGTCGGCGCCGAATTTCTGGGTGGACCCTCGCAACAACGTGAGCTATCCCTTGGTAGTGCAGGTGCCAAGCTATCGCATCGGCACATCGCAAGACTTTGAGACAATGCCGGTGACCTCAGGAGGTGAAAGCGGTCAGGGTCAGCTATTGTTGAACCTCGCCTCATTCGGCCGAAGTTCAATACCGCTGGTCACCTCTCAGTTAAATATTCGCCCGGTCTTCGATGTTCATGCCGACGTCCAAGGGCGCGATCTTTATTCAGCCGCGCACGATATTGATTCGGTTCTGGCGGCCCAACGCTCGGATGCTTCCAAGGCGCTTAAAGTTTCGCTCAGCGGGCAAGTGGAAACCATGCGGGATAGTTACGCGGGCTTGTTTACAGGGATCGCGCTGGCCATCATTCTGGTGTACCTGTTTCTCGTGATGAACTTTCAAAGCTGGGTCGACCCGTTGATTGTCCTGGTGGCGGTTCCATTCGCGCTGGGCGGTGTATTGTGGATGCTGTTCCTCTCGCAAACGCCCATGAGCGTGCCCGCCCTCATGGGCACGCTGATGTGCATCGGATTGACCACTGCCAATAGCATTTTGGTGGTGAGCTTCGCTAATCAACGTGTGGCCGCCGGAGATGATCCCTTGCGTGCCGCCGCATCCGCCGGATACACCCGTTTGCGCCCGGTGTTGATGACGGCGGGTGCGATGATTCTCGGCATGGTGCCCATGGCCTTGGGGATAGGTGAGGGGGGTGAACAAAACGCTCCGCTCGGGCGTGCCGTCATCGGCGGCCTTTTGTTCGCGACATTCGCGACCCTGATATTCGTTCCCACGATGTACCGATTGTTGCGGCGAAGGACAAACCCAGTTCTGGAGTCAGATCCCATAGGTAGAGCCAATGCAGCCGCATGACGAAGAGCCGTTCTTGAAGTCCGTCGACCCGAGCGAGACCTTACGGCGCGAGGAATTGCCCGACGACACCTCGCGTACTGAGGACGGCTTGGTATCCACTGAATTTCGCGCTGATACCGGCCGTTCACTCAAAATCGGCGCGGGGCTAGCCGCGGCCATCCTGGTGGCTTGTTTCTTTACGGTCATGTTGATTCGTCTTATCGAGGCGCACTCGCTGAAGAAGGGCGCGGATTCCGCCTACTCGGCAGCGCCACCGGTTGAAGTCGTCACTGCCCGTCCCGCGGCCATAGGACAAGATCTTGTGCTGCCTGGACAGACGGCAGCTTGGTTTGAAACCACCATCTATGCACGAGTAAGCGGCTACGTGGCGAAGTGGATGGTGGACATCGGGGATCATGTGAAAAAGGGCCAAGTGCTGGCAACCCTCGAGGCTCCGGAAGTGGATGCGGAACTCAGTGCCGCGCGCGCACAGCTGAAGACTTCCGAGGCACAGGTGTCAGCGCGCCAAGCCGAGGCTGATTTTAGCAAGACCACCAACGAGCGTTGGCGTGATTCGCCCAAGGGCGTGGTTTCGGACCAGGAACGTGAATCGAAAAAGGCCGACTACGAAAGCTCGGTTGCGCGGCTCTACGCCGCCAAGGCCCAAGTCGCTTTGGACAAGTCTAAGGTCGAGCAATACAGTGCAATGGCGCAGTTCAAGCAAGTCCTGGCGCCGTTCGACGGCACCATCACGGAGCGCAAAATCGACATTGGCAATCTCGTTACAGCGGGAAGTGGATCGAGCACGACTCCGCTGTATCGCATGGCACAAACCGATCCCTTGCGAGTATTCGTGGATGTGCCACAAAGTTCCGCGGCAGAACTGATGCAGTCCGGAGTGCCGGCCGAAATCCGCTCGACAGGATCTTCCGCAGGGGTATTCGCCGGAACGATTACTCGCTCATCGGAAGCTATCAGCTCGCAGGCTCGAACAATGCGGGTGGAAGTAGACATGCCCAATGCGAATCATGCGTTGCTGCCCGGTACTTACGTCAATGTCGCGTTCCGACTTCAACCGAGAGGCCTCGTAGAGGTGCCCGCTGCGGCCCTGGTCTTTCGTCCGAATGGCACGCAAGTCGCGCGCGTCGGTACAGATGGCAAGATCGCTTTTCAGGATGTCACCATCGCCCGCGACAATGGCAGCCTGGTCGAGCTGGCATCGGGCGTGCAACCGGGCGATCGCTTGGTATTGAATATCAGCAGTCAGTTAGCGGCGGGTCAGTCCGTGACGGCAACCGATGGCGACCTTGCGGCCAGTAAAAATGTCGGCGCAACATCGAAGCGGTAGGTCACTTGAAAGCCGTTATTTTTAGTGTTTTCTCTCTGGGCGCATTGGCGGGATGTGCGGCGGGTCCGAACTACCACGTGCCGGCGCCCGACACGCCGCCCAGTTTCGCCGCGGAATCAGCAGCGACTCGGGCGTCGTATGCGAATGCGCCTGCGCCAGATCTTGCAGCCTGGTGGCACTCACTCGAGGATACCGAACTGAATTCTCTGGTGGAGCGCGCGATCAAGTCCAATCCGGACTTGGAGATCGCTTTGACGAGATTACAACAGGCTCGCACCTATGAGGCCGTTATCGTGGGTCATGCGGTACCAGCGGTCGACGCCACCGCTGCCGCCGCACGCGGCACGGGATCGGACCTTACGCGTGCGCGCGCCGCGCAGGCCCTGAGGTCCGCCGACAATTCCGCCGGACTGCAGCACATCAATACCATAGCGGGCTTCGATGCGCTGTGGGAACTCGACCTCTTCGGCAAGTTCCGCCGCGAAATTGAGGCTGCGCGTTATGACCTGCAAGCGGCCGCCGCGGCGCGCAATGCGGTAATCACGTCCATCGTGGCCGACGTCGTTCGCGCGTATATCGATTTGCGCGGATTTCAAACGCAGGTCGGCATACTACGAAACGCAAGCGAGGTCTTGCGTGAATCACTGCGCATCGTAAATATTCGCTATGAGCGCGGGATTACCAACGAGTTGGATGTGGCACTCGCGCGGCGAGAACTCGATACCATGCAAGCGCAGATCGCTCCGCTAAACGCACAGCTGAGCGCAGTTCAGTACACACTCGCCGTTTTACTCGGCGAGTACCCGGAGAATATGGTTCAGGAACTCTCGCCTCCGAACCTGATTCCATCGTTGCCCGGGCCAGTCGCTTCCGGTGTACCGGTAGAGCTGTTGAAGCGCCGACCGGATATCCAGCAGGCTGAGCGGGAGCTTGCGGCAGCGACTGCGCGCATCGGTATTGCTACGGCGGAACTGTTTCCGCAGGTAACGTTGGTAGGCTCGCTCGGTTCGCAAGGTCAAGGGTGGGGCACTGCGCCCAGCATCGCAAAGCATATCTGGTCATTCGGACCAGGAGCCGTTTGGCCGTTGTTGGATTTTGGTGCGCTCGATGCAAAGGTGGATATCGCCAGCCTGGCCGCGCACGCCAGTCTGATTAACTACCGCAAGACGATATTGATAGCCGTGCAGGAAGTGGACACCGCGTTCGATGCCTACAATGCTCAGCAGGACCGATTGAAGAATTTGGGAGATGCGATGCTGGCAGCCCAACGCGCCGTTGATTTGGCGAAAGCAAGATACGATCGCGGCTTGACCGATTTCTTGAATGTTGTGGATGCCGAACGACAGTACTATGCTCTTCAGGAGCAGTACGCGGCAGCTCAAGTCATCCAAGGCGAACAGTTCGTTCGCCTCTACAGGAGTCTCGGGGGAGGCTGGCAAAACTACCAGGCCATGCCGGACATCCGGCGCCCGCAGCCGGCAATCATTGCCGCTTTCCGGCGCACCATCAGCAGGTCAGCGCCATGACTCAAGCCCGATGCGCGATGGCGGCGGACTTTCGAAAGCGACCAACCGACGCGGGCTCCTACCATTGGGATCTGTTGGACTGGGGTTAGCGCACATACGCGAGGGGAGCGCACCCCTGCCAACACGCTTAATCTTGTCGACTGTGCATTCAAGGCCGATTCAAACAACGCGGCAATACGCGTGCTTGACCCATTCTCGGTTGCTGCAAGCGTGCTCTATTCGAGACGTTAAACTCCAGTGCTTGTAATGGGCTTTCGTAGCGGCAGCGAAATTCTTGCCCAAGGGCGCAAAGTGGCGCTTTGAAGCGGCAAGCCGCCAGGTGTTTCGCATCTTGATGTTAAGGTCGTGGCGCGGTTGCGCGATGTCAGAAAATCTTCTGCCGCACGCCAAAAGCCCGCTCAAGGCAGCCGAGGTGAGCTTTTCCGGCAGGCGAAGACAGACAGTCGTTTCGATCGCTGGCGCGTGGTATGGGCCACGGCTTTGGGAAAAGATGTTGGATGGGGACACCCGCGTGCCGCTGGCGCATGACCATGCCGGTCCTCATGTCGCAATGGACAGAGAAAAGGGGAGTTCGTCGCGTGCTTTTTTGCATCTCTCACAGGTAATCCGGTGAGGTGTCCGATCGACTTTCACGGTGACGCAGACGGCCAATCGGCTTGGCGAGTTGTGGCGGAAAAGCCACGCTCGCCAGTTGATGTTTTGGCGCCATATGATATATGTAGCTTGATGTCCGCAACGCGGTAACAATACGGACAAAAGAAAGCGTCACATCGTTGTAACAATACGTCGATTAAATCCAACAATCGAAAAACGCGGGAGTTATGCAATGCTTAAGTTAAATGTGCGCAACGCCATCCTGGTTGCGATGGGAATGGGCGCATCACTTTGCGCCGCTCCCTCGATCGTCCGTGCGGACGATTCCCAGGACATCAAGCAGCTCAAAGAACAAGTGCGCCAGATGCAGGAGAAGATCGACCGGATGAGCGCTGGTCAAGGTACTGCGCAGCCGAAGACTACCGGCAGTGTGGCTGGGCCCGCACCCGTGAATCAGGGCACGCAAGCCACCGATGAGCCGAAACGCAAGGAAACCCCGGCGCTCACCTACGCCGGCGTCACTCTCTACGGCACCGTGGACATCGGCGTCGAATACGTTTCGCACGGCGCTCCCTTGAGCCAACTGTGGAGCCCGGGCTTGCCGTCCTTCATTCAAAGTTTCAGCAATCACTCGATTGCCTCAGTCAATGGCAACGGCTTGAGCCAATCCAAGATCGGCCTGTCAGGCGTCGAGCCGGTTCCCGGCTTTGCCGACTTGACCGGCATCTTCAGGCTGGAAACCGGATTCAACCCGTGGTCGGGCAGACTGGTCGATGGACCGGGATCCCTCGCGCTCAATAACGGCAAAGCGGTAGCGGTTAGGTCCTCAGCCGGTGACTCCAGCCGTGCCGGTCAGATCTTAAATGGCGTCGCTTTCGCAGGCTTCAGTTCCAAGTCTATGGGCACGCTGACCTTCGGCCGCCAAAACGGGCTGATGCTCGATATGCTCACCAAGTACGATCCTCAGCTGCAGGCTCAGGCGTTTTCGCCGATTGCTCTGTCCGGTACCTCGGGCGGGTTGGGGGACACGCAAGGCAACCGTCTCGATAACTCTCTCAAATACGTACTGCAGGTAGGCCCTGGACACGTCGCGTTTTTACACGGTTTCGGAAGCGACGGCTATGTGCCGCAAAACTCGAACGAGTTCAACGTCGGCGCGGATTATGCGGGCTTCTCCTTGGATGCTTTGTGGGCTGTGGTGCACGGCGAAGTCGCTGCTTCTTCTTTGAGCGCCGCGCAAGTCACCACCATTCAGGCGCTCGGATATAATCCCGCCAACACGCTGGGGGCGACGATTTCCGATAACACCGGTTATTCGCTGCAAGCGAGCTACAACGCCAAGGACTTTTTCCCGATCAAGTTGTATGCCGGATGGGAGCGCATCAAGTACAACAACCCGTCGCACACCGATCCGGTCGGCACCATCGATATTGGTGGCTACGTTTTGGGCGTGGTCAACAACGCTGCCTACGGGTCTCCGGCCGGCTTGAGGCAGAGGATCTTGCAGATCTCCTGGATCGGCGCGCGCTGGTCGGTTACGCCGCAGTTCGAATTGACCGCTGCAGGTTATGGCTATAATCAGAAGAGCAACGCCGCCAATAGCTGCCGCAATGCCAGTTCGGGCACCTGCGCCGGCGAGTTGGCCGATCTGTCCTTGGTAGCCGACTATCACTTTACCAAGCGCTTCGACAGCTACCTCGGCGTCAACTGGTCGCGGGTGCAAAACGGTCTGGCCTCAGGTTTCCTCTTCACGTCTGAATACAGCCCCATGGCGGGCGTGCGCTTTAACTTCTAAGACCTCGAGGCGGTTCATGGCAGCATCTGCCATGAAC
>JANYAD010000078.1 GCA_025355165.1 Gammaproteobacteria bacterium | reverse complement strand
GACCGACTCTACGACCGGCAAGGGCTGCTAGCGGCCTTCAATGATCTGGGCCTTAACGCCGATCCCGCCATGTCAATGCATCAATTCGCGCAAGCCGCTTACACTTTCCTTGCGAGCAGTGCCTCAGCGATCACGATGCTGCAGATTGACGACATCACCGGAGAGACCAGGCCGGTCAATGTCCCGGCCACATCGACAAAGCACCCTAACTGGCGTCGGCGATTGTCGATGAGTTTGGAACGCATTATTGACAGCCCGCCATTTCTTGCCCTGACGCGACTGATGAATGAAAGACGCTCCGAAGTTAGTCCCTCGGCACCGATGCAGAAACGGTCTAAGGCATACCGATGCAATGCCCTCAAGTTATAGTGATGGCCTGGGTCACTGTTGGAGATGGCGTTTTTTCGTAGATCCTGCAGTGCAGACGAAAACTGCGCAACGAATCATCTGCCGGCTAGCGCTGCCGAAAACGCATTTTGTAACTGCTTGAAAACAAATAGCTCGTCAGCTGAAAACGACACTATCGGCAGCGCATGCACATCCAAGCCTAATCCGCTTTATTACACCCCTTAGAGGCGAAAGGTCTCGCGCACATTTCCCATCGACCCCTAGCGATGCAGGTACGCGTCCATGGCAGCCACCAGCATTTTCTTTTCGGCGAGACGGAACTGCGCCGTGTCCATGCCGCGCGCGACGTACGATTCCGTCTCGGGCGGCACGTGGGCGCGCACCCAGGCTTCAATCTCGGCAATGGGGACGCCGTTCCAATATCGTTCGGGCACTGAACTAGCGACCACCAGGGGCGCATTTGCCGCTTGAGGTTTCAATAGGCGTTCGCTGTTGTCGCGAAACAGCTGCCACGACAGTTGCGGGTGTTCGGCGGCCAGCCGCATGACGAGCTGCATTCGCAGCGTATCGGCCTGCGGCGCGATTTCCGGTGACAAGGCAATAACCCCTACCTGCTGCGCCAGGACTGGATCTCGAACTGCCGGCAGTACGCCATAGTAGCGCCGCATCTCGGTTTCATCCTTGGCGGCTCGAGCAATCGTGTGCAATTCATCGAAAGTCTTGGCATCCGCATTGAGCGCGACGACCCATAGAATCACCCCTTGATCATCGGGCGAAATCGCTTGATGATTCGTGACAAATGCCCCGAAGCGGTCGCGCGCCATGTTAATCACGTCTTGATCGCCCACCGTGCCCAGTTCGCGAAGCAGTGCGCGCCGCAGCGCCAGTACGTCGGGCGTTTCATCGGCCTTGGCGGCCATTCCCAACCGGTCGAGCGCGGGCCGCAGCAGCGAGCGAACGTAGCCCGCAAATGCGTTGTAGCCAGGTCCGCCGCGCTCCGCCATTTCCATCGTGGCCACAGCGTCGAGGATCTGCAGCCACGCCCGGCTGTCTAGATCGGATCCCATCGAGGAGGCAAGCGCCAAATAAGTGGGGAGAGGATCAGTCCCGGCCTCGACCAGGGCCCATTGATCATCCAGCAAGGCAATCCGATCCGAATCCGCCAATTGTCCGAAGTTTTTGGTGTTGATCGCCAGGGTCGCCGAGTCGTACCGGGTCCGATAGAAGCCAAGCGCTCCCGCATCGGCGCTCAAGGGTTCATCGCACCGGCCCGCGGGCTCCCGCTGATTGTCCTGTGTCAGGAGCACCCCGCGCGGCGCTGCATCGCCGCTGCGGATTTGAAGCGGGATTTTCCACGTGGCTTCCTTGGCGACACCGCGCAGCAGAAAGCGCTTCTGCGACAGGGCAACAGTGCGCGCGCCGCCGGCATCGCAATTGACGGCGACACTCACCAGCGGAAACCCGGCCTGCTCGGTCCATCCCGCCGCGATTCCACCGACATCCTTGCCGCTTCCTGTACTCAAGGCAGTCCACAGATCGTGGGTGGTGGCATTGGAGAATGCAAATGCCTTGATGTAACCGCGGATACCGGTCCGGAAGGCATCCTCGCCGAGATAGGCTTCGAACATGCGCAAGATCGCCTGGCCCTTGCTGTAGGTGATCTGCGGATCGAAGGCGCTCGACGCCCCGAGCTCATCGGTCACGTGCTGCTGGATGGCGTGAGAGGTGGGCAGCGCGTCCGCGCTCATGGCATCTTCCTTGTCTGCATCCTGACTTTCCGACCACTTCCAATTCGGGTTGCGTCGATCGGTTTCCTTGGCGGCCATCCAGGAGGCAAAGCTTTCGTTCAACCAAATGTCGTCCCACCAGGCCATCGTCACTAGATCGCCGTTCCATTGATGCGCCATCTCGTGCGCTTGAATGCTGAAAACATCCTGGCGATTTCCCGTGCTGCTTGATGCAGACAAGAGCAGGACCTGATCGTTGTAGGTGATTGCACCCCAGTTCTCCATTGCCCCGGAGAAGCCGCCGGGAATAGCCAGTGAGTCGAGCTTAGGCAGCGGATAGGGATAGCCGAAGTACTCGTTGTAGTCGGCGAGAATCATCTGCGCATTGGCGAGCGCGGTCGCGCCGTTTTTCTCCAGTCCGCGCTCCGCCCAAACGCCCAAATGCGTGCCGCCGCTATCCGCAGAAATCTGGGTCATATCGCCTGCGGTGAATTCCACGAGGTAAGAGGGCATTTTTGGCGAGTTCAAGAAGGATATCGTCGCAAGATCTCCATGAACCACTCGTTTGGCGATGGGCATATTGCCAATGACGGCCCACGCGGCGGGCACGGTGGCGGTCAGCTGAAAGGTGGCCCGAAATGCCGGCTCATCCCAGCAGGGAAACATTCGCCGCGCATCCGTCGACTCCATTTGCGTCGATAGGAGCGTCTGCTTTACACCGCTGGGATCCAGGTAATGCTGCGCAAACAATCCGAACGGCTGGTCCTCGATTTTTCCTGAATAAGCAAAAGTCAGGCTATGCCTTCCCGCATCCGCCGGCGATGCCAGGGTGATGGTGGTCAACTGCTCCTTGTCATCGCTCACGGTCTGTTTTACCGGCTTCCCATCGAATTGAACGTCGTGCAGAACCTCGTTTAGCGAATTGAATTGAATGGTTGAGGTGGCTGTGCGCACCCGCAGCGCAACCGACTCGCGGCCGGTCAGCGTCAGGGCCGCGGCATTCGGGACAATGTCGATCTTGTAGCCGGTGGGGACAACGTTCTTCGGCAGCCGGCCCGGCGCCATCTCGGGCGCGAATGGTGCGGCGATCGCCGCAGAAAAGCCGATATTCAGGGCTGCGAGGCTCAAGGCCGCGATAGCCAGAGGCAGATGTTGTTTACTGTGCATGGAGCCTGCTCGCGGGTAGTGGTTTGCACCAAGGATCTAGGAATTTAGCAAATATCCAGGTAGGAGTCTTGCCTGCTGCGGGAGTTTCGGCCAGCGCTCGGTGCTTTGTAAATCTAGCTGGGAACAATCGAGGCGCGCAGACTCATATCGACCTGCACCTGCAAAACCTTCTCACCCGGTTCAGTCACGCTGCCCTGCAAGGCGCTGGCTTCATCAATATTCTCCCAGCTTGAGGATCTACCCGGGATGCAATGGTTTGCCCACATTAATAACGCGAGTACCCAATGACCTTAAAAAGAGTTAAGACCTTCGTCCGCATCCGCAAGCGCATTGAGATGCGCCTGATCACGCGCGCCCACCTCAGCACCTTGCGCAAGAATAAAGACTCCCCGGCAGCTCGCGCCGGGTTCGGCCCGTCGGGCGGAATCGCGGCACGCGGAAATGAGTTCCGTAACAAATGCTACCCATCGTGCCGGAGCCTTGCCGAGGAGCAGCAACTGTCGGCGATTTTAGCGTCAGGCAGCGGACGCCCTGCGACGCTGCGAGTGGGCGCCGCAAGGCGTCCACCCGCAGCGATCTCCCAGAGCGTTATTGTTTGTCGAAGGTCATTGAGGTCTTGGTGCCGTGCACCGGGTCCTCGTCCACGACCGTCATAGACTTACCATCCGCAGATACCGTGCTTAGGACGACGTCGTATACCTTCCCTTCGCGTTCGTCACGCTCCTCGATCTGCCGATCGCCGATCTTCTTGATCGTCACGAGGGTATGAGAGGGGTCGTTTTGCGTCGGGTAGGACTTTCCGTCGAACTTCGCATCAGTCACGCGCCCATTTGCCGACATCTTGAGTCCGTTTGGCGTTGATGCCAAGGTCATGGTCTGCCCTGCTTCAGAGAGTTCTGGCATCGCATCCGTCATCCATGAACCGGAAGCCGCGTGCGCGCCCGCCGCCGCGGGTGCGACGCGCTTTTCGGTGACGGTCGAAGTGACGGGTTTTGCCCCCGTGTAGTCCGTCGTCTTCACGGTGAGCTTCGCGCCGTCTGCCGATACCGTGGTGGTTTGCGTCATGGTTGCCTTGCCGTTGACCTTGTCCGTCTCCTCGAAGGACAGGGGGCTCAGCACCTTCACGGCCGCATGGTCACGAGTGTCGTGCGTTGGTGTGGGCTGGTCGGTACCGTCGGCCTTAATAGTGAACGGCGGCACACAGTTGCCACAGCTGTAAGTCCCATCCTTAATCGAGAAGTTATCTGGCTTTCCCGAGAACTGCATCGAGCTGCCTCGCACCTTCCAGGTTCCGTCGAAAGGGCTTTCGGCTGCTCCAATCGCCGGGCCCAACAGCGTGAGGGGCAGCAGCACTGCAATGATAGTTTTCATCTGAGTCTCTCCGTGAGTGAGTTTTTATAAATCCTAGTCCGTGCACGGCCGCTCTTTGATGTCGGTTTGATGCCCGGGAGCGGCAAGTCTAGACCCGATGCGAGGGGTTAATCATGCTGCGGCGCAGACCAACGGCGGGATAGGTGGATCGAATAGCTTCTTTTTTTAAAAATTGGGGACGGCCGAAGCCATATTGACGAGTTATCTGATGCCCTCAAAGCCGCAGTCCTCATTCGCCAGACGCGAGTGCCCACATCGCAGGACAGCACGTTGGGACTGCACCAATTCACCTCAAAAGCTATAGTTTTGAGCTGTCTCACGCCTTGCGGGCGCCAGAAAATGGTGCATTTTTATCGTCTACAAAAAGCGAGAATCTCCGCCGTTGTCAGGGAGGAGATCGGTCAATGCGATTGCCTCAATCGCTTTAAGATCACTGTTGCTGGGAGGGTAAATCGCTGCCGCTGCGGGCTCCGCCTTCCGCGTCGACGTCGCCGTAAGAGCCGCCCATCGGTAGACCCCGATCCTTTGGTTCGTCCTTTTCCCCAGCTCCCGACCTATTCTCCTCCGCACTGCGCGGCTCATCCTGCAATTTATCTGCCTGTTCCCCGTGACCGTTGTGCATTCCTAGTTCCTCTGTATTGAAGAACCGAGTTAGCAAGATTTCGTGAAACTTCGATGTAGGTCGACGGCTGGAATACGGATCAGTCCGTTCTGATTCGCCCATGGGCGCGATTGACTTGTGACAACGGTATATCGGCCTCCTGGAAGCGCTTAGAATCGCTTGCATAGGTATGAGATGAATTGAAAACACGCACACCGCGCAGCTTTAGGTAGGCGTCAGTTCCGCTCGCTTAGCACCTTGCCGGGCCACAAGCTTGTGAGGGATGCCACGCACCCAGACACGCTCTACTTCTATACGGGTCCACGCTTCAGGCAATATGACTGGTCGCTTAGCCCAATTCTTCACACTACCCGGCGTAGGTTGAAGTCCAGTAAACCCAGTCAAGAGGCCAATCAGAAAACCGCCCAGATTTGCGAAGAAAGGGCCAGCGCGAGGCTGGTCAGGAAAAACGTCCGGCCTGTATTCCAAGGTTTGAAGGAACCGATCGACACAGAATTGTCCATAGCCCTCGTCCAACAATTGTGCCGAAAGCGCACGCTTGCCGGCATACGCAGCCCAGACACCATAGAGGGCAGATAGCATCGGGCTCCCGATGTAGCCCTTACGCAGGCCAAGGTAGAACTTCAGGGTCGCGGCCTCTGATTCTTGACTCAGGGGAAATCCAAGCGGGAAGATGCCCATGAGCGGATCTGGCGTCCCGCCTTTTTCTTCATGCGGTTTGAACCCATCGTGGGAGATGACCACGTCGCCCTTCTTTGGAAGTACCATAGTTGCGGCAACCTTTATCCAGTCCGGATTAGCGGCGCGACCCAACTTGTCGGCGGCGTTTATCGCGTCCCGAAGAACGACCATCGCGGCCATATTGGTAAAGGCCGGGTTATTGGCCTCCACCTCGCGTTCCGCAATTCCCATCGCAGATTGTATCTCGTAGCCGCGATCAGTTTTCTTAACTCGGCTTATGATCCAGTCTGCAACGCCCGACAGAATGGGCCAGGCTTTCTCTCGCAGATACTCCAAATCGCCGGTGACATCGGCATGGAAAGCAAAAGCCCGCGCGACATCCAGGGACACGTGATCTTCATGCCACGAAGCCGAGCCCGGCATCGGAGCTTATTCTTGTCCAGATGAAGGCGCGCTCTCCCAGGGGAATTGAAGTCCCCATCGACCACGCAGTCTGGCGTTGCTTGAAGCGCCAGCAATATTACGGGTTCGATAATCGAGCACACTCTGGGCGACCTGGGGTTGCAGCAGGGTGAGCGCAGGAACAACAAATGTTTCGATGTCCCACATCACATGGCCAAAATAGTAGTGATAGTCGTGCCATGTCGCCAGACCGAAAATCGAGGTCGACGCCGGCGAGGCGACATGGGTTGAACTGAACAGATAGAAAAGAGCGGCATCGGCTAACGCCTGCCACCGCCGCTCTGCACCCACTAGTCTAATCCGGCCCTTCCATAAGTCGCGCCAGACTTCCTGATTGGCTGTTCGTATCGCCTTAAAGCCTCGCTTGTTAGCAAAGGCAACTGAGCGAACAGCCTGAAAATCCGGTTGGGCATGGGTCACGCTGGGTATCAGACTTGCCATCTGCCGCAGGTGATAGGTTCGCCCCGCCCTGGCTCTGAAGGTATAACAGGTTGCCAACGTGCGATTCTTGAGCGGAGGCTTTTCGGATTTTGTGTCTGTGCCCACAACCTGCGTGACGTAGGCAATACCGCACGTTGAAAGCGCGCCCGCGCTTTCCCATAGAACCGCACCGTCGCACGCGGGCTTCTCCTCGCCCGGCGTATCGCGCAAGTGATGGAGTGCACGCCCCTCCACCGCACGTCCATCTACTAGCGCCTTTAGGCAAAGATCGACACCCTGATCAACTCTAATTGCGATGTCCTGGCCCACAAGGCTTGGTTCCTCGCGACTGCAGAAAAGCAGCACGTCGATGCTCGCCTTAGAGCCGCGCGCCGTAAACTCGAACCGGCTGCGCAATTCCCCGGTTTCGAAATCATAGGCCTGGTCAATGATGGAAACAGCATGCGGTGATTCCGACAGCCACACGCCAGCAAGCCGGATATCGGCAGCGACTGGGTAGGGAGCGATCGCAATTGCCTCGATCCGGCGTTGAGCATGCTCCCCTGTGTAACCACAAATAAGGGTTAGTCCTCCAGCTAAAGGCATCTCGCGCACGCGAAGGCCCACTACGCCATTGGCGACATAGGCTGGCAACTCGTCTCGGCCACCACCTCGGACTGGCGGCGGGCTAATTGGCCTCTTCATTTCCCCTCCACGCCGTAAGAAGACGACAAACACACCGCGCACGGAATTGCCCAATGTCCACGAACATTTCACTACCCTGCCTTCGTTCCGGCGCAGGCAAATCTCTCGAAGCCGAGACAAGACATCACTTATCTCATCCTCGGTGATACCGCTGCCTTCTGATCATATTGGTCGCGACATTTTTGAAATATAGGACATTCGGTCCTGTTCCGTAGGAGAGTCCCGATAGGCGAGGCGATAGTTTTTTAGTCCCAAGGTGACGCTTCCATTGGGTGGTCTTTTGACGGGACCTCGTTCCTGGACACCGGATGAGAGTCTTCGCCAGTAGCGGCTTGACAGCAATGTCAGCTTCGGCGCGAGCCTAGGCACGTATCGGTCGCATCCGTGGCAAGCCTTTTCCGGCACCGAGGCGGCCGTATCACCCGACGAGCAGCCATGATAAGAGGTCGCTCATTTGGCTCTCAAACTAATAATCATCTGTAGTGGCCCGATCGACGGTCACCGTCTTTAAGACCAGATTTCTATGTCCACTGCATCGGGCATCACGGTGGGCGACGCGCATTTCGCGTGTGCCGGCCTGGGCGATGCATGCGGACGAGCATCGCGGCACAGAATCACCGCTGCTTGTACCCTTTGAACTTCGGTCCCCGCCGAATCCTAATCGGCCCGCCCGCCAGCTCGTCTGGGTTCAATACAGTAGGACCTCTAGTGATCCGAACCAACTCCGACCGAGCCAACGCAGCGGCCACTTCTCTGACCTGAGGCATCAAGGATCGCCATTTATCATTGGGCTTTAGCGATCTGGCGATCTCGGAGGGGCAAGTTGAGGCTTCCGCGTCGCGGTCCAATAGCGATGCGACGATCTTTGCCTCGATCAATCGATCATCGTCAGTCAATGGGCGCGCCTCAGCAATCGCCCGCTCGTTAGCCACTGACGCGAACCAAGCTGCGTAGGGGGTGTTGGCGACATTTTGGCGATTGTAGTCCGGCGCCCCATCCTCCCACCAAGGGGGACCGCGCTCACCTAAGGCTCGTTTCGCCAAATCCACCCGGCTCCTGGCAATCTCCCGTAGGCTGCAATCGGATTTAGCGGCGCGCACTTGGCGACGGGCCTGCATAAGCTCGGCTACCCAATGCTCTCGCACTTTCACCTCAAGGTTGGGATTGGACAGGCGCCAAAGTCGAGCGTTTACCACAAAATAGCGCCCATCCGGCGTATTCGGGTGTGCTCGGTTGAAACCTTTCTTACTCACCCGCTAGAAAACACGGTATGGGCAGCGCAATTGAGGCATTTCTGATCACGCTGATTTGCGCCGTCGGTTTTTGTGCCGTTAGATTTGGGTGGCCGTCCTGTTCTTTGGCCGAACCCAAGCGCATGTCTGAAAAAGCATCCAAGCTCGTCGCCAGAGAGGAGCGACAATCGAATGCCATGCAATGAAATATCGTCCCCCTGAAAGTAATCATTTTTGTAGTACGAGAGAGCGAATTCCTGGGCCGTCCTAACCTTTACTGGTTGCACTTTGTGGCAACTCACGTGCTTAGATCCCTCAGAGCTTCACGCCAAAGTCCTCGTACGAGTACACCCGCCGCCTCGATACTTTTGATTTTGCCGACACCGCACCCTGCGTAGAGGCAACAAGCGAGCACATCGCCGCTCATGTCGCGATCTGGGGGTACGTCCTCATACCTAATGATAGTCACGTCGTTCCGTGCCGAAATCAGGTCCCCTTCGCCCGGACGCCGACCGGCTGGCAAGCAGCCTTCGGCCTCCCAGGATGTAAATGTCGAGTTTCGAAGTACTCGATGTTGCGCATGCGGCCAGCCCCCGTCGAAGCAGCCCGTTAGCACCGTATCCTTAGCCTGCGCATCCACCAGAGCATTTTTATAATCCTGATGAGCGCGGCTCTCGTTACTAGCGACGAAGCGCGTGCCCAGCATGGCCCCACTTGCGCCCAACCGTAGTACCGCGGCGATGTCGGCGCCATCGACGAGACCGCCTGCAGCAATGACGGGTGTCCGCATTGCCTCATCTGAAGCCTTAC
>JANYAD010000070.1 GCA_025355165.1 Gammaproteobacteria bacterium | reverse complement strand
AAGAACGCGCATCTGCCTGGGCTTTCGCGACGGCGCCGAGGCGGGGAACGAAGTAGCGAATCGCCGCCAAATATGCCACGAGCCAGCCTGCAAAGGGCGCCAGCAGCCACAGATCGAAATTGCCCACCACTAGGGCGATCGTGACGAAATAAATTACCGCAAACACTAAAATGTCGGCGAGGATCATCCACGTATCGCGAACAGCGAGCGCGGTTTGCATTACCTTGGTGGCCACGCGGCCGGCAAACTCGTCTTGATAGAAGCTCAAGCTCTGCGCGAGCATATTACGGTGGAAATTCCAACGCAGCCGCATCGCGAAATTGCCCGCCAGCGCTTGTTGCTTGAGCAGGCTCTGCAGCGCGACCACGGCGACGCTGCCGAACAACACGGCGGACAACATCAGGAGGTGCCCGCGTTGATCCATGAAGAGCCGCGAGGGCTGCACCTTGGCAAGCCCATCCACGACTTTGCCGAGCATGCCGAAGAGCAACGCCTCGAACACGCCGATCACGGCGGTTAGCAGAGTCATGAAGGCGATGTAGCGCCGGGCACCTCGAGCGCACGCCCAGAGAAACGGGAAGAAGCCCTGAGGAAGCGACTCGGCCGCGCCATCTGGATAGGGGGAAACACGCTTTTCAAAAAAACCAAACATCAATCGCCTCGGGCTTCCTTGCGCAGCCGCCCCGCACGGTTGCATCACCTATAAGCCTATTCGGCGTATCTTATTAGTATAACAAACCACGGCCGTCTTCGCGGCCGCCCCCGGACCGTAAGCGGATCCCTACTGCAATTCGCGGGCAGCGAGCCTAGTCAAGCCAGGTCCCTTACCTAGACTTGGGAGGTTAACAACCCATAACGAAAGGGAAGATTTATGAAATCTCAAAGTTTGTTTGCGGCGGTGAGCCTTGCCGCGGTCATGTTGTTCGCAAGTTCCGTGTCCTTTGGCGAAACGAGGGCGGCAATTGATCAGGGCGTGCATGCCACGATGCAGCAGTTCGATCAACTCAATCCGATGCACAAGGACTTACTCCCTCGCGCCAAAGGCGTCTTGGTATTCCCCAAGGTTACGAAGGGCGGTGTGGGCGTCGGCGGTCAGTTCGGCGAGGGCGCATTGCTCATCAACGGCAAAGCGGTGAGCTACTATAGCGTTGCATCTGCCTCGGTCGGTTTGACGCTTGGCTTAGCGAAACATAAGGAAATCATCTTGTTCATGACGCAGGAAGCGCTGGACAAGTTCACCACTAGCCATGGCTGGACTATCGGCGCCGATACCGGCGTTGCGGTGCTGTCCAAGGGTGCTGGCGGCTCGTATGACACCCAGACATTGCAACGTCCCATCCTGGCCTTCGTCTTTGGTGAAAAGGGCCTAATGGGCGATATTTCGCTTGAAGGTACCAAAGTTACTAAGCTCGACGACAAATAGCATAAGGGCGCGGGGACCTGAAGCGTCAGGTCCCCACCTTCGAGGGCCGCATCTCGCCGTGGGCAGTGGATCCCAGGTACACTGGGGCGCTTGGCCCCGATGGCGAAATTGGTAGACGCAACGGACTTAAAAAAATATTGAGCGGCAGCCGCGGAAACGCACTGCCGGATCCCGTCAAAGTCGGCGAACCCCCGGAACTCCCGAGGCAACGCCGAGCCAATCCGGACCCGTGCAGACGGGCGGCAGGTGTAGAGAGTGGACGGCGGGGACCTAAAGGCGTTTTTAACGAACACCCACGGTCGAGGCGCACTCCAGACTCCAAACGCGCATCTGCGCGGCGGCGCAAGTCGTAGCGGGTAAGAAAATCCGTTGGCCGCAAGGCCATGCCGGTTCGACCCCGGCTCGGGGCACCAATGTTTCAGGACCTACAGCGTCACGCGATCGGGTGCGGGCACGCACCAGATATCGATTGGGCCACGCCGGCCGCGAAGTTCAAACTGCGGAAGTTGCAAGAACGAGGAAAATCTCGCATTTCCATCGCTACTGGGCGAATCACGCAGTGCCGCGGCGACCGTGCAAGAAAATAGCACCTCACCGGCGCGCGCCCGGCTGCACAGTCGCGCTGCGACGTTTACGGTATCGCCGACCAAGGTGGTGGTCTTGCGTTTCGGAGGCCCCAAAAGGCCGAACGCGACCTCGCCCAAATGTAGGCCTATGCCAATCCCAGCGTCGATCGACAGTTCTCTGCGCCATCGCTTCGCAACCGGCATGAAGCCTGCCAGCATGGCGTGACCGGCAGCAAGGGCCTTGCCGGCTCCGTCGCCGCTCTGAGGCTTGACGCCGAATCCCGCCATGATGCCATCGCCCGCCATGTGATACACCTGACCACCGAACTTGTTGGCGGCGCCGCCCAAGACCCGAAAGAATTCATCCAACAGCGGCACCACCCTTGCCGCGGGCAGCCGTTCAACCATCCCGGTGTAGCCTCGCAGGTCAGCAAAAAGTACCGTGACGCAGGCAGTCTGGATGGGGTCCGGCTGTCGAACGGTCGTGACCACCATCGGTCCCGCGGGCCGTAGACGCGAACTTCGAGGTTCACTCATGCGATTGATTATGCACTAACTACGCTCGGGACTTCATGTGCACACGTGAGCCGCACTTTAGCTCCCTCGCGGCTTTGGCGCGCTCGTCGGCGGATCGTCACTCTTGTAGTCCTGGGATTGTAGGCAATAGCGCTCCAGCAATTTGTAGAAATCGGTGCGGCTGCGCTTCGCCAGCCGCGCGGCTTTAGTGATATTGCCCTTCGTTCTTTGCAATTTGTTGGCAAGATAGGCGCGCGAGAAATTATCGCGGGCCTCGTCCAACGCAGGCAGCCGCCCCGCATCGCTGCTCAGAGACTTCTGGACGAACTCCTCCGTCATGACTTCACCGCTCACCAGCGCCATGTTCTGCTTCACCAGGTCGAAGAGCTGCCGCACATTGCCGGGCCAATCGGTGGTTGCCAGCAATTCGATTGCCTGCCGCGTATAAATCTTTTTCTGCCCGCCCTGCTCGACGGCTTGCTCCAAGAAATGCGAAACGAGCAGCGGAATGTCCTCGCGGCGCCGGCCCAACGGAGGTATCTCGATAGCGAGAATGTTGATCTGATACAACAGCTCTTGGCGGAAGCTTGCCGATTTAATCTCCTCGTTGAGGTCTCTCGAAGTGGTGCAGATGAGTCGAAACATGGCCGGAGAATTACTTCGCAGCAGCGCGATGAATTTGTCTTGCACTTCGATGGACAAGTCACCGATTTCCTCGAGCATCAAGGTGCCACCTTGAGCTGCACTCGTCGCCGAGAAACCGGCTGCGTCGGCCGAACAATTGACGACGACAAAGGGTTTCTCGCGTCGTGCGCTGGCTGCATGGATGGCACGGGCGAGAAGCTCTTTTCCCGTTCCGTTCTCGCCCATCAGCAGAACCGGCGCATCGCTGCCCGCCGCCCAATTGGCCTGACCAAGCCGTTCCTCCATGAGATCGCTTCGCGAGACGATATCGGCGCGCCAGTCCCCCTCCACTGAACTGAAGGCCGAGCTGCGGATGGCCCGTGCAACTTGTCCCAGCAATTCAGGCTTATCTACCGGTTTGACCAGGAAGCCAAAGGCGCCGCGTTGAGTGGCTTGCACGGCTTCAGGAATCGTCCCGTGAGCAGTTAAAATAATAACGGCCAAATCCGGCCAACGGCTCTTTAGTTCCTTGAGCAAGGCGAGTCCGTCCATCCGCTCCAACCGCAGATCCGTGATCACGAGATGCGGACGCGAACGCACGCAGGCGTCCAATGCCTGCTGTGCGCTTGCGACGCTTTGCACTGCATATTTTGCACCGATGAGCCGCGCGCTCAACAGGCGGCGCATTTCCGGGTCGCCGTCCACTACCATCACGCGTGCGTTGCGGGAGCTGCCGCGCGGGACATCATCACTGCTTTTTTTTGGAACACTCGCCTTGGGAGAAATGCCGAAGCCGAGCGATGTGCGAGAAGCGGGGGGGTCGCTCATGACGGCGAGCTCCCAGCCCTCAGCCGTGTTGTCCGTGCGACAGGCAATTAAGCGGGCCGCTGCCGCAGGATCCAACCGTTTCCGTCGGGATCCTTGAACATCGTAAACCGGCCCCAGGGTTGCTGCTCGATGTCGGTGAGGTTCATCGTGACCCCTTGCAAGCCGTCCGGACGCTTGGAATCGAACCAGCCGTTCAGCCCCATGGCCTCCTCGCGCGACGAGTCAAACTCCAAAACGTCCCGATAGAACCGCCGGGCGCCTTCTTGATCGGAAACCGGAACCGAAATGATTTCAAAGGAAGTGCTGCTCACCCTGCCCCCGCATTTTGTGCCGCATCCAATGCTATCAGAAAGGATAGTTCAGCCCGGTGAACACCGCAGGTCCGTCACTGCCGTAGCCTATGTCCACGTAGCCGACAACGAACGGCCTGGCGATTCCGCGAAATCCCACGCCGACTACCGGATGCACGTGAAAAAGTGGATTCGTATTGGAACGCGAGAAAACGCGGCCGAAATCAACAAAGGGCGCAAGTTCGATGTCCAGTTTCGTGGTGACCGCATCAAAGGCGAACACTTTGCGGCGCAGCTCCAGCGTGGTCGCGAATGAGTTTCGATCATAGAATCGACCGTCACCGAAGCCGCGCAGCGGTTGCTCGCCGCCGATCTCGACTTGACCGCCACCAAGACTGCTTAAAGCCCAAAACGGCACGTGCTTGGCCGTAGGCAAGTAACGCAGCGATAGGTGCGCCGCCAGCACAATGTCTGGCGCAACCGGCCAAAAGCCCCGACCATCGATTCCGGCCTCGCTGTAGGAGGAATCGTTGAACAAACCCTGCTCAGCGGCAAGGCCGCCGTACACCACCCATTTCATGCCACTGCTAGGCACTGTAGAATCATCGCGGCTGTCGTACACCACGGACAGCCGATTGAGCATTTGCTTGTGAGTACCCAGAACGGAGTGGAATCGCGTTTGGATCGATGCAATGCCGTTGAGCGTGCCCGGCAGCACGTCCACCACTTTCTCATGAGCGGTATAAAGAATTTGCCAGGTATGGTTTAAATTAAAGCCCAGCTGTACCTGTCCTAGATCTTGTTGATTGATGAAATTGGTTTGTGCACGCCGCCGAGATTGATTGCCCACGCCATAAAATCGGGCGGAGCCGTTGCGGTCATAGATCAAACTGTAAATGACAGACCAGGGACCCGCACGGGACCGCCCGATTTCATACTCGCCGTCAAATTCGCGCTCCACTCTTTCTTTGATGCCGGCGACCGCGGACCATTGTGCGTCGGCTGAGGAGTAAGCAAAAATGCGCCCGTGCACGCCGAAACCGAAGTTCGGGTTGTATAGGACATCGGGCGCGACGATCCTGCGGATGTCGTGGTTCTCGTCGGTCGACACCAAGGTTGGAATAAGTCCGATAGTCACTCCGCTGTTGGGGTCCGTTGCAATTAAGGGCACGGGGATGAACGGCGCAGTGGCGGGATTGAACCACTTGGTCCACTGCGGTTCATCGGCGGCCGGCCCGATGGGCGGCGCGGGTTGAGGAACGGCAGGCAATGGTATAGGGGCTTCGCTCGGCGGGTTGCTCGATGAGCTGAATGCAGGTTGCAAGAGGATAGCGGTCAGGGCCGCGAACAACAGATTTTTCACGGCAGCAATCGCGTGTACGGCACTAGATTGGCGCGCTGCGTTGGCGGCTGCTGATAGGCGTATACATTCAATCGCCTCCTGATAAGGGCTCAAGCTGCGGCAGCACTTCTTGGGCAGCTCTCAGCACATCGTTCGGAAAGTCGATTTCGATCCATGGCCAGCCGGTGACGTCTGCGATTTCGAGCCGCTGACTTCGTTCTTGGATCAAATCGCGCACCGCTTCTTCGTGCGGCATGTGGGCGCGGCCGCTATCGACATACCCTGCAACCAAGTCCGCAAGGCGCCTCGCCCCGGCCTCATCGAATCGAAAAAACCCGACTGACTCCCCGATGGTGTCAAACTCCAGGCCCGCTGCCACCTGCTTGCGCAGTTCGATCGGAATCCCGCGACGCACGCACAATTTGACCGGCTCATCGCCGGCCTCGAAATCGCGATCGATCAGCAGTTGATTGAGCGGCCCGTCTCCTTCAACCAGCGCTCGCAAGATGCGTTCGTCATAGAGCACGTCAGCGTCCATCAGCAAAATATCTCCGCCCCGAGTCATGGCGTCCGCAACGGTGTGCACGGTCAACACACTGCCGAGCTCGAAGTTCATATTGAGCACGATCTCGGGGCGCGGATCCCAACCCCAATTATCGAGCTCCCACTCCACCAGCTCGTGGCGAAATCCCAAGGCAAGCACCACCTCGCTAACGCCGGCGCTCTTGAGCATGCGCAGGTGCCGTTCAAGCAGCGTCAGCCCGCCGAAGCGCAACAAGCATTTCGGCACTTGACTGTCCTCGGGTAGTTGCAGGCGAACGCCTCGACCGGCCGCCAAAATAATCGCGCGCATCGAAATCCTTCAAAATGCAAGCTGGGATATTAACTCACGGCGGGGCTGTGCCGGCGGCAGACACGCGGCCCCGCGCCGACCAGTGCAAATACAGAATGCCGGGGACGCCTAACAACAACTCGCGCGCACGTTTTGCCAACGACAACGCCAGTGCCGTGTCAGGCCCGAGAGCGGCCAACGGCGCGAGCAGCAAATAGCCGCCCTCCTGAACTCCCAATGCGCCCGGAATGGCGAAGGCGGCGCCGCGAATCGCCTGGCCGAGGCTCTCGAGCAGCAATGCATCGCGCCAGCTGATGGGTGTGCCGAGAAAACGAAGAATCAGGTATACCTCGCCGGTGCCAACCAGCCAGCCGAGCAAGCTCAAGAAAAAGCTCATCGTTACGGCGCCGTTGCGGCCATACGCCGCCTGCACTGCAGTATCCATAGCCTGCGCATGGCTGATCCACTGCGACCAGTCGCGCTTGCCGGAAAGACGCTTCACACCTCGCACCAGTTTGCTGAAAAGGCCGCGGCGCTGAATTAAATAAAACCCGCCGACCTGCACGGCCAGAAAAGCACTGGCAATGAACACGATTGTATCCAGACGCAAAGCCAAGCGGCCTGCTTGTGCACCTAGCATTGCGGCACCCATCAGCGCGAACAGGATTTGCGCAACGCTCTGAAGAGTGGTGCTGACCGTGATCGCCGCGGCGGCCTCGTTCATGCGCATGCCGCACTGGCTCAGATGTCGGGTCATGATCACTGGACCGCCGAGTTGTCCACCCGGCATGAGGCTGTTGGCAGATTCTCCCAGCCAACGTGCGGTCAAGGAATGGCGCAAGGGCCGGCGGCTCGCCCCGGATCGGATGAGCACGCGGATCGCAAGCGCGTCGAGCACCAGGGGCACCAAATGGAACAAGGCGACGATTAGCATACCCCAGAGGGCGCGGGACAGAATCGACAGGATGGCCGACAGGTCCTGCGAGACCAGCAAAGCCAGGAACAGCAGTACGCCCAAGCTCAAAAGCCAGCGCGCCGTCCTGGTCATCGGGCTCGGCCACCGATGCGGCGAAACACCTGACGAAAACCGAAATAGGCAAAGGCATCTTTCATGTTGGAAATGAGCCGCCACCAGGGATGCATGCGCGTATCGGTCACATATTCAAAGGTCAAAGAGATTCGAGTCTCCCCTTGCCGCGACGGTGTGATGCGGTGGCGCAGCGCATCGCCGTTGAAGACCACCAAACCGCCGGGAGGAATTTTGATGGAGCCACCGCCCACCGAGCCACCTGGGTCACGGGTATGCAGCTGGTAGTCAAGACGGCATGAGGAATCATCGATGATGCCCACTAGCAAGGTATAGCGGCGCCCCGCATAGTACGAGGTATCGTAGTGCCAGCCGATATGATCCCCCTCCCGGGTGTAAAAATAGAGTGCGTAGGCGTGCGGATCTTGAGGCGGAGTGAGAAGTAAATGCTCCCCCGTCAACTGCTCCAGCCAATCTCGAAGCGGTTCGGCGCGATATAGATCGGCAATCATCGGCGCCAAATCGTCGATTGTATGGCGGCTGACGCTTCCGCCTTGCTTGTGCCCCGGCAAGTAATTGCGATTGACCTGTGAGCCCAGGGCGGCGGCGGCGGCGATTAATTGCGCGGTAACCTCGGGCGGCAGGAAATTTTCGACATACAGGAAAGCGCCCTGATTGACATACTCGACGCGCAACTCTCGCGCATCCAGGGATTTCAATCGTAGCCTTAGGGCTGGGACGCTTATCCGGCAGCCCCCGCGGTCAAGCGCCGATCTCGGCGCAGCCTCCGTTGGTAGTCCACCGTCACCCATATGGCGTACACGGTCGCGCAGATGGCCGCCACGAGCAGGGTCTGCGCCAGCACGTTGCTGAGCGTCGCCAGCGGAAACAGATAGAGTACGTCTTCAGTTTGGAAGCCACCGAGCGAGGCCTGCCGGGTGGCGGTTTTGCCATGCATTTCCTCGATACGCATGCGCAAATAGAAAATCAACGCGATCGCGATGCCGGCGAGGAACCCTAAAGCCACGGGCGAAAAGCGCATATCGACGCGGTTTGCGGCGACGCCGATACCGATGGCGATGAACACCAGAACGGTCACCACCGCATCGCTCCATAAATCATAAAGATGCCCGGCCCGGCTGGTCTTACCGCTCATGCGCGCCAACTCGCCATCAGTGTGGTCGAGGAAATTCGAAACCACCAACAGTAAGGCCCCTAGATTGGACCAACCGTAACTTCCTGGTATCAGTGCACATGCCGCTCCCAAGCCCACACCCAGGCGTAAAGTAGTGAGGTGATTGGGCGTCACGCGGCTGTTCACAAGCGGCGCTATCAAGCGGCGCGCCAGTCGTGCATCCCACGGCAGTCGCTGCGAAGCAATGGAATGCGGCAAGTGCTGCGGGTTTGGCATCATGATGAGGACTAGATGGGACTCGATACCCCGGGCATGACGAGGGCCTTCCCTACTTCAACGGCACGCCACAACGAGCCAAAACGCCGCGCAAATCCCTGATGGGCGGAAACACTTCATTGTTCCAATCGGCGCCTTGCGCATCATGGGCTCGCTGTTCGTGTTCCACAATGTCCTTGTCCTCGCGAAAAATGTTCTCGGTAAACCAGGTCACGAAGGGCCATGCGGCATGAATGATCCCGGGAAAGCTCGGTTTCTTCACCGACAGATATCCGTAGGTGCGGTTGGTGCGTTGCTCGCGGTCCAAGGGCGTGTAGCCCAGCCACACATCGAGGACAGGATCGTCAGATGGTTTGATCTCCCTTCCCAGCCAGACCTTCAGACTTTGGCTCGGATAATCCGTACGGATACGCATGTGATCGCAGAACTCCGTCTTCGCTCCGTCGCGCTTGCGCATCAAGTCAACGATGACGTGTTCGCCGACGGATGACTTTCCTTCCGTGCGGCTAAAGCTATATTCGACTTCGGCCCAATTCTCGCCGTGATTGCGCCCAAGGCAGCGCGCTCTGATCGAGCCCATCTGCTTGCGGTGCATGAACTGATGGTTCATGTCGAAAAGATTTTCGTGCATAAAGGTGTAGTGGCAGGCGACTTCGCGATTCAACCTCCGAGTCTTGTAGTCCTTGCGCTGGGAGGATCCTAGGCTGGCAGGCGCCCGGCCCTCGGCCAAAGTCGCGTCTCCCGGAAACGCGAATATCAATCCGTCAATCTCTCGCACCGGATAACTTTTGACGCCGGCGGGCAGCCGTTCCGGCCCCAGGTAGGGCACGTTCACACACTTGCCGGAACAGTTGTAAACCCAGCCATGGTAGTGGCACTTAAGATCATCGCCACTCACCACGCCCAAGTGCAACGGCACCTGGCGATGCGCGCAGCGATCCTCAAGCGCGTAGACGCGCCCGCTGGTGCCGCGGTAAAGCACAATCGGGTCGCCGCTGAACCGCCGCGGCAGAGTTTTGCCGACTTTGAGTTCATGTGACCACGCCAGGGGATACCATTGATCGGGATGCGCGCCGATCCGGCGCAAGTCCACGGGATTAGCCAAATTCGCGGGGCGCAACGTCGCCAAATTCGAGATCTCTTCAGACATGGCAGGGAATTCTACTCGCTCCCGGCATCGCATTGAAATCCGTACAAACGCGCGGCATTGAGCGTTCGACCTCAAGCCGTGGCGCAGCGCCTCATTAGCTCGGGCACTGCTACTCGATCCTTCTGGATTGATCCCAGCCACACCCATCGCGTTCGCAATAAATCAGCGTGCGCGCCCTCGAAGAAACGCAAGGCGGTGTGGCTCAATGTGTGATTTTTAGTACAGCGGGAAGATGGAGGCTAAGGTCGGAATCGAACCGGCGTACACGGCTTTGCAGGCCGCTGCATGACCACTCTGCCACTTAGCCTTAAAAAATCGATCTGCTGATGCGTGCGACCATTCGAAGGCGCGACCGCAACCTGAGTATATCGACGTAGGAAACGAGGCTCGGATTCGCGACCTCAACCCTAAGAAGGTCGAGAGCTATCAGAGCCAACCCTATGATTCCCCTCACTATCATCGCCCGTTGGCGGTGATCCGTGCGCGCAACATTAGCATGTAAGCGTAGGCAGCGCCAAGGTTCGTCCCGAAGGCCGCGCGCAAGGTTAGCCCCTCAGCGGATCTTTACGTCTAGTTTTTTTATACGGCTCGCGTAACGCACACGCGCTAGGATGCGCGAGTTTGACGGCAACTGCTCGAATGCCCGGAACGAGTATTCGCCTGCAATCAAAGTGAATCGAGTATGAGCGTCATGGAGGTTTTTAATGTTATGGATCCGCACTTGGCATACGTATCTGGGAATTCTAATCGCGCCGAGCGTTTTATTTTTCGCCGTTACCGGGGCATTTCAACTCTTTACACTTCACGAGGCGCACGGCACCTATAAACCGCCTCTCTTGCTCGAGAAGCTGAGCGCGCTTCACAAAGATCAGGTCTTCGGCGAGAAAGAGAAATCGGAGGAGCCGCCAAAGACGGCCTTAGGCGGCAGCGAGCAAGCGCCCGCTCGGGAGGAGCACGAAAAGGAGTCTTCGCCCGGCACGCTCACGCTCAAATGGTACTTTCTGCTGGTGGCGGTTGCTCTTACAACTTCGACTCTGTTGGGGCTTTGGATGGGATTGACCCACATCAAACATAAACGTACGGGCTGGTGGCTTCTCGGCGTGGGTGTGATTTTTCCTGCGGCACTCATAAGCCTGCTCTAGCTAGCGCAGACTGGCGGGCGGCGCACAAAACGCGCAATCGCGCTCCAGGGGCGCACTCGCCAATACCGCTCATTGGACGCCTTTATTGGTAGTGGCGTATTTTTGCATCTCACTCTTAATAATTGGGGTGGCATCAAGAAAGGGTTACTCCATACGCTAAGGCCACCGACCCGCCAAGTGCGATCAGACGGATCCGCAGGCATTGCGAGTCGGCTTAGGCGCGCCGGTCTGCGATGTGCCACAGCACACCGCTCGGATCGCTGAGGTACAGCACCCGCAGCCCCCAGGGTTGCAGCTCGGGCGCTTTGAGCAGGATGTTCGGGTATTTGTTTCGGAAACCCACCGTCTCGATGTGTTGCCACCACACATCGGCATTCTCGACCATCAGATGCATCATGAAATTGCCGGCGTGCTGCTCTACGTAGAAGGCCTGCAAAAGAAAGCCGAAGGATCCGAGTCGCAGTTCTGCCGCAGACTGATCCGCCCATTTGGTGTGAAAGCCCAGGTCCGCGTAGAACTGCTGCGACAGAGCAAAGTCTTTGGCTGGCACAAAGGCTTTTAGATCGATAACAGGTGTAGACAATGCGTCTGGCATGGTCACGTCGACTGCGCTCGATACACGCTGGCATCGCGCACTCGACGCGTTCGCAGCACGACTCGAGCGCTGCTCAGATAGAACAGTTGACACAGGATGCTGCATTCAACGCAGTTCGTGATGTCCACAGATAACGGCCCGGCCTTAAACAGCATGATGAACGCGACCTACCAGGGCTGCGACCATGAAAGCATCCCCGGCCGGCGAGCTCGGAACACATCCGCATCGGTCGTCAGGAATCCGGACGCGGTATCGACCCCCGGCGAGGGCAGCCTGGCGCGGGAACTTGTCCTTTACCCCTAAGAACCTAACGCCCGAATGCGTCTAACTGTTTATGCGTGCTAGGAAAATTATGGAGCGGGAAACGAGGCTCGAACTCGCGACCTCAACCTTGGCAAGGTTGCGCTCTACCAACTGAGCTATTCCCGCGTAAACAGACGCGCAATTGTAGGGCCGTGTTGCCTGGAGTCAAGAAGAAGTGGGCGAAAACAGCGGCTAAAGCCTTGAACTGACCGGCAATTTCCATTGCTTTGGGCAGCGCGCGGCTGCGCTGTCGGCTGAGGCGCCGCCTACAGGTTCGAGCTATCCCGAAGCTCAGGCCATGCGAGCCTCAAATACGAAATCATCGACCATAGGGTGAGCACGGCCGCGATGGCGGTTAGCACCAGCCCGAGCCGATAGATCGGAACGCCCAGCAAATCGTGCTGAAACAACATCATCGAGAGGCCGAATATTTGCATGATGGTCTTGTACTTGCCGAGCATCGAGACTTTGATGCGCCCGCGGGCACCGATTTCGGCCATCCACTCGCGCAGAGCAGATACGGCAATTTCGCGTCCAATGATGACGGTGGCCATGATCACGATAAACCACCGCGGATCGGAGCTGACGATGAGTACCAGCGCGGCGGCGACGATCAATTTATCCGCGACCGGATCGAGAAACGCGCCGAGCCGGGAGGTCAAGCCCATCTTGCGCGCAAAATAACCATCGAGGCTGTCAGTAATCCCTGCCAAAGCAAAACCCACGCCGGCAGCCGGGTGCGCCCACCAGAAGGGCATATAGAAGAGAATCACCACGCCGGGAATCATCAGAATGCGCAGCCAAGTGAGCGTGTTTGGCAAATTCCAATGAGACTTGGGTCTAACGACCGGGATGGAGGTGTTCATAAATTACCTCGGCCAGCTCCCGCCCGAGACCGCGAATTTGGATGAAATCATCAATACCTGCACGGAGAATTCCTTGTAGGCCGCCGAACTGCTTCAGCAGTTCGCGCCGTTTGACTGGCCCCAATCCCGGAATGGTCTCAAGAACCGACTGGTTATGTCGTTTAGCTCGTTTTCGCCGATGTCCAGCGATGGCGAAACGGTGCGCTTCGTCGCGCACTCGCTGAATCAGATGCAATGCCCGGGAGTCCGGTGGCAGTATAGTGGGGGTGTCCTGGCCCAACAAGAACAGTTGTTCCTGCCCGGCCCGCCGATCCACACCCTTCGCCACCCCGATCATCGTAATTCCTTCGACACCGAGCTCACGGAGCACCTTGGCCGCTGCGGACAACTGGCCCTTACCGCCGTCGATCAACAAGATGTCCGGCTTGACGATTTCACCGTCGCGAACGCGTTTATAACGCCGCGTCAACGCCTGATACATCGCCGCGTAGTCATCGCCGGGCTGGATACCGCTGATGTTGAAGCGCCGGTAGTCGTTCTTCAAAGGGCCCTCTTCACCGAAAACCACACACGAGGCAACGGTATCCGTGCCGCCCGTGTGGCTGATGTCGAAGCATTCGAGTCGATGCGGCGCCTCTTCGAGGTCGAATATCTCGCGCAAGTCCTCCAGGCTCGATTCGATGCCGGCGCGGGCAAGGCGCCGCATGTTGAGGGCCTGCTCTGCATTGTTGTGCATCATCTGCAGCCAACGCGCGCGAATTCCGCGCACCGAGGAACAAATCCGCACCTTGTGCGACAGGCGCGCCGCGAGGGTTGATTCCAGCAACTGCATTTCGTCGAAATCTTGTTCTAAAATAATTTCGGCGGGCGCGTCGCGCTCCAAATAATATTGCACGACAAATGCGGCCAGCACTTCAGGCAGCTCGGCCAGAGGCGCTTTGGGAAAAAACGTGGTGCTGCCAAGGCTACGGCCTGCCCGTACGAACATCAACGCAACGCAGAACTCGCCATTGGCGGCTGCAATAGCGATCACATCGGCGTCGTGATCAGCCCCGGCCGTGACAATCTGCTGCGAGAGAATGACCTTGAGCTTGGCGAGTTGGTCCCGCAGCTGCGCCGCCTCCTCGAAATCCAGGCGCGCCGCGGCCGCTTCCATGCGCCGGGCGAGATCCTCGCCGACTTCGGCATTCCTGCCCTCCAATACTTTGATCGCCGCGCCCACATCGCGTGCGTAATGCTCCTTCGAGACCAAGCCGACGCAGGGCGCCGTGCAGCGCTGAATTTGATATTGTAAGCAAGGCCGGGAGCGGTTTGCGAAATAGGTGTCGTCGCAGTTGCGTATCCGGAACAGCTTCTGCAGCTGCTGCAATGTCTCCCTGACGGCGCCCGCGGAGGGGTAGGGACCAAAGTACTTGCCCGGTTCTTTGCGCGAGCCGCGGTAAAAATTTAGCCTAGGAAATTCGTGATGGGCCTCCAAATGCAAATAGGGAAAGCTCTTATCATCGCGCAGCACCACATTGAAGCGGGGGCGGTGCTTTTTGATGAGGTTGTACTCGAGCAGCAGCGCCTCGGTGTCCGAGTTGGTGATCGTTACTTCCATGTTGACTGTCTTGGCGATCAGCGCTTGGACTTTGGGCTGGACATTGCTCGGCTGAAAGTAGGATGAGACCCGGCTCTTGAGATTTCGGGCCTTGCCGACGTAAAGAATCTGACCCTCCCTATCCAGCATGCGGTAAACGCCCGGGCGGCCCGGCAGGCTGTCGACAAATAGCTTGGGATCAAAAACTACTTCGCCCGCCGAAAGCTCGGTATTCATGGCAGAGCCTGGCCCTGGGCCAGATGCCGCGCTCGTTCGATGACCTGCTCAAACATCTCCGTGGTCAAGCGGCGCGTCTGAGTGTTGTAACGGCTGCAGTGATAGGAATCCAACAGCACCCTGCCATCCCCTAAATCATGTTCCGCCGCATGCCCAAAGCGAAATCGGGCTGGCGGCAAAGCATAAGCCCGAAGCACCGCCATATGCGCGATGGAGCCGAGGGCGAGCAACACGCGGGCGCTGTGGCTTTGCGCCAATTCTGCCTTTAAGTAGGCATTGCATTCCTTGATCTCCGCGGGCGTGGGTTTGTTCGATGGCGGCAGGCATTTCACCGAATTGGTGATTCGCGCGTCCGACAGCCGCAATCCGTCATCCGCAGCGATCGACGTAGGGGCGGAGGCCAGGCCGAACTTATAAAGGGTACGGTACAACAATATGCCGGCATGATCGCCGGTGAAAGGACGCCCGGTGCGGTTCGCGCCGTGCATGCCAGGGGCTAAACCCACGAGGACAATGCGGGCGAGCGGATCGCCGAACGGCGGCACCGGGCGGCAATAATAGCCCGGCTCTGCGACTTGAACGGATTCCAAGAATACGGCGAGCCGCGGGCAGCGCCTGCAATCGGCGTCAAAAATTGGATGCATACGCGAGAAGGTGTATCACAACGCCCGACGCAAATAAAAACGGGCTACGCGGAACACCGCGTAGCCCGCCATCGATCGCGCTTGGACTTTGGACTAACCCGAGCGCAACTGAACCTGGCCCTGTGGGCTTGCGAACCGTTCAGCCCCACTTCAGGGGAAATATTCCTCACAGTAAGCCAAATATTTTTGTTGGCTACCCGAAGCCTAAGCGGCCCTTTGGCGCTCAAGTTTCTGACTGCGGGGAGGTTCGTGAATCCACAATAGCACCTGCTGCCATCGGGGCAAGCCGGGTTTTTAAAAACTGCCGCCCGATAACAAGGCGATTTCGATAAAAACTTGTTATTTACTTGATTTTATTGAGAATTATATTTTCCGCTGCGGGCATGCGTTTCGGCGTGAAAAGTACGTCCGGTCTGCAAACGCCGCCAATAAGTCCTTAACGCCGCTTATCTGCGAGAGGATAATTTAGCCATGAAAAAGCCACTGCATATTTTTTATTGGACCCTCGCCGGCCTAACAGCAGGTGTCGCGCTAGCCGGGTCGACCTCCCCCACCGCACCGCCCTCTGCTTCCGCACTGCCGATCCGGGCCGAGTCCACCGCGATCAGCGCACCAGCGCAGAATCCGACTGGTGCGCCCAAGCAAACGGGTCAGATTTGGCAATGTACAATCAACGGGGTTAAGACATTCTCCAATAATCCTTGCGGCAATCAAGCTTTTCGGGTCGCGTTGAACCCAGTCAACGGCATGACACCCCCGCCCATAGCTCGACCCTTGCGCAGCAATGGCGGCGAGCCTGGTGACAGGAAAGGCTACACCGACCAAAATTTGTACCCGGATCATGACGCATCCTCTGAAGGCGCCGGCGCTAACGGCTATGATCAAGAATATATTTACGCCCCGCTATTCAGATCCAATCATCATCGCCACCCAGAACATCATCACGATTCATTCGGCGAGCCGCATCGGTCAGCAGCGCGGCCAAGAACCGCATCGGTTGCTCGGAAAAATTAGCCTCGGGACCGTAGTTGACCCACACCGCGATTATTGGGACGCTTATCGCAGGGGGAATCATGGCGCGGATCGCAAGTGCTTCATGGACGGCGGTACGTGTTGCCGCGACTTTTATCATTTCATTGACGGCGATGACCTTAGCAGCGGAGCCGCAGGCCGATCGGCAAAGAGAGGGCATTGAATCCACTACCGTGGCCGCGCCGCGGGATCGCGCTGCCCTCGAACGCCAAGTGCGGACTTTCGTGAATGCGATCGCCGTCAAGCCCGGTGAGGAGTCGCTTGCCCGCTGGCAATCTCAAATCCCACTATGTCCCCTGGTGGCGGGCCTGCCGAGCCAGGATGGAGAATATATTTTATCGCGGGTCTCGAGAATCGCCACTGCTGCGGGCGCGCCGCTGGCGCCCTCCCATTGCAAGGGCAATTTCTACATCATCATCACCTCCGACCCCGAAGGCATCATCAAGGCGTGGAGCAAACGCGATGTGAGGCTCTTTGGCGATGAGACCGACCAGGGAGGAGCTGCAATTCGCGAATTCAACGCCGCCCGTTCCATACGCGTGTGGTACAACACCGAGTTCTATCGATTGGATGGAACGCCACTTGGCAACGCCGAGGGCAGAACGAACGACAGTGCGCGAGCGACTCGGATTGAGACCAATAACTACCGTGCTTTATCATCGATTATCGCGTTGGTGGACACCAGACACTTGAAAAATGTTTCCTTTGGCCAGGTAGCGGCCTACGTCGCCATGATCGGGCTGGTGCAACTGCGCCCACAGGCCGATGTGAGCGATATGCCTACGATCCTGAAACTCATCGCCGACCCGGCAAAGGCACCGCCCGCCTTGACTGCCTGGGATGAGTCGTTCCTCAAGGCGGTATACCAAACCCGCAGTACCGACAGAGCGCAACTCGCGGCTATCAAAGCAGCCATGGTGCAAGACGTTGCGCCCTGAGGCCAAAGCGGTTGCCTTGGTGACGGGCGCCTCGCGCGGGATCGGGCGAGTCATCGCCATGCAGCTAGCGCAACGCGGCCTTATCGTAGCCGTGCATTACCGCGAAAATCGCCGTGCCGCCGAGGAGTGCCTGGAGAGTCTTTCCGGCAGCGGGCATGCCATTTTCGGCGCGGACTTGTCGGACCCGGCAGGCCCCGAGGCACTTTGGCGGGCAGTGGCCGAACAACTCGGCACTGTCGATGTGCTGATAAACAATGCCGGCGTCTACATCGAGCATTCGCCCTTAAAAATTGATTACGAATCGTGGAACTCGGCCTGGCGCACCACGCTGTCAACCAATCTGGCGGCGCCTGCCGGTCTTGCGCTGCTCGCGGCGCAAAGCATGGCGCGGCGCGCCGATCCTCGCGACCCATGGTTCGGCCGTGGCCGTATGGTCAACATTTCCTCGCGCGGCGCGTTTCGCGGCGAACCTGACGCACCGGCCTACGCCTCTGCCAAGGCCGGGCTCAATGCGTTGTCGCAGTCCATGGCCAAGGCTCTGGCAGCACGCGCGATTTATGTTTATTGCGTGGCCCCGGGATGGGTGGAGACCGACATGGCGGCGAGCCATCTTGCCGGAGCCGGTGGTGCCGCGATTTTGGAGCAGCACCCGCTTGGCAGGGTGTGCGGCGCCGATGAGATTGCCAATGCGGCGGTGTACTGCGCGCTCGATGCGCCCCCTGCCATGACCGGCTGCATCATCGATGTAAACGGTGCCAGCTATCTGAGGACCTGAATCGCAAGCGGCTGCGGGTCCTTAAGGATCGCCTTCCGGGCGAATCGGCGTGTTCGCCTCATCGCCGCATACCGTGGTCCATTCGCGAATCCTCCACTGATTGACCAGTCCGGCTGTGACGTAGGGATCGGATGCCGCGAAGCGTTCCGGCACCGCGCGTGATTCGCAGCGAAACAAGAGCGCTGCGCCGTCGATGGGATCGGCGAACGCACCCGCCAAGATCAGTTCGCCTCGGGATTGCGACTCCCATGCCAATTTCAAATGCAGCGAGCGAAATTTCGAACGACGCTCGGGATAATCAGAGACGAAGTCATAGAGAAGCAAATAATGCACAGACTCTCCTTAATTCGGCGTTCCGCGAAAAATTACCGGCAAGGCCGGCCGCAGGTCAATTGCGCCCTCTTGCGGACCTTGGAAGATGATCATAAGCAGCGGCTGCGGCGACTCGAAGTAGGCGAGAAGTCCCAGAGCTTGGGCGCTGCGCGATGCTTGCGAGAACTCGCCGATGCTCCGGACACCGACCGCCACGCCGAGTATCCGCCGTATCGGCAAGGCGTGAGACATAGGTTCGCTATGGCGCCTCGCTCCGCGCTTCAAGAAGGGCAAATAAAACAATCCCGGCTCATCGCGCGTCGTTCCCTGCGCAATTTCAATGGAGGCGCCCGCCGGAAGATAGCTCGGCGTATTAGCTAAGGTCTTGAATGGCACGATGTCCGGTTGCCCATCGCTCGGGCGAAAAACAATGCCGATGGGATTGACTCCCGTTTTTCGATGCGCCCATCGATCCCATAGGCGCGTAGGTCGGGTTCGCTGGCTGCGCGCTTCGACGCGATCTGCCACCCAGAGCAGTTCGAGCATGAAGTTTTCGAAGAAAAAGCGGCGATTGGCCGTTCCTTGACCGGGATGGACATTGCTGGACCCCTCAGCGAAGCCGAGTCGCAGCAGCGCGTCGGCCTCGGGAGCTCCGAGTGCACACGCAACAAAGGCGTGATCCAATTCCATCGGTATGTTTACTCGAGCACCCGCATCTTCAATCGGGCAAATCTCCCATCAGGCCGGACAGCGTGAGGGAGCCGGTGAGGTCTAGGTAGGCGATAAGGGGCATTAGGAGCAAGGAGATGACCGCGCCAATTCGCGTCGCCCGTGCCAAGGCAGGCGATTTACAATTCGCCGCGCACTGGTACATGGCAATCGTTGCGTAGGTCATATAGAGAAGACCGCCGATCGAATAAAGCCGCATGAGAATCTGATTTTCCGGATTTAAAAACAATTCGAACGCGCCATAAACCAGCGATCCGACGATACCGTATAACCAGAAAACCCGCGACAGCGAAGTCTTGCCTGCCAACGGTTCCTTGAAAAATGCAGCGATGCTCATGCGTGGCGATCAGGCCGAGTTACGCGGCGACTTTCCCGGCCGATGCCCTGAGGCAGCCCGGCGAGCGATGAGCATCGCCAGTTCGAGGGCCTGCTCCGCGTTTAAACGCGGATCGACTTGAGACTTATAAGCGCGCACCAAATCGCTTTCGGTCAGCCCTCGCGCTCCACCGATGCACTCGGTGACATCCTCGCCGGTAAGCTCAATGTGCACTCCGCCGAGCATCGAACCCTCTGCCTCGTGAATGCGAAAGGCCGCTTCGACCTCACCCAAAATGTTGTCGAACCGACGGGTCTTCACGCCCCCCGAGGTGGTTTCGGTGTTGCCATGCATCGGATCGCAGACCCACAGTACCTGTGAACCCGTTGCCCGCACCGCCCGAATCATGCCGGGCAGTCTTTGCTCGATATCCTTAATGCCGAAGCGATGGATGAATGTCAGGCGACCCGGCTGATTTTGCGGGTTGAGCACTTGAATCAGCTGCTGCAGCCATTCTGCGCTCATGGATGCGCCGACTTTCACACCCACGGGGTTGGCAATGCCCCTGAAATATTCCACGTGGGCGCCATCGATATCGGCCGTGCGCATGCCGATCCACGGCATGTGGGTCGACAAGTTGTACCAGCGTTTCTGGCGCTCGATGTAGCGCGTCTGAGCCTGCTCCGAGAGCAGGTGTAATCCCTCGTGGCTGGTGTAGAAGTCGACCCGCGTAGCCGCATGCACGCGCTGCCCACTCATGGATTCAAAAAAATCCATTGACTCGGCAATCGAATCGACGATTTTTTGATAGGCATCGCGCAGCGGCGCGTGGCGTAAAAATCCCAGGTCCCAGTACTCAGGATGGTGCAGGTCCGCAAAGCCCCCGTCGATAAGGGCACGTACGAAATTCAAGGTCAAAGAGGCCCGCTCATAGCCGCGCAGCAGCAGTTCCGGATCCGGTGCGCGCTCGAGTAAGGTGAAACCGGGACGATTGACGTTATCGCCCCGATAACAGGGCAGCGTCACGCCATCCCGGGTTTCGGTATCCGCAGAGCGCGGCTTGGCATATTGCCCGGCGAATCGACCCACCCGGATGATGGGCTTCCTGAGTCCCTGCAGCAGCACCAAGCTCATCTGCAGCAAGATTTTGAGGCGCCTGGCAATATTGTTCGATTCGCAGTCCTCGAAACTTTCTGCGCAATCGCCCCCTTGCAACAAAAATTGCTCGCCGCGCTGGGCTTGAGCTAGCTTTGCGGTAAGCGCCTCGATCTCCCAGGAGACTACCAGAGGGGGCAAACGGCTCAGCGAGGCCACCGCGCGCTCCAAAGCCTTCGGGTCGCCGTACTTCGGCTGTTGGGTCGCGGCACGGCTCTGCCAGGTGACGGGGTGCCAATTTGTCAAGGCGGGGATGGTCGACATCGCGGGATGCTAGCGTTGTAAGCGCTTGCAAGTCAAAATGCGGCCCCCTTCAACCGAACGCCTGCGTTACCTTGAGAATAGCTTATGAAGCATGTTAATCCGCTCGAATTGCTGGAACTGAAAGAGGCCCATGCCGGAGTTTGGTCAGGAGGCCATGGCTGGAGCAGCGAGACCACCGGGCCATTGATCGAATCGATCAATCCGGCGACGGGCAAACGCTTGGCTCAGGTTCGCGGCGCAACGGCAGCGGATTACGAACAGGTCTTGAACGCGGCGGTTGCAGCCGCTGCCGCCTGGCGGTTGGTGCCGGCACCGAATCGCGGCGAGGCGGTGCGTCTCGTGGGGGAGGAACTGCGCGCCCACAAAAACGACCTCGGCAGCCTGATATCGTTGGAGAACGGCAAGATCAAGGCCGAGGGGGACGGCGAAGTCCAAGAAATGATCGATATCGCCGATTTTGCGGTCGGTCAATCGCGCATGTTGTACGGCAACACCATGCATTCGGAGCGTCCGCAGCATCGCATGTATGAACAATGGCACCCGCTTGGCGTGGTGGGCGTGATATCGGCATTTAACTTCCCGGTGGCCGTTTGGGCTTGGAACGCCTTCTTGTCAGCCATTGCCGGCAACGCGACCATTTGGAAGCCATCACCGAAGACCTCGCTGTGCGCGTTGGCCGTTCAACACATGTGCAATCGGGTTCTTGAGCGGCAGTCGCTGCCGCCGATATTTCAAATCTTCATCGATGCGGGCACCGACCTGGCGGGCCGATTTGTCGATGACAGACGTGTGGCACTTCTATCCTTTACCGGTTCGACCGACGTGGGCAGGCGAATCGGCGTACGAGTCGCCGAGCGGCTCGGCAAGAGTTTGCTGGAACTGGGCGGCAACAACGCGCTCATCGTCGATGAGAACGCGAATTTGGAATTGGCGGTGCCCGCAATTGTTTTCGGTGCGGTTGGGACCGCCGGTCAGCGCTGTACCACCACGCGGCGCGTACTGGTACATCGCTCGCGCGCTGCGGAACTTGAAAGACGTCTCATTGCGGCCTATACGCAGGTGCGCATCGGCGATCCGTCGGATCCCACTACGTTGATGGGACCTTTAATCGATCGCGCCGCCGTCGCGCGTTACTGCGCGGCCGTTGCAGCCGCGCAAATCGAGGGTGGAGAGTTGTTATGCGGCGGCAAGGAGTTGGTCGGGCCGGGTAACTTTGTCGAGCCCACCATCATTCGAGCGAGCGCAGACATGGCCGTGGTGCGCCGCGAAACGTTCGCGCCGATTTTGTATCTGCTCATCTTCGACACGCTCGATGAAGCGATCGCTACGCAGAATTCAGTGGCTTACGGGCTTTCATCAGCGCTTTTCACCGATAGCCTGCAGGCCTCAGAACGCTTCCTCTCCTCGCAAGGCAGCGATTGCGGCATCGCCAACATCAACTTAGGCACCTCGGGGGCCGAGATCGGCGGCGCGTTCGGCGGCGAAAAAGACACGGGCGGCGGCCGTGAAGCGGGCTCCGATTCCTGGAAGGCATATATGCGCCGTCAGACCAATACCATCAACTGGAGTGGAGAGATGGCGCTCGCGCAAGGAATCCGCTTCGACGTTTAGCCACAGGAGCCTAACGGCGCAACCAAGACTCAATCTCCGCGGCCCGTTGTTCGAGACGCGAGGCGGAGATCGGTCCGAGTGTTTTCAGCTCCTGGGCATAGAGCGAGACTCGGTATTCCTCGATCCAAAATCGAAGCTCCTCAATCTTAGGAGTCCATCGCAATTCCGCAGCGAGCTGTCTTTCGAGATCCTCGAGCCGCGCTGTCCACCTTCGTAGCTCCGGCACGATGGGGACGGCTTCACCGCCGCGCACCGCGCTTCGCTCCCAGCGGCGCAGCTCGGCTTTCAAGTAACGGGGCAGTTGGCGCAACCAATCGGTCGAGGCGGCTTTGATCGTTTCCGGCTCGAAGAGGCGCTGCAGATGCTGTGCGGACTCCTCCGCAGCCGCGGACAGAAGCCGGGTGCGCGGATCGGCGAGCGTCTGACGTAGCGCAGCGGCATCTTTGAACCAGGCCGAGAACATCGCGCTCACTTCCTCTACGCTGGAATACAAGCGTTGGCGCCCTTGATCGACGGCGTTTTGGTAGGCGGCCCGCGCACGCGGAGCGTCGGAATCATCGAAACAGGCGCGGCGAAAGCTGAGCTGCAGCAGCGTATCGATCAACTCATCGCTTTTCATATACGGACTGGCGCTCAACAACAAGACGACGGAGGCGGCAAGAGATTTTTCCAAATCACGAGCTTGACGCTCGAGCATCGACCGTGCGAGGCGAACCGCTCCCTCACGCCAGGTGCGCCGCGCCTCTTGCGCCGACCAGTCGTACTGAACTTCCAATGAGTGGGCTCGTTGCACCAGCGCTGGGTACACTTGCACAGTTCCTTGCTGCAACTGAACTTGCGCGGACTCGGGCAGCTCGT
>JANYAD010000047.1 GCA_025355165.1 Gammaproteobacteria bacterium | reverse complement strand
GCTGACGGCAACCGCGCGATCTGGGGATGAAGACGAGCCGCGGGACAGGGCAAAAAGAGCGCGGTTGAGCCAACCGTCGGCGGACCCGATCGGCTTGGCCAGGCCATTCTCCAACACGTTCTGTCCGTCGAAGTGCGACCTGTCCCGGTAAGGCGAGGCGACTGCATTGAATACGATCATCTCACCCGCCGTGAAGCGCTCATGCATGAAACTCAAGGAAGGATGCAGACCAAAGGTGTCATTGAGCGCCAGCGCGCCCTCATTGCCGCCCGGTGCGGCGATCGCCAATTCGCGGTGCAACGGAAGGTAGTCAGGATCGCCGTAGGGCGGCACGGCAGCCAGGCCATCGAGCGCGCCTCGCAAGATCATGACCACCAGGCGTGAAGAGCCGGTGTGGGCGAAGAGGGCGGGCGGGAACGCCGCGCTCGCGCCGAGCGCTGCGGCGCCGAGCAGAAAACGCCGCCGTGCCGCATTCACCTTTAACCGACTTCGCATGGCTATCTCCGTTGGAACTCGGGGCTCATCAACAAAAGCGCCACCGCTTGGTTCGAACTGGCGGCACGGCGCAATGCCGTCACCGTTTCGGGTCGCGCGTAGGCGCCTAAGCTTGAGGCAGCAAGATCAGGAGGCTCGATACCCTTTTCATAGGTTGCTCCCATACGCGAGGCCCAGATCACGCGGTGCATGAGCGCATCCGATCCATCCCAACTCTTCGAGGTGTCCGGCCAACCGGCGGGAGATCCGGGGGTGTACTGCCGTTGGCCCAGCAGCTCGAACGTGCGTACCACTTCCTCCGCCCGGGCGGGAGAAACATCCAGTGCTCGGAAGGTGGAAAAAACGAAATCCTGTGGCGTCTTGAATTTGCGTGCATCCCCCGCCCACGCCTGCGGAGACTCGATCAGGGCGGCATATACTGCCGGCAAATCGCCGCCGCTTTTCAAAAACGCGCGGGCAACTTGGGCAACTGCGGCCGGCGGCGGTTCATCGGACACGAAATGCCTGACCAGCTTGGTGGCGATGAACTGCGCGGTTTCGGGCCTGCGCGCCAGGCCGAGGAGCACCGCTTCGCCTTGCCCTTGACCCTGCTCGGAATAGATCTTGCCCATGACGCGCTGCGCTCCGGGCTGGTGCAGATTTTCCCGAAAGTAAAAACGGCCCGGAACGCCGCTCGCCAGCGGTCCGTTGCCGCCGCCGATGGACCATCCGGTGAGGACCTGCGCAAAGCTGGTCACATCAGCCTGAGCGTATCCGCCATTCACCCCGAGCGTGTGAAGCTCGAGAATCTCTCTCGCCAAATTCTCGTTGATGCCGAACTGACGTTTCGGGGAATCGGGACGCGCAGCCCCCCTTCTCGCGGCGAAGCTTGCGGCCGCCGAGTCCTTGCCCGCCGAGTATTGATTGTCAAGAAAGGCAATCATCGCCGGGTGTTGTTCGACCGCCAATAAAAGATCCGCGAAGCGACCGCCGATGTGCGGCCTAATGGCCTCGTTCTCCAACGTCCCCGCCAGACCGAACACCGCGCCCTTGTCGGCGGACACAGCGAAATGATTGGTCCAAAAATGCACCAGGCGCTCGGCAAAAGGGCGAGTGGTGAGTGCGGCACTTTGCGCGCGGGCCAGTACCTGTGCGCGGTAATGCGGTTGGTAGGCTTCGCGAGTCATGTTCAGTGTTTTCGCATCCGCGGGCGCAGCTGATTCCTGTTTCAACTTTTGGCGCTCGTCACGCGCCGCCAGGAATCCGGCAAATATTTCATCGGAAGGCGCCAATGGCGCGGCGGTGCCCCTGGCATCGAGGGCGAGATTTGCCGGGCCCTGGATCTGCGCCAGCAACCAGGCGCGAGGATCGGCGGCGGCCGCCTTAAGCTCCCCAGGCCGGGCCCCTAGGCCAAAACGCAATACGGCAATTTCGGCTTGCATGTCCTTTTAACGGCATAACCGCGTCGCGGTTGACGGGGATCTAGGGCAGGGGAGGCGGCTGCCTTCGACACGAGGCAGATCCACGATGCTGCAGGCCCAGCTCGGCGCCTGAGAAGTCCAAATCGTAACGGATGGTTGCGCCACCGCGGTGTCATCGAGCGTACCCGCGCGAACGAATATCAGCGTCGGGCGCGACTCGGATTCGGTGAACACTGGCGTGCCGCATAGCGGGCAAAAGCGCCGATGCATCACGTTGCCGCTATCTGCCGTGCAGGTGTAGTCGCGTAGGATTCCCGTAAATTGAACGGCGGCTTTCGCAAAGCACGTGTTTACGGTCGCGTTGCCCGCCGCGAGATATTGGCACAGCCGGCACCAACAGATTCGGGTAACCAAGGGCGGTGCGCTGATCTGAAAGCGAACCGCACGGCAGAGACAACCGCCCGTGATTTTCATTGGGCCCCCCATTTGGGTATCAGAAATAGCAGCGCATACAGCTGTCGATCCCGAAGTCGAAGACCTGCGCAATGCAGGCGCGTCGCCACACCGTCGGCAAGCGCTCCATCCTAGAGACTACGCTGCGGGTCCGCGCTCTAGGACGTTTTTGTTTGCGCCTGCCGAAATATGTGAACTCGGTCAGTCAGTCAAATCTGACATATTCCTCCGGCTACAGGCCGATCCCTTCATGGACTTGAGCTGCCCAGAATGAGGTTGTTCGCCTTTGAGTCGGAAAACCCCATGTCATCCGCACAGCACAGAGTTCTAGACGATGGCGCTGCCGAGCTGATGCTCCGCGATGGCGCCTCGCATGGCCCGGCGCGTCACGTCACCGCGGCGCAGCTGCGGGAGATCGAAAGCCTGCGGTTGAGCAACGCGGCACTGTTGCGCGAATTGGATGCCCTGAAGGGGCGAGAAGCGCAAGCCCAGCGGCTCGCGGTTCGTGACGGGTTGACTGGCCTGTTCAACCGGCGAGGCATGTTGGAACTATTGGAAGCGGCGATCAACGAGGCCCTGGCGCAGGGCTTGTACGTCGGCTTGCTGTTCATGGATTTGGACGGTTTCAAGGCGATCAACGACAAGTACGGACATGCCGCGGGCGACAGAATTCTGACCACGGTGGCCACCCGGATTTCAGCCCGTGCACGCACGGGCGATATTTGCTGTCGCTACGGCGGCGACGAATTCGTGGTGGTGTTGCCGGGTGTGCCCGATCCTTTTCCGGTAAATCGAGTGGCTGACGCTATTCGGGAGCGCATCTCATTGCCTTACTGGATAGGCGATGAACTCCAGCGGCTGACGGCTTCGATCGGGGAGGCTGTATATCCCTATCACGGCGAGAACGCGGAGAAGCTGCTGCGTCGTGCCGATGAGGCCATGTACCGATCGAAGTCGCGCATCGTGCGTCCGACGTCGAGCTTGCGCAATCACCCTTCTCAACGGCGGCTGGCACGCCGGTGCAGTGACAAAGCAAAATCGCACGCCGGTGGTGCTCCCTAGCCCACGGCTGTATGCTGATTCAAAGCTCGTCAACGACGCGGCACAAAAGACGTTAGCCATACATCGTTTGAAATCGAACGGGTGGTCTTCATGAATCAGCGCAACCGGGTTGGCGTAGTTCTAGCTGTCGGACTGGCTTGCGGCGTCGCATTGCCAGGATGCGTAGTGGTTCCCGATCAGGGTCACTATGCACGTGGAGTGGTGATGGTGGCGCCGCCGCCTCCCCGTGTCGAAGTCATCGGTGTCGCGCCGAGACCTGGATATGTCTGGGTCGCCGGTTATTGGGGCTGGGTCGGGGGCCGGCACGAGTGGATCCCCGGGTATTGGGCGGAAGGGCGGCCTGGACGTCATTGGGTGCCGCATGCCTGGGTTCGTGAGGGCGACGGCTGGCGTATGCGGCCGGGCCATTGGGAGCGCGGCTAAGGGTTATCGCGAGGCTGAAGCGTTGAGGATTTCCCGCAGTTTCGGACCGCCGCCTGCGTCGAACCATTGCTCAATGAGGCGAAAAGAGATCGACACGTTCGGCGGCACCAGCGGCCGGCCCGCTCTCAAGTCCTGGCGGCTGAACCACTGCGCGTCCTCCAACTCATCGTCCTGCCTTTCGATCCGGGTGGTCAGCGCGCGCGCGCTGAAGCCCAGCATGAGGGAGGATGGAAAGGGCCAGGGCTGAGAGGATTGGTACTCGATCTGATCGACGGTGATTCCCGTTTCCTCAAGCACCTCGCGGGCGACGGCATCTTCCAGCGACTCGCCAGGTTCGACGAAACCAGCAATCGTCGAGTAGCGCCCCGCGGGCCACGCGGCTTGGCGTCCCAGCAAGGCACGTTCCCCATCGCTGACCAGGACGATAATGGCCGGGTCGATGCGGGGAAATTGCTCATGGGAGCAAGCTGGATTTGTGCACACTAGAACATGGCCTGCTCTGGAGGCGATAGTCGGAAATCCGCACGAGCCGCAAAAGCGATGCCTGTTCCGCCAGGCAACCATGCCGCGTGCATAGCCTAATAGTCCCGCCTCCTCGGCAGGCAATTGCGAGGCCACTAAGCGCAGGTCCTCGAAGCGCGTACCGGTTTGTAGTACCGGAGGCTCCAGCGCCTCGATCTCGTAGGTAAAAATATCGATATCGTCGAATCGCCCGAGCAATGTCAGATCGCTGCTGTTGCGGCGCTGCTCGGGTATGACCGAGAGATCCAGCAGCGCCGCGCGCGGCGCTTCACCGACGATGATGAGATTGCATGAATTCCACACCGGCACGGCGCGGCTGCGCTCATCAGCCAGCGCGGTTGCAAACCTTTGCGCATTCTTGCGTAAATGCGCGGCGCGGTCCAAGTAAGGACCTGCCAGAATATTCCTCGATTGCATCCAGCATATTCTAGCAGGGGCGGGTCATTCGCATCCTAGAGTGTCACTTCCGGATTGTTGGCGAAAAATGCCGCCTGGCGCGGGGACCTGCCGCGATGCATGCAAAAAAGTGGTGCTGCGCCGGCAGCGGCCCCGTCAATTGCGGAGATTCTTCATCAGAGATGCACACGGGTCACCGAGTGTTCGGCATTGTCGAAATACTGGTGAAGGCGCGGGAACGCAGATCGTCAAGAGGATCCACTGGGCCTATCGTCCTCTATCGGCCGTCGATCGGGCCGCCGGCCGAACCGATCTGGATCGGTCAGTCCTCGGCATCAGGGATCGATCCGGCATGCGGGACGCACCCGCGCATTGCCGCAAGCACGCTTGTGCCGCGCCAACAGATCATGGAACTCTCAGCGGGGCGTTTCGGTTGCGCCTGCGAAGTTGCTCAGCGTACTGTTTATGCGGGTGTCGCTGCGCTGATGCGCCGGGGCCATGCCCGTCGGATCCACGTCGGCGCTTGTTCGCAGGATTGGCTATGCGGTTATTCGCGCAGCCAACACCGATGCCCGCGCCTACACAGTTGACGACGCCGACTATCACATCTCACGCTGATTCAGATCGAAGAGCAGATCCGACTGACGAGAATAGTGTTGAACCGCCTTTATCGCTACGGTTCCGATCTTCGTAACCTCTCATTCGCCAATCCCGATTTTGTGCCGGCACTAAGCGTCGATGGGATAGGAAGTATCGTCCACGAAACGTCGCAAGAGCGCCTGGACGTGGAAGAGGGCATGAAACGCCTACATAGCTTGGACGAGCTGCCCGAATCGGTCCCTTCCGATGAGAAACCATAACCTCCGTAGCTGACGCACACACGGGCTCGTGCGAGGCCATTGGGGTGCATTCGAGTCGCCCGTTCGATCCGGTAACGGAAATGGCACTCCCCGAAGCTTCCCCTCTCGACCGACCGCGTCGGGCACTTAGCGGTTTTTGTAAATTGCGATAGACAGTGGCGCAACGATCCCACCAGCCACCTGGTGTAGACTGTAAAAAAACTGGCCGCGTCCGGGGGTATCATGCGACGACGCTCACTCGTCAGTGCATTGTTTGCGGTTCTTCCATCGGCACTAGCATTTTCAAGAACAAGCACGTCCGGAGGTGACGGGACCTCCTCGGGAGCCGCGACGGCGATGCCTGGCATGTCTTATGCCATGACCGATGACGGTGTCCGCCTCTACGCAGAAGAGACTGGATCGGGTATTCCCATTGTCTTCGTCCACGAGTTCGCAGGCGATTATCGGAGCTGGGAACCGCAGGTGCGCTTCCTGTCGCGCTGGTTTCGCTGCATCACTTTCAACGCGCGCGGGTACCCTCCGTCGGACGTGCCTGAGGATCCAGCACGGTACTCCCAGGCACGGGCTCGTGATGACATTCGCGACGTGCTCGCGCACTTCGGTGTTGAGCGCGCTCACATCGCCGGCCTCTCAATGGGTGGCTTTGCATCGCTGCACTTTGGAATGGCATATCCAGCCCGAGCGCGATCGCTGCTAGTCGCATCGTGCGGATACGGAGCAGATCCGACCCAACAGACAGAATTCCAAGCGGAGATGGAGGCCACCGCGGAGCGGATCGAGCGGGAGTCCATGGCTGTGTTTGCACACAGCTATGCCCTTGGACCGGCACGGGTGCAGTTGCAAAACAAGAATCCTCGCGGCTGGAGGGAGTTCGCAACGCAACTGGCCAGCCACTCGACGCGCGGGTCCGCATTGACCATGCGGGGCGTCCAGAAGCAGAGGCCCTCGCTATGGAGCCTGCGTGACGCGATGCGGAATATGAGCATCCCTACGCTCATCGTGGCGGGCGATGAGGACGATCCCTGCCTTGAACCGGGTTTAATGATGAAGCGCTCTATTGCAACCTCGGGACTTGCAGTAATCCCCCGATCCGGGCATGCCATCAATCTGGAGGAGCCCGACGAGTTCAACCGCATGGCATACGACTTCATTACGGCGGTCGAGACGGGACGCTGGAGTCCGCGGGATCACCGCGCCGCGTTTCGTTAGGTGCGCAACTTATGACGCCGAAACCCCGGGAATCCCTGGAGAAAATGCACTTTCCCGGCAACGGCTGTCTGGCCACTACGAAGAGAAAAGTATCATCCGGGAGTGGGCGTTTCCCCTATTAGGGGAGCCGGCGCACAGCGGTATGGCGGCTCGAAGCAGGCTCGCTAGAATAGCAGCGGCGACAGGCAACTTCGGCCATCTGCCGTTGGGTGCGTAACAATCCCCGACACTAAACGGCCATTCACAACAGCGATTTCAAGCGGTAAAACAGCGCCGGAGGAGTAAAACCCTGTGAGAAACTTTGGTACGGAAATCGCGCTGGCAAGCAAAAACCAAGCGTGTTCGAAAGAAATGCTCACGGGTGCATGCTCGCGCCGAAAATAGCCTTCGAGCCTCTCTTGCGTATGTTGGGAGATTATTGGAATGAACAGAGCGCAATCGCGGATCTCGCGGCGGATCTTCTGATCCCATATATCCCCACCGCGCAGCTCGCTCTGATCGAACCAGACTTCGATACCGGACACCCGCAGAGCCCCGCAAATCTGTCGCGCCGGTTCCGCGTCCTGCGACGCATAACTCAAGAAAACCGCCCGTGACAGCTCCGCCATCGATCCCTAGCTCCCTAAATCCCCGCTGCACCACTTAGAGAAGTGGTTGCGACGGTTGGAAACGGCAGCTTACTGGATTTCGAATGGCTGCTCACAAGGCGGCGCGCACTCCCGCTTCGGCACTCAGCGAGCTATGCAACCTCAGTGCGTCAGCGCAGGTGGCGACCCCAGGTGGCAATTGCCGCAGGTTTGTTTGTGCCTAGCCAGCAAGTCGCGCAATCGCAAACCGCCGCAATCCTCGCAGCGGGCGACACCGACCTCGTCGCGTCGCGCCAACGCCAGCAACAAAAACCAGGCGTGTTCGAAAGAAATGCTCACCGGTGCGTGTAGTTCGAGGTAAGACTCGTACACTTGGCATAGCAGCGTGCCCGACTCCAAGGAGCCGAGCCGATAACGTGACTCCAATCCGCGAACGGCCGGGCCCACCAATCCAGAGAGCAGGAACAAACTCGCCAATTGCGCGGCGTGAAATGTCACTTGGGGATTTCTGAAGAAAAATGCCGCCTGCCGGGGCGACTTGCCCCGATGGCGCAAAACCACAAGCGTCCGCTGCTCTAAGACGTAGCTGCGGTACAACTTGCGTATCCGGTCGTCACTGAGGCCGGTCCATTGCCGAATCGTGTAGGTGCGGGCTTCATGGCGGATTAACCGCAATGCAAGATCGAATTTCTGCCGGTCTCTGGTGTAGCGATCGTCGGACACTCTCATGGGCGGCTCCCTGCAATTTCAAGGCGTTTTTCGGTCAAAAAGAATTTGACAGAAATTAATCACAAAGTTAGCGTAGCTGCCAAGAGATTTCGGCGACGATTTTGCGGCTGCTTTGTCGTGAAATGCACCCCCCCTCACCCATCTTGATTGGAAAAGGAGACCATCATGCAGGAGGCATCCATCGGCTGGACTCAGGAGCCGCACTTGTCGGTGCAACAATTGACTTCGATGCGCGGTCTGAATCGCCGCTTTTTGGAATTGGCGGGAAAGGGCTCCTCATGGTCAGGGTGGGGAACGCAAGTTGCGTTGCTATCGCCTCCGCAGCGCGCCGCCGCGGCCGACTGTCCGTATGCTTTATTCGACCTGCGTTTTCAAGACGAAGCGCACTGGCGCGGACGTATGCAGTCGGCTTCGGCTTGGTGCATAGCCGACGCTCCCAGGGCTGATGACGAACTGGTCGACTTCGTGCGCTTGGTCCTTTTTTATACCTGGCATCTCGCCTCGAGCCCGGGTTTCGCGGCTCACCTGCTCTTAGGCATGCGGGAGGACACGGCGGATGCTTTCCGGCGCGTCCCGGTAGATGCCTTGCCGGCGCTGGCGTCGAGCGAGGCGGTCAACCTCGCTCCCCGGTGGAACCACTGCGGTGCCTACTGGACGGCTCTATTGGGCGCTGCGGCGCGCTCTGATCCGGCGGCACTGCGCCGCGTGCAACTCTCCGGCCTGCAGCTCGCCGCCGCGGCCCAATTGCCAAGCGAGCCTCGTGAGGTTTAGGCTACGCGGCTCTTATGCATGCCCTAGTCCTCCGACAGCTCACCAAGGTCTACAAAAACGGCATCAAGGCGCTCAAGGCGATCGACCTCGAGGTCGAGGAAGGGGATTTTTTCGCGCTGCTGGGGCCCAATGGCGCGGGCAAGACCACTGCGATCGGCATCACCACCTCCCTGGTGAACAAAACCAGCGGCGTGGTTGAAGTCTTCGGCCACGACATCGACAAGGAGCTGGAAGCGGCCAAGTCGTGCATCGGCTTGGTGCCGCAGGAAATTAATTTCAATATGTTTGAAACCCCCTTCACCATCGTGGTGAACCAGGCGGGGTTCTACGGCATACCTCGGCCGCTTGCCAAGCAACGTGCAGAGAAATACTTGAAGCAACTGCAGTTGTGGGACAGACGCAACTCCACCGCGCGCGCACTGTCCGGCGGCATGAAGCGGCGCCTGATGATTGCGCGCGCCCTGATGCACGAGCCGCGCCTGCTGATCCTGGACGAACCCACTGCCGGCGTCGATATAGAAATCCGCCGCTCCATGTGGGAGTTCCTGCGCGCCATCAACGCGCAGGGAACCACCATTATTTTGACGACGCACTATCTCGAGGAGGCGGAAAATCTATGTCGTCACGTCGCTATCATCGAGGGTGGCAACATCATCGAGCGCGACAGCATGGTCAATGTTCTGCGCAAGTTGCAGACCGAAGTTTTCGTGTTCAATCTGCGCGACGGGCGCAGCTCGGCTCCCGCGCTCAGCGGGTTCAAGGCCGTTCTTTCGGACGATCATACCTTGGAAGTCGAAATGTCCAAGACACACAGTTTGAACGACATTTTCGCGCAGCTGTCGGCGCAGGGCGTCGCAGTGACTAGCATGCGCAACAAGGTCAATCGACTCGAGGAATTGTTCATCCGCCTGACCGGCGACAGCGTGAAGACCGCTGCCGCCGCCGCCAAGGTTTCCTGATGGCCGAATCGAGGGCGGCATTGGACTGGATCGGTTTCAAAACCATCATCATTCGCGAGTTCGGGCGGATCGTGCGCATCTGGGGACAGACCATCGTGCCGCCCGCCGTCACCGCCACGCTGTACTTCGTGATTTTCGGCAGCCTCATCGGCAGACGTGTCGGCCAAGTCGGCGGCTACGATTACATGCAATTCATGGCGCCCGGCATCATTATGATGAACGTGATCCAAACTTCCTACGGCAATGTGGTGTCGTCTTTTTTTGGTGCGAAGTTCGGCAAGCACATCGAGGAGCTGCTGGTCTCGCCGCTGCCCAATTGGCTCATCGTTTTAGGCTACACCATGGGGGGCGTGCTGCGGGGGGTTCTGGTCGGCTGCGTTGTGACTCTCATTTCGCTTCTTTTCACGCATTTGTCGATCATGCACGTGCCGGCCATCATTACTGCGGCGTTTCTCACGAGTTTCATTTTCGCGCTGGGCGGCTTCATCAATGCCTTGTTCGCCAAGAATTTTGACCACATTTCCTGGTTCCCGACTTTCGTGCTGACGCCGCTACCTATCTCGGAGGCGTATTTTATTCTGTGACGATGCTGCCGAGCTGGGCGCATGTGGCCTCCAATGCCAATCCGATTTTGTACATGGTAAGCGCGTTCCGATTCGGCTTTCTCGGCACATCGGACGTCGATTTGACTTTGGCCTATGCCATCATGATCGGTGCCGCGGTCGCGATGTTCGCGCTGGCGGTGACCCTGTTGAACCGCGGCACGGGGATTAGAGAATAGGGGGCAATGTGAAGCTTTCCGGGAGTGTCAAATATAGTTCGGTCTCGCGCGGTTTGAGCGCAGTTATCGCCGCTGTGGCGACTTGGAATCTTGCCGCCACGGCGACCGCGGCAGCAATTGATCTCGAAGGTTTTTCCGGCAGCGGCGCCGCCGCCGAAATGCAGTTGGAACAGCGTTTCGACGCCGACTTATCGGCGGCGGATCTTCGCGTCTGGATGCAGCAGATGGCCTCCGCGCCCAACCATGTGGGCTCTGCGCACGATAAGGCGAACGCCGATTTCCAACTGGCAAAGTTTCGCGAGTGGGGCTGGGATGCCGCGATCGAAACCTTTTCGGTGTTGTACCCGACTCCGCGCGAGGTGTCGGTTGAGCTCCTCGCGCCCACCCATTTCAAGGCTCGCTTGAGCGAGCCGCCTATCGAGGGCGACAGCACCTCGACGCAAACCAAGGACGAGTTGCCGCCTTACAACGTTTACGGCGCGGACGGCGATGTTACCGCGGAGCTGGTCTACGTGAACCAGGGCATGCCCGATGACTATAAGGAACTCGAACGCCTAGGGGTGAACGTCAAGGGACGCATCGTGTTGACCCGCTACGGCGGCGGTTGGCGAGGACTCAAGCCCAAGCTCGCCTACGAACATGGCGCCGTCGGCTGCTTGATTTATTCAGACCCGAAAGACGATGGATTCGGGCAGGGTGATACCTACCCGAAGGGCGGATTTCGGCCTCGCGATGCCGTGCAGCGCGGCTCGGTGCAAGATCTGACTTTGTACAGCGGCGATCCGCTGACTCCGGGCGTCGGAGCGACGCCGGGTGCGAAGCGTTTGGCGCTGAAGGATGCCAAGACCCTGCTGAAGATTCCGGTGCTGCCCATTTCCTACGCGGATGCCGAGCCCTTGCTCGCAGCCTTGGGCGGGCGTGTGGCGCCGCAATCCTGGCGCGGCGGTTTGCCTCTGAGCTATCACATCGGTCCCGGACCTGCTCAGGTGCACATGAAAATTCTGTCCGATTGGAATCAGAAACCAATTTTTGATGTGGTGGCGAAGATCAAAGGCAGCGAAGAACCGGATCGATGGATTATTCGCGGCAACCATCATGATGGGTGGGTATTCGGCGCCATGGATCCGCTTTCAGGCCAGGTTGCCTTGATGGCTGAAGCGAAATCCATCGGCAAGCTGCTCAAGCAAGGTTGGCGCCCGCGCCGCACCTTGGTTTACACCAGCTGGGACGGCGAGGAGCCCGGGTTGCTGGGCTCCACCGAATGGGCCGAACAGCACGCCTCGGAACTGAAGGCCAAAGCCGTGATGTACGTCAATTCGGATACCAACGGCCGCGGCTTCATCAGCGCGGAAGGCAGCCATGCCGTGCAGCACTTTTTGAGCGAAGTGGCGCGCGATGTGAACGACCCGGAAACCGGGGCAAGTGTTCTGCGGCGATGGTTGGCCGAGAGACGTGTATCAAGTTTCGAGGGCGTAGCTCAACCCGACTCCGCGGCGTACGGCAACGCCAGTGTCGTTGGAGATTTGCAACTCGGCGCGCTGGGCTCAGGGTCCGACTACACTCCTTTCCTGCAACACTTGGGCGTTAATTCAGTGAACCTGGGGTTTCAGGGTGAAGGGCAATATGGCGTCTATCACTCGGCGTACGATTCGTTCGATCATTACCGCCGGTTCGTGGATCCCACCTTCGAGTATGGCGTGACGCTGGCGAAAGTCGCCGGGCGAGTGGTGCTGCGCGCGAGCCAAGCCGATTTGATTCCGGTGCGGGAGGGCGACTTCGCCGCATCGGTTGCGGGATACAACGAAGAACTGCACAAGCTCGCCGAGAGCATGCGCAGTAAAAGTCGCGAGTTCGGCAAGTTGCTGGAGGAGGAGTCCTACAAATTGACGATGGATCCTGACTTCCCGCTCGCGGCCCCTGCAAGGCTCGCCGATGTGCCGTATCTTAATTTCGCCAGTCTGGACAATGCGGTGGCCAGGTTGGAACAAAGCGCCAAGGCCTTCGACAAGGAGTACGCACGTCTGAGCGCGACGAGCGATAAGGCCAGCAGCGGCGAGCGAGAACGGGTAAACGCCACCCTCGCGGTGCTCGAGCAGAACTTGATGGATTCCCGTGGCTTGCCGGGGCGCGAATGGTACCAGCACATGATTTATGCACCGGGCGCGCATACCGGCTACGGCGTCAAGACGCTGCCGGGGATTCGCGAGGCCATCGAAGAGCGCCGTTGGGACGAGGCCAATCAATATATTGGGGTGGTCGCGCGCGCGCTCAACAACTACAGTGCTCGGATGGACCGCGCCATCGCGGCACCGTAGACTGACGTACATAATTTTACCGTAAAGTGCGGTGACAATTTTAAGGAGTGGGTGATGAACGACGAGAAGCAGCAAAAATTTACGGCCAAGGTGCGCCGCGGATTGGTTTGGGTACATTCCGTTGCGGCGGCGGAGCTTTCCAAGAAGAAAGCGGAAGCGACCGGCGTCAGGATCGAGGGATTTACCGCGAGTGAACTCGCCGATGTCGAATCGGCACTAACCTGGATCTCCCAAAACAAGGAATCGCAGAGCGCTGATCCCGCATAAGTTTTGGCGCGGGCCGCTTAAAGCCCCACCTTCAGCCCGCGGCTCCAGGACCTGTGTGCCGGTCTTGAACCGTGGCCGCGAGACAACAAGGGGCGGACCGGCGCCGAGGACCGCGCTACACTTAACCTTATGGCTCGAAAAAGCGCACTAGTTGTCGATGACTCCAAGTCAGCCCGCGTCATCTTAAGCCGCATGCTTGAGAAGTATGACATCGAAGTCGACATGGCCGAGTCGGCCGAACAGGCCATTGAATACTTGAAGAGCAATCGGCCCGACGCGATTTTCATGGATCAGCTGATGCCGGGCATGGATGGCCTTCAGGCGGTGCAGGCGATCAAAGGAAATCCGCAGACCGCCATGATTCCGATCATGATGTATACCTCGCAGGAAGGCGAACTGTACGTCGGTCAAGCACGCGCTCTTGGGGCCATGGGCGTTTTGCCGAAGCAAGTGCGCCCCGTCGACGTATCGAAAGTATTGTACGAGCTGCATTTATTGCCCGATCGGCGCGACGCGGGCGAAGCCGCGTTGCAGCCGGTGGAGCTGGAAGGTGGTACCCCCGTCGACAAGCCGCAGGCCAAGGGCGCCTCCGGCGGGAGCATCGATTGGGGACGGCGGGTTGAACAGGCGGTGAAAGATCAAGCGGTGGACATACGCCGTTTCATCGTCGCCAGCCTCGACAGCTTCTCGACGCGCATCATTAACGATTTACGCGACGGTGGAATGCCGCAAGCGGGCGTCGATCCCATCGCCCCGCCGGCGGTGCCGAAGCTCAGCATCTGGCCTTGGGTGGCCGCGATCACGGGGCTAGTGCTCGCCATCGCCTTTGCCGCAGCCTGGATTGTCGAGCGCAACCAGCTGGCGAGCACGCGCGCCGATATTGCCGGCCTAAAAGCCGCGAACGCGGAATTGCAACGCTCGCGCTTAGACATGGCAGCCGCAGTCAAAGACCTGACCGGAGCGCTGGCTACGGCCAATAGCAGCGTCACGCAGGCGGGTACCGGTACTGCAACTGCGGTGCGTACCGAAGCTGTGCCCTATGGGGAGATTGCCTTCGACCGCAGCCGCCTCGAGGTGTTGCGCGAGATGCTGACGAAACTTGAAGCGCAGGGATTTCGCGGCGTCGTCAAAATTACGAGCTCGGCGGGACTTTTTTGCCTCAGCGGAAATGCCAGCGACGGCTATGTGCCTGCGGCCCCCACATTGCCTATCAATCGATGCGACATGATCGGCAACCCGCTCGATGAGGCGTTGTCGGGACAGCAGCGCCAGTCGCTGGCATTCGCCAATTTAATCGCGGCAGTGCGCCAACGCACTGCCGGAGCGATCACCGTGGCGCTGGAAAGTACCGGCACCACTCACGCCAGCGTGCCGTATCCGACACGTACCGACGCTGTGACCGCCGGTGAATGGAATCGCGCCGCTACGGCAAACAACCGGGTCGAATTTTCCGCCGAATCGAGCACGCCTTGAAAGAGGGCGGTTCCTAGAAGGAGACGCGGACGAACAATTCGGGACCGCTGGAATTGAAATTGAACAGCCCCGATTGCTTCGGTTGTGTCGAGTCGAGGTGAGCCCGCAAATAGGTGTAGCCCAAAGCGAACGAGATGTTGGGGCGCAGTCGATACAGCGCGTCCAGTTCGTAAATGCCGAGCAAGCCATCGAGATTATTAATGTGCACCTTGAAGTACTGGCCGCGGCCGTCGATATAGAATCGCTTGCTGAGCACGTAACTCGCGTCCAGTCCGACCGTGGGAAACGGACCCGCTTGATCCTCGCTTTGATCCACGTGCCGCGTTTGGGTTTGCACCCGCGCGCGTGCCGAGATGTCGGTGTCATTCAGGCCTAAGGTCGCGGCCACCTCATACTTATCACCATGCAAAAAAGAATAGCCGTAAGTGATGCCGAATGTACGTATCGACAAGTTCGAGTTCACCGGGTCGTTGGGCTGCAGCACGACGTCGCGAAACACCAGGGGTTGGGTGATGGTCGCTTGACCGGTGCGGTCCAGCGAAAAATAATCGAACCGCAATCGATGCCTTTCACCCACCCGCACGAAGGCTTGAATCTTGGCTTCGTAATCGGACTTGTCCAATCCAAACGTATCTTCGGCGTTGACCGGCGTACCCGGCACGCCGCTGCGGCTGTTGATTTGAAAGTCGGTGCTGTTCGAGAGCCGCGCGACCCCGATGGACAACCGGACGCGTTCTTCGGTTGGGCTTAAATAGTCCTCCGCGTGTGCGAAGGTCGCAAGCAAGGCCATCCCCGCCAGGGCTAAGCCGCTCTTATTCATGCTGGTCTCCTCAAAATCAACAGATCCGTTTCGGCACGCTTGACCGCCGCCGGCAGGGAGGGGCTAATGCGCTGCATAACCTGGGCCGCTGCCGCCCGCCACCCGGTAAGTTTGCCGCCATAGATGCAAAGGACGCGTGGGCGTGCGTCTCGATCCGTAGTGAATAGAGTCTCGCGAGAGCGGTCGAAAGCGGATTGAGTGGCGGCCGGCAGGACCCGCAATCCGGCGAAGCGCTCGGTGATGTCGTCGCGCGTGAGAGTGTTCAGGCGCGGGAAATAATGGCGCACCACGGCCAAAAGATATTCCTCTTCCTCGGGCAGCGGCTGCACCTGATCAGGATCGCCGCGATACGGCGTCTCGGTGGTACCGACCAAGGTTGCGCCGTGCCATGGCATGACGAACACCGCCCGTCCGTCAGTCGGACTTTCGACGTAGAAAATGCCCGCCGTCAGCGGATATGGGAGCACTATATGCGCACCCTGCACCAATTCCACGTCCGGAACGGGGGTGGCGGGCTCAACGGCCCGCGCCGCTTGCATTGCCCAAGGCCCGGCTGCGTTGATCAGCACCCGCGCCTTGACCTGCACCTCTGCGCCCGACGCGTTATAAGTTACTACGACGCCGACATCGCTCAAAACCGCACGGATGAATCTCGCGGGCATCGCCAGTTCCGCGCCCAGGCTCATCGCCGACTTCACCACGGCACGGGTCAGCTGAGCATCGTTGGTCTGCGCGTCGTGATAGCGAATGACGGCATCGAGATCTTGCGTTTTCAAGCCGTCGAGCTTGGACCATTCCGCTGTGGGTACGCTTCCGAACCGGGTGCTCGCAACGAAGCCGCCCAACAGCGCATACGCCATGAGTCCGATTTTAAGCTGCCAAGGACGGCGGCGAGTGTCGCGATAAACGGGAATGTAAAAAGGCTTCAACTCCACCAGCTCGGAAGCTATACGCAGCAGCACGGCACGTTCCTGCAAGCTCTCCCTCACCAGGGCGAATTGGCCTGATTCCAAGTAGCGCAATCCGCCGTGAATGAGCTTGCTGGATTTACTGGACGTACCGCTGGCCAATGCCTGCCGCTCAATGAGCAGTGCTTTGTAGCCCGCCGCGACCGCTGCTTGCAGAACGCCGGCGCCATGAATCCCGCCGCCGATGATGACCACATCGTATTCTTTCATTTTGACTGGAAATTGAACAGTTGGCGCTAGGATGCGTGATTACGCTCGAACACACCAACTTTGCGTCACTGTCGCCATTCGGAAACAAGCGCAGAATCGTTATTCGCCGTCTTGGTTGGCGCGCTTTTCCTCGAATTGCATTACCGGCGTACCGGAGGTCACCTCGATCTCGCCATCCACAATCGCACCTTTGGCGATCGCCACCGTGCGTGCGCTCACCTTGCCGCGAATCACCGCTGTGTAGCCGATCTCGAGCCTATCCTGAACGATTAGGCCTCCCAAAATCGTGCCCGCGACGATGGCGTGCTGCGCCCGAACTACGCCGTGCCAACTCCCCGTCGCCGACAGGTTCAGCGCCCCATCGAGCTCACCATCGCCATGCACTTCGCCGGAAACCACGAATTGTCCCGAACCGCGAATGTCCCCGACGAACACCGAGTTGACTCCGATGAAGGTGGGGCTAGCCGAGCTGCTGTCCAGAAAACGACGTTTCTGATGGGTCATGCCTCCTTCTTATCCTATCGAGATGGCCGCTGATGTGACGAGCTTGGCGTCGCCGCGAGGTCGCGAATGGAAGTAGAATGACGCATTGTTTCCAACCCCGGTAGCGTGAAAATGGTCATCCATAAAGTGTTTTTGGTCCTCTTCCTGAGCGCAGTGCTGGGCCTGGCCGCTTGCAGCCGCCAACAAACTGACTGGGAGAAAACCCGGACCGCTAACACCACCGATGCCTACGAACTTTTTTTGAAAAAATATCCGAGCGGCGAGTTCACCTTGCAGGCGCAGGCTCGGGTCAAGGAATTGTACGAAGAGCGGGACTGGCAAAAAGCCCGCGACACCGACACGCTTGAGGCGTACCAAGCATTCTTGAAGCAATATCCGGAAGGCAAGTGGACCGAAGAAGCGCGCATCCGCGTCGAGAACTTCACACTTGCATCCGCGCCTCTTGCTACAGCGGCAGGCGCCGACTCAACCGCTACGTCGCAGGCAGCCCAAGCGCCGCAGCTGCCGCCTTCCGCGGCTGAGTCGAGGCCCAATTCCGCGTCGAAACAGTCCGCGCACAAGCCGGGGAGCGGTGGGCAGGATAAACCGGGAATGAAGGCTGCCGCTCCCATGCGGGCCGCGCCCAATTCCCAATCGCAGGGCGCCTATGGTGTGCAGCTGGGCGCATTCAAATCGGGCGCCGATGCGGCCAAGCAACGTTGGGCAGCGCTTGAAAAACAGTATCCCAAAGTACTTTCAGGACTTTCGCCCAAGGTTTCGCCGAAGCGAGAGGCCTCCGGCACTCTGTATCGGCTGCAGGTTGCGAATTTGAGCGAACAGCGTGCGAATTCCATTTGCAAAGCGCTGAAGGCCGGCTCGCAGGCGTGTGTGCTTATTCATCCTTGAGTCCTGTGAAGTGGCGGGGCACGTCAGCACCCGACAAATCGCGTCACCTTGTTGAGGGTTGAGGCTGCTAACTCACTGATTTTGCTAAGACCAGATGCCTGGCACGCGGCTTGCTCTGCTTTCAGCATGCAATCAAGAATCGTTGCCTTATTGGCAGACGAGGGCAGCCGCGAAGCAACCCTGTTGGTTCGCCGCGGCGACGGTCAGTTCGCCCTCTCCAGAATCGATGCACGCGTGGCCGCTGCCGCGCGGCTTGCCGCTCGATATGCGCCCACCCCGGCGCAGTTCTCATCGCAGGGGGCTCATAGCCCGAAGCGATAATTTTGGGTCACCCCCAGGGCGCCGCGGTTTGGTTCTTCCCCCTTCCCGCTCGCGGCGCCCTTTTTTTTACATCTGGTCAAGTTCATCCAGCAGAAATGCGTATTCCATCGCGATCTCCCGATAGCGCTGGAAGCGCCCGGACTTTCCGCCGTGGCCCGCCTCCATTTCCACATGCAGAAGCAAGCGATTGTTGTCTGATTTCGTCGCTCGAAGCTTCGCCACCCATTTGACCGGCTCGTAGTACTGCACCTGACTGTCCCAGAGACCGGTGGTGACGAGCATTGCCGGGTAAGCTTTTTCGCTGACGTTGTCGTACGGAGAGTAAGACAACATATAGTCGTAATATTCTTTATCTTTGGGTTCTCCCCATTCATCGTATTCGTTGGTGGTGAGCGGAATGCTTTCATCCAACATGGTCGTTACGACATCAACAAAGGGAACCTGCGCGACGATGCCGCGGTAAACCTCCGTCGCCTCGTTCGAAATGGCCCCCATCAACAAGCCGCCCGCGCTGCCGCCCATCGCAAAGACCTTGTTCTTCGCCGCATAACCCCTTTCCAGCAGCATGCGGGTCACGTCAATAAAATCGTAGAACGAATTTTTCTTATGCAGTTTCCGTCCAGCGTCGTACCATGTGCGTCCCATTTCCTGGCCACCGCGGACATGGGCGATTGCGTATACAAAGCCGCGATCCAACAGACTCAATCGAGCCGAAGAGAAGCTGGGGTCCATGGAGATGCCATAGGCTCCGTAGCCGTATTGCAGCAGCGGACTGGTACCGTTGGGAACGAATCCTCTGCGGTAGACCAGCGAGACCGGGATTGCCGTGCCGTCGCGGCCCGCCGCCATGAGAAATTCGGTGGCGTAGTCTTTGGGATCGAAACTGCCCAGCACCGGATCGCGCTTGAGCAGCACCTGTTCGCGCGTGCGAACGTTGTAGTCATATAGGGTCGTCGGCGTGGTCAGCGAGGTATAGGCGTAGCGCACGATCTCCGTGTCCAGTTCCAGATTGACCGACATCGATGTGGTGTATGCAGCCTCGTCGCTGCCGATAAAAAAATCCGCTCCGCGGACAAATGAGTGAATGCAAATTTTGTGCAGCCCGCCCGCGCGCACCGACACGGCAAGAAACTCATTGAAAACATCGAAATCCTCAATGTAGGCGTCGTCCCGGTGAGCCACCACGTTGATCCAGCCCGCCCGGTCACTGTTCGGAGCGATCGGCGCACGCGCCAGCCTGAAATTGCGCGCCTGCCAGTTGGAACGGACGATGAACTCATCTCCTAAGTGCTCGAGGTCATACTCGTGATCCGGCTCGTGTTCGAGGAAGGTGTCGAAGCGCAACTGCGGATCGTCGGCCCGCGCGTAGCGCCACTCCGAGGACAGCGTGCTTTCCATGTGGATGAAAATGAATGAGTCGGACTTGGACTTGGATACGCCGGTGTAGAAGCGCTTATCGGTCTGCTCGAAAACGAGTTCATCATTCTTCGGGTCATTCCCGAGCACATGTTTCTTGACGTAGAGGCCGAGCAGCGTAGCGGGGTCTTTCTCGACATAGAGCAGGGTCCTGTTGTCATTGGCCCAGGCGATGTCGGTTTCGACGTCGGTGATGGCAACGGGCTCAATCTCACCGCTTTGCAGGTTCTTGAAGCGCAACGTGAACTGGCGCCTGCCCACGGTATCCTCGCAATAGGCTAGCCACATCGAATCCACCGAAATATCGAGAGCGCCGATGCGGTAGTACTCGTGGCCCGCCGCCAGCACATTGGCATCGAGCAGAATCTCTTCGGGCGCGTCCAGCGAGTTCTTGCGCCGCACAAATATCGGGTGCTCCTTGCCGGGCTCGAAGCGTGTGCTGTACCAGTAGCCGTTCTTGCGGTAGGGAACGGTTGAGTCGTCCTGCTTGAGGCGCGCATAGATTTCATCGTAAAGCGCATTCTCCAGGGTCTTCGATTTGGCCATGCTGCGCTCACGGAAGGCATTTTCCGCCTGCAAATAGGCCAAAACCTCGGGGTTGGAACGCTCGTCGTCACGCAGCCAGTAATAGGGGTCATTGCGCGTACCGTGGGGCGAAACTAGCGCGTGAGGCTTGCGGGGGGCGATAGGCGGCTGCGGATCCGAGTCGTTCATCTTTTGGGTTGTCCTGGTATCCGGCACGAGTATAGTCAAGAGAGAGGAGGGTACATATGCAGACCGTCAGTCAACTGCTCCAGGTTAAGGGCAACCAAGTCTTCTCCGTTGCATCGAGCGATTCGGTGCTGAAGGCAATAGAAATCATGGCGACCCGGCATGTCGGCGCGCTCCTTGTCATGAATGAAGGCTCGCTGCTCGGGATCATCTCCGAGCGCGACTATGCGCGGAAGGTCATTCTTAAGAATCGCTCCTCGCACGATACGCCGGTGGGTGACATCATGAGTTCTCCGGCGGTCAGCGTGGCGCCGGAAGACACCGTGCATCATTGCATGCAGCTCATGACGGAGGGGCGTTTCAGGCACTTGCCGGTGCTTAAATCCGGGCGCGTCGTCGGCATGTTGTCCATTGGCGACCTCGTGAAGGCCGTTATCCAGGAACAATCGCAGCACATCGAGCAGCTGGAACGCTATATAGCGGGCTAGCCAGGGCGTCGCACTTTAGGCCGTACGGGTCGTTCTTGAGTAAAGATCTCGGTCGATGGCGCGCGGCGCTGATGTCATTGAAGGGCTAAATAATAGTCGGCCTTTGAAGGGGCTGCGTGCGGGGGGGCCGCGCGTACGCCCCGCGATCGCCATAAGCCGCCGCCGATTGACGCTGACTCCCTCCCAGGTATTATGAGTTCATACTTTCGGCGCGCCGCGCAGCGTTTGCCCCACTTGGTGCTTGGAATTTAAAGCACTTAGAACCGATTAAGTGATTGTTTCAAAAGGATCCTGCCTTAGTAAGGCGGGTTTGCATGAGTACGGGCGCAACTATGGCGATTCATTTTGACGCTTTTGGCACCAGCATCGACGGCGCGGATCCGCGGTCCTGCGACTGGGGGCTTTGCCGAGCTGCATACGAAAGAGACTCCTGCGGTTTCGGCCTGATTGCGAGTCTCGATGACCGGGCGAGTCACTGGGTACTACAGACCGCAATCAGTTCCTTGAACCGCCTTACGCATCGCGGGGCGATCGCCGCCGACGGCAAGACGGGCGATGGCTGCGGCCTTCTCATGAAGCAGCCCACCGAGTTTTTGCGCGCTGTGGCCGGGGAAGCGGGCTTGAAGCTCGCCTCGATGTTCGCCGCGGGCCTCGTATTCTTAAGCCGAGATGCCGCCATCGCGGAGTCGGCGCGAAAACTTCTGATTGAGCAGCTTAATCTCGAGAAGCTTAACGTGGCAGGTTTCCGTGCGTTGCCCACAGATCCTTCGGCCTGCGGTCCGGAAGCGCTCAAAACTTTGCCGCTCATCGAGCAGATCTTCGTCAATGCGGACAGCGGCCTCGACGAGGCCACCTTCAATCGTAAATTGTTTTTGGCGCGTCGGCGCAGCGAAAAAAAACTGGCTCACGATGCGGTGTTTTATATTCCGTCGCTCTCGGCCAGCACCCTTGTCTACAAAGGCATGGTGATGCCGCAATTCCTGGCGCAGTTCTATCCGGACTTAAAGGATCCGCGCATGCAGGCTTCCGTGGTGGTGTTCCATCAGCGTTTCTCAACCAACACCCTGCCGCAATGGCGTCTGGCACATCCGTACCGCTACCTCGCACATAACGGCGAGATCAACACGGTGCAGGGGAATCGCAGCTGGGCTGTTGCCCGCGGACCTCTGTTCCGCTCGCCGCTGTTGCCCGATTTGAGCGACATTCTGCCGCTGGTCTCTTTAAGCGGTTCGGATTCGCAGTCGCTCGATAATATGCTGGAAGTGCTGCTGATGGGCGGGCTCGACCCGATGCACGCCATGCGCATGCTGGTGCCGCCGGCCTGGCAGTCGGTCGATATGATCGATCCTGACTTGAAGGCCTTCTACGAGTATTACGCCACGCACATGGAGCCGTGGGATGGTCCGGCTGGCATCGTGCTCACCGACGGCCGATATGCCTGTTGCACGCTCGATCGCAACGGTTTGCGTCCGGCACGCTGGGTCATCACCAAGAATAGGCACATCACCATCGCCTCGGAAGCGGGCGTCTGGGACTACGCGCCCGAAGACGTGCTCGAGAAAGGCAAGCTCGGGCCCGGCGAGATGCTGGCGCTCGATCTGCAAACCGGCGAGCTTCTGAACACCAAGCGCGTCGATGATTTGCTCAAAAGCCGCTACCCTTACAAGGTATGGCTGAAGAAGGGCGTACGGTATCTGCAAACCGATCTCATCGATCCGCGGCTGGCGGCTGAACCCTTCGATCGCGAGACCCTGGCGCAATATCAGAAAATGTTCAACGTTTCGGCGGAGGAGCGCGATGAAATCATCCGCGTTCTGGCCGAAGATGAGAGCGAAGCAGTGGGCTCCATGGGCGATGACACGCCCATGCCAGTGTTGTCGAAGAAAGTACGCTCGCTATACGATTATTTTCGCCAGCAATTTGCCCAGGTAACCAATCCGCCCATCGACAGCCTGCGCGAAAGCATCGTGATGTCCCTGCAGACGCAGATTGGCCCGGAGGCGAACATATTCGTTCCGGCTCAGCAACATGCCGAGCAAATTGTCTTGAGCTCGCCGGTGCTGTCGCAGCGCAAATTGCGGCAAATCGTGGCGCTGTCCGAGTCAGGCGTGCCGAATGAATTCATCGATTTGCAATACGAGGAGCATCTCGATCTCAAGACAGCCCTGCTGCGAGTTTGCGACCACGCGGAAGCCGCGGTGCGCGCCGGCAAACTCGTGCTCCTCTTGTCGGACCGCTACTTGGTCAAGGGTAAGCTGCCCCTGCATGCGCTGCTGGCCACCGGCGCCGTGCATCACCGGCTGGTCGCGCAGGGCTTGCGCTGCAAATGCAACATCCTGGTGGAAACGGGTACGGCGCGCGATGCGCACCATTTCGCCTGTCTGATCGGCTATGGCGCCACTGCCGTGTATCCCTATCTTGCCTACCAGACCTTGTTCGACATGATGCGCAAGGGCGTGCTCAAGATGGAAGCCATTGCGCGCCAGGAATTGGGGCGCAGTTACCGTCGCGGCATCCGCAAGGGTTTGTTCAAGATCATGTCAAAAATGGGGATTTGCACGGTGGCAAGCTACCGAAGTGCACAGCTGTTCGAAATCGTCGGCCTGAGCGATGAAGTCGTGGATTTGTGTTTCGAAGGGAGCGAGAGCCGCATTCAAGGGGCGGATTTCGCGGACCTGAAGGCCGATTCGCTCTACCTGGCAAGGCGCGCATGGGACATACCCACGCCGGTGGAGCAGGGCGGTTTGCTCAAGTACATGCACAACGGCGAATATCACATGTACAACCCGGATGTGATCGCAACGCTGCAATCGGCCGTCATGCGCGGTAGCTACGAGCAGTATCGGGAATACGCGGCGCTGGTGAATGACAGGCCGGTGTCCTGCATCCGCGATCTGCTGAAATTAAGACTGAGCGCCGCGCCCATCCCACTGGAGCAAGTCGAACCGCTTTCGGCCATTATCGCCCGCTTCGACAGCGCCGGGATGTCGCTAGGTGCGCTCTCGCCCGAAGCTCACGAGGCCCTCGCCATCGCCATGAACCGATTGGGAGCCCGCTCGAATTCCGGCGAGGGCGGGGAAGACCCCATTCGCTACGGCACGGAAAAAAATTCCAAGATCAAGCAAGTCGCTTCCGGGCGCTTCGGCGTCACGCCCGAGTACCTCATCAATGCCGAGGTGCTGCAAATCAAGATTGCGCAAGGCGCCAAGCCCGGCGAGGGCGGGCAGCTGCCTGGGCACAAGGTCAACGACATTATTGCTCGCCTGCGATTCGCTCGCCCCGGCGTGGGACTGATCTCGCCGCCGCCGCATCACGATATCTACTCCATCGAGGATCTGGCGCAGTTGATCTTCGACTTGAAGCAGGTCAATCCCAAGGCCTTGGTATCCGTCAAATTGGTGGCCGAGCCGGGTGTCGGCACGGTCGCCGCCGGCGTCGCCAAAGCCTACGCGGACCTGATCACCATCTCGGGCTACGACGGCGGCACAGGCGCCAGTCCTTTGTCGTCGATCAAGTACGCGGGCACGCCATGGGAGTTGGGACTTGCCGAAACCCATCAGACGCTGCGCGCCAACGAACTGCGCCACCGCGTGCGGCTGCAGACCGACGGCGGCCTCAAGACAGGACTCGATGTGATCAAGGCCGCCCTGATCGGAGCGGAGAGTTTCGGCTTCGGCACCGCGCCGATGGTGGCCTTGGGCTGCAAGTATCTGCGAATTTGTCATTTGAACAATTGCGCCACGGGCATTGCCACCCAGCACAATGTACTGCGCAGCAAATATTTCATCGGCTTGCCCGAGATGGTGATCAATTACTTTCAGTTCGTGGCGCGCGAATGCCGCGAAATTATGGCCTCGATGGGTGCGCGCACGCTCGCGGAGCTGATCGGACACACCGAATTGCTCGAGATTCTGCCGGGCGAAACTTCCAAGCAGCGCAAGCTGGACTTGAAGCCGGTACTGGCCAATGGCCTGCTTAAATCCGACAAACCGCAATATTGTCTAGATCCTCACAACGAGCCTTTCGACAAGGGCGTTCTTGCGGAGCGGATGCTCAGCGACATGCGCGCCGCGATCGACGCCAAGAGCGGCGGCGAGTTTTTCTATCCGGTAAACAATTTCAATCGCTCCATCGGCGCGCGCATTTCGGGTGAGATCGCCAGGCGATGGGGCAATGCCGGCATGAGCGAGGCGCCATTGATCGTTAACTTGCAAGGCTCTGCGGGGCAGAGTTTCGGTGTTTGGAATGCCGGCGGGCTGCACCTGAATCTCGAGGGGGAGGCCAACGATTATGTGGGTAAAGGGATGGCGGGGGGCAGAATAGTGTTGAGGCCGCCGAGTCTCGCGAATTTTGCGGCGCGCGACACTGTCATCATGGGCAACACCTGTCTATACGGTGCCACCGGCGGCGAACTATATGCGGCGGGGCGGGCGGGAGAACGGTTTGCCGTGCGCAATTCGGGCGCGCTCGCCGTGGTCGAGGGCACCGGCGATCATTGCTGCGAATACATGACCGGTGGAGTCGTGTGCGTGCTGGGGACCACGGGTGTGAATTTCGGCGCCGGTTTCACCGGTGGATTTGCCTATGTGCTCGACATGGAGCGCGACTTCGTCGACCGCTACAATCACGATTTGATCGACATCCATCGCGTGTCTCCCGAAGGCATGGGCACGCATGTGCAGCATCTTCGCGGATTGATCGAGCAGCATGTGCATGCCACGGGCAGCGAGTGGGGCACGCAGCTGTTGAATGATTTCAGGACCTACATCGGCAGGTTCTGGGTGGTCAAACCGAAGGCCTCGGCGATCGATTCGTTGCTCGAAAATCTGCGTCGCGCAGCCTAAGCCGCCCGACCAGCTGCCATGGCCGACAAGCATCTGCAATTTCTCGATATACCGCGCAAGGATCCGGACAAGCTTGCCATCGAGGTGCGCACCAGGCAGTTTCGCGAAATCTATTCGCAGTACAGCGCCGAGTCCGCTGCGCAGCAATCCGGCCGATGCATTGCCTGCGGCAATCCGTTTTGCGAATGGAAATGCCCGGTTCACAATTACATCCCGAATTGGCTGGCGCTGGTCAATGACGGCAAGCTGTTCGAAGCGGCCGAGCTCTCCCATCAAACCAATTCTTTGCCCGAGATGTGCGGGCGAATTTGTCCGCAAGACCGCTTATGCGAAGGGGCTTGCACGCTCAATGACGGCTTGGGTGCGGTCAGCATCGGCGCCATCGAAAAGTACATCACCGACGAGGCCTTCCGCCTGGGCTGGAAGCCCGACATGTCCAATGTGGTGCGCACCGGAGCGCGCGTGGCTGTGGTGGGTGCGGGCCCGGCCGGCCTGGCATGCGCCGACGTGCTGGTACGCAACGGCGTAAGCCCGGTGGTGTTCGACCGTTACGCCAAAATCGGCGGATTGCTGACCTTTGGCATCCCGCCATTCAAGCTCGAAAAGGAAGTGGTGGAGAAACGCCGCGAAATTATGCAGGAGATGGGCGTGGAATTCCGCTTAGGCGTGGAGGTGGGCCGCGACGTCAGCTTCGAGGAGATTGAGCGGGATTTCGATGCCGTATTCTTAGGCATGGGCACTTATGGTTTTGTCAAAGGCGGCTTCGACGGCGAAGATCTGCCGGGAGTACACGAGGCCTTGCCCTACCTCATTTCAAACATCAATCGCGAGCTCAACCTCGAGCGCGACAGCGACGATTTCATCGGCATGAAGGGTAAGCACGTCGTGGTGCTGGGCGGCGGCGACACGGGTATGGATTGCAATCGGACCGCCATACGCCAAGGAGCGGCGAGCGTCACTTGCACGTATCGGCGAGATGAGCAAAACATGCCGGGATCGCGGCGCGACTACAAGAACAGCAAGGAAGAGGGCGTCACTTTCCTGTTCAACCGTCAGCCCATCGAAATCGTCGGGGTCGATCGGGTCCAGGGCGTCAAACTGGTCGAAACGCATTTGGGGGCCCCGGATGGGCGCGGGCGCCGCATTCCCGAAGTGGTGCCGGGAACCGAGGAAACCATCGCCGCGGATGCGGTCATCATCGCTTTCGGTTTTTTGCCGAGTCCACCCGATTGGTTCGAGCCGCACCGCATAGATCTGCATGGTAATGGCCGGGTACGGGTATCGGGGGCGGCGCAAACGCGCTTCCAAACCACGAATCCCAAAATATTCGCCGGCGGCGACATGGTGCGCGGCTCGGACCTGGTGGTCACGGCGGTATTCGAAGGACGCGAGGCTGCGCAGGGCATATTGCACCACTTGGGATTGCGCAGCGAGTAGCGCTCAACATCACTCACTCATCTTGAGAGAAGTAATGACTGCATTTCAGCGAATAGCTTTGCGCGCAGCGACAATCTTCTGCTTAGGGCTGGTCAATTGCCTGGTGTTCGCCGCCGGTCTTGGAATCGAAACTGCAACGCCGGTGAAGTCTCTTACCCCGCCCATCAGCTTGCTTGATCTGATGCGGGCATCGATCGAAATTTCCGCGGACGGAATTTGGGCCGCTGAAGCTGCCGATAAATTGTCCGATGATGAGTGGCTGCTGGCCGACCAGGATGCGGTTAATCTGATCGCCGCGACTTCCTGCATATCGCTCCTCGGCACGGGAAATCAGGACCGCATACGGGCTGGCAATGCCGACTGGCAAAGCTGGATTAAAGATATGCGAGAGACGGCATTGCAAATCCGTACCGCCGCAAGAGTGCGCGACCAAACGAGATTCGCCGCCTTGGGTGATCACCTGCAAGAAATTTGCTCCGGCTGCCACGGCAAATATCGGCCCGAAAAGCCCTCAGACGGGATTTTGCGATATCCGTTTTACCCGAAGCGAGAACTCGTCAAATAGCAGATCTTCGTCCGCGCTTAAATACCTGCATACCACTCGTAGCCGCGGTCCTCCCAGTAGCCGCCTTTGCCGCCTTGAATGGCATTGAGATGTTCGACCACTTCGATGCGCATCACGTACTTGGCATGTTTATAACCCAATTGCCGCTCCACCCGCAGGCGAAGGGGCGCGCCATTGGCAATGGGCAGAGCTCGCCCATTGAGCTCGTAAGCGAGGATGGTTTGCGGGTGAAGCGCATCGATCAAGTCGATGCTTTCGTAATAGGGGTCTTCACCCTTCTCAAGGCTGTCGGCGCAATGGAAAACAACGAAACGTGCGCGCGGTGAGAGCCTGGCGACATTCAGTACACTGGCAAGCGGCACACCCGTCCACTTGCCGATCGCGCTCCAGCCCTCGACGCAGTCGTGCCGGGTGATCTGTGTGCGAGCCGGCATGAGTCGCATCGCGGCGAGCGACAAATTTAGCGGCAGGGCGACGAGACCATCGATTTTTAACTGCCAATCTTGAAAATGAGCTTGTGCCAGGCGCCGATACTCCTCCGAATCAGGCGCGTCGGTGCCATTCGACCTGAACGTGGGTGATAAGTCGTCATCGCTGAACTCTCGCGCCAGTGCGTTATTGCCTACCAGGGCTCGCTGTGCTCTGTAAGTCAGCTGCTCCGCGCTGCGCAATACTTCGGCAAATGAGGGCGAATTGGTCAGTCGGTCGCAGGCCCCCAAGGCGAGCCCACCAAAGGCGACCGTCCCGCGAATCAGCATTTGCCGCCGTGTCAGGGTGCGGTGTTTCATTCGTTTTTCTTCGCCGGTAGCACATAGCGGCCGGTGATCATCGACCGCAATTCGTTAAGGGGGCCTGCCAGCAGCACCATGATCAGGTGAACCGCGATGAAGAAAATCACGAGAGCCGCGCAAATGAAGTGCACCGTTCTTGCGCTCTGCCGGCCTGCGAAAAGATCGAGAAGCCAAGGAAATCCGGCGTCCATGCCAGGCGACATCGCAAGGCCCGAGGCTAAAATCGTCGGCGCGAGAATGAACAGCACTCCCAAGTAAGTTATCTTTTGAAGAGGGTTGTAATGCTTGGCGGCCTCACCGCTAGGAAATTTGAGCTGCAGGTGATACCAGAAATCGCGGATGAGATGAGAGGGAGATAGCTCAGCCCGGGTGGGTAATAAATCCCGCTTCAAGTGTCCCCGCGCAAGGCTGACCGCAAAATATACGGCGCTGTTAATCACCAGGAGCCAGGCAAAGAAGAAATGCCAGCGGCGTCCGGCCGCCAGAAACCGTTCACCCGGTATCGTCGCCCAATCGGGAAATGCACGTTCACTTCCATCATGGGAGACGCCCAAAACGCCCGTGGAGTTAAATTGGTGCTTGCCCGCCCGCAGCAGACCTACTCGATCACCCTGCGGGGAGTTCTTCGATGTGATTTCGAACGCCGCCAGCTCGGGATCGGCGCCGGATTTACCCCAGTACAAATTTGGATGGGCGTTGAAGATCTGCAGGCCGCTCATCAGCACCACAAAGACACAGAGCGCATTGATCCAATGAAGGAGGCGCGTCGCAAGGGTGTGGCGGTAAATGGCAAGCATAGCGCTAGTGATGATTCAGAACTTTGCCGTGACGCAGCGCTGCCGGGATCGTTGATCCGCAAAATTGCGCAGATGGGCATTGGTTCCTGCACCGTACGCGAATTTGCTTCACGGGGCGCTTGATGGCGATCGTTAAGGGGAGCCGGTTCACGTTTTTGCCGCCCATGCTTATAATACACTCTCATTATGCGCTCCCAGCTTATCGCCTTTGCCTTGCTGTTGGTCACCGTTGTGCAAGTGCCCGGCCTCGCCTATTCAGCCACCTTCAATGGCGGCGTCGATCAATCGAGTCACGCCTGCGATGGGCAAGCTCTGCCGGCTGGTGAGACTTGCGATTCATGTTGCTCGCAAGGATCCATGCCCTCCTGCGCAGCCCAATGCCCAGCGCCGATCGGGGCGGCCGTGCCCCTCGCCTTGCCGGCTGCGCCGCGAGCGACAATGCTCGGCGTGGCGATATTTGATGCCGATGTCGCGCCCTTCGCCGAGTTCGACCCGCCGCATCCTCTGCGTCCTCCTATCCGCTGAAGCTCCTCTGAGGTAAGTGTCCGTCGGGCCCCGCGCCCGCGCGACTTGCCGCATGCGGTGGGTCACCTAGGGATATTTCGGAGCGACTCATGAGTCGATGGTCCAAGAGCACGGTGGGCGCGCTGGCGCTCGCATTGCCGGTCTTTTCATATGCCAAGCCCATTGCTTTTGCCGATGGGACGACGGTGATGGCCGAGTACGGCGCAGGCACGATGAAGGAAATACAGATTTTCTTTGCGCCGCAATTTAACTATTCGGTGGGTGGCGGACACGTCGAACTCGATAGCGATGAAAGCGCTAAGTCTCGAAGCATTACCTACGCGCGGCTCAATTATTTGCTGCATCGTTGGAACCTGGAATCAGCGCAAGCCAACTTCTTCGTCTGGGGCGGTGCCGGGAGCGGCACCGGGAACACCTTTCGTGGAGCCGAATTTGCCGCGAACGCGGGCGCCCAGGCCGACTACGAAACGCGCCGGGTCTACGGTTCGTTAAAGATCGACTGGCAAGGCGCTGCCGATTTCTCTCATCGCATCGACACCTTGCAGCTGGGGATTGCTCCGTACAAACACAATTACCAAGGCCTTGCCACCTGGTTGGTGCTCCAAGCCCGTGACTATACCGGCGAACTCCATCGCGGCACCGAGTGGGCGGCGCTTTTGCGGCTATTCAAGGGCGGCGCGTGGCTCGAAGCGGGCGTGAGCTATCAGGGCACATTCCAGGCCATGACCATGTTCAATTTCTAAAAGGACGATTCACATGAAAGTGCTGGTTAAAATCGCAATGCTAGCGGCGCTCGTGACCTCGTCAGCTGGCGCGGCGACGATTGAGATGAGAGTCAATGGACTCGTGTGCGCTTTCTGTGCCCAAGGCATCGAGAAAAAACTGCGTAAGTTGCCCGCCACCGCCGATGTGCTGGTGGACCTTGAGCAGCGCTTGGTCGCCGTCTCCTTGAAGCAGGGGCAGGACATCGCGGAGGCGGATCTGCGCAAAGCGCTGACCGATGCCGGCTACACGGTAACGGGAATCGAGCGCACCGACCTGCCCATCGATGTCATCCGCGAGCGCCTACGGCAGCCCAAACCATGAGCAGACCCAATCTGGCTCTAAGAGGCAACGCTGCACTTTCTGCCCTCGCCTTGTTGACGAGTTCGGCGACCTTGCTGTGCTGCGTATTACCGGCGGTGCTCGTGGCCCTGGGGGCCGGCGCGGCGCTCGCCGGCCTCGTCACGGCGGTGCCGCAGCTCATTTGGCTGAGCGAGCATAAGGGCTGGGTATTCGGCCTTGCCGGAATGCTGCTGATCCTGAGCGGGTTAGCCCTATGGTACGGTCGCTCACTGCCGTGCCCTGCAGATCCTGTGGCGGCGAGGGCCTGTCAGAAGCTCAGGCGCTTGAGCGCCTTGCTCTACGGTCTTGCCCTGGTAAGTTTTGTCGGCGGTGGCTCCTTTGCCTTTGTACTGCCTCTGCTGCTTCTTTGAGTACAAATCTCGAGCCGAGCGGGTCTAGCGCAATGCCTGGTGCGGCGCGGCTTGGCCTGTTTTGGCCCTTATCGGCGATGCCGGCTTGTGCCGCCCATCACCGGGTAGCTGATAAAACCGCCCCTGGACGCGCTTCTCAGACCTCAATGAAGCAAATTCGACGCTATCACGAGATTTTTTCCGCAATGATTTCCACAACCAAGGGCGTGACCATCAATGCTGTGGGATTTTTCTCGAGGATGGCAAAGTCTGCTTGTATGCGCTGCGCATATGCCGGCGTGATGCGCTTCAATTCCACCAGTCGGCGCGAGCCGCTGCCGAGAAAGGACGCGGGCCACTGCCAGTTAAAATGCGAAGGGCCGATCACGGAAATGAGAGGGCGCAGGCTTACAATGGCCAGTCCGGCCGGTGCGAGCAATGGAATCAATTTGTTCACGATGTTAGGTTCGCCCCCCGCCGCTCGCCAGCTGGCCATGACCTCTTCTACAAATTTAGCGAAAGTCTCGCTATGCGGAATCACCTGCCAGGAAGCGTAATTCTGGTATTCGTGCAACACGGCTTTGCCGCCGCCGCGCAACGACGCGCTGATGCGATTGATGAGTCTTTCGGGCGATGCAACAAACGAGGCCACCCATCGACACCAAGCCAGATCGAAATCCTTAAGAGGGATCTCATCGGCATCCAAGTCTGCCTGCATGAATCGCACGCACCCGAGCCCTCGTGCATCGGCTTGTTTTTGGGCAAAACTTAAAAAATGCGCTGATCGCTCAATCGCCGTTACTTGGCCTTGCGGGCCGACCAGGGCGGCGGCATCAAGGGTCGCGAATCCGGGTCCGCAACCAAAATCCACCAAGCGGGAACCTCGGTTGATGCCCGCTCGGGTCCAGGCATCGAGCACCGGTGCTCGCCACACCTGGTGCTGTAAACCGAGCCGCTGAATTTCTTCATCATGGGTGCCAAGGACGTAATCTACTTCTGCGCTCATTGCGTGACTATAAGGCCGCCTGGGGCGCATTGCTCGCCGCTTTCGGACTTCGAAGTGGCGCATATCGAGGTCCGAAAACGGCCAGTATTCGCCGCCGCGATGGTCTAATCTGGCGCCATGAATTTGAACTCGAACGCTTGTTTTCGTGCGGTACGCGCCCGCGATTCGCGTTTTGACGGCCGCTTTTATGTCGGCATTACCTCGACGCGGGTGTATTGCCGGCCCATATGTACCGCGCGGCCTGCTAATCGCAGCAACATGCGTTTTTATTCCAACGCGGCAGCGGCAGAAGGAGCGGGTTTTCGGCCCTGCTTGCGCTGCCGGCCTGAGCGCGCTCCGGGGTTGGCGCCGGTCGATGCGGTCAGCCGCCTGGTTGCCGCCGCCATGGCCGGTATCGAAGAGCATGCCCTATCCAGCGCGCGCGTCGGTGATCTGGCCGCCTCGCTAGGGATCAGCGACCGGCATCTTCGGCGCGTCACCGAAACTGAGCTGGGGGTGTCGCCCATCGAACTGGCACAGACACAGCGTTTGTTGCTGGCCAAGCGGCTGCTGCGCGACACCTCGCTGACCCAAACCGACATCGCCTTCGCCAGCGGATTCGGCAGCGTGCGCCGCTTCAACGCCTTGTTCAAATCGCGTTATGGATTGAGCCCGCGCGCGGTGCGCGGCAAGGGCATCGATGCGGACACCTTGAGCGTGCAATTGGAATTCAGACCGCCGCTGGCCTGGAGGCATTTGTTGGCTTATCTGCGTCTGCGCGCTATCCCCGGTGTGGAGATGGCCGATGCTTCGCATTACCGGCGCACCGTCTCGATCGGCGAGGCCAAGGGCTGGATTGCGGTGTCGATGCATGACGATCGCGCACTGAACCTTGAACTGTCTCCGTCGTTGACTCCCGTCATCGGTGCCGTTATCGCGCGGGTCAAACATTTGTTCGATCTGGGCGCGGCTCCCGATTCGGTGAGCAAGGTGCTGCGGCAAGACCAGATTCTTGCGGCCACCGTGCGCCGCTTGCCCGGCCTGCGCGTCGCAGGGGCCTTCGATGGCTTCGAGCTTGCCGTGCGCACCGTGCTTGGGCAGCAAGTCTCCATCAAAGGGGCCAGCACAATAGCGGGACGCTGGGCGCAGGCCTTCGGTGAAGTGATCGCCACTCCATTCCCGGAGCTTAATCGCTTGAGTCCCACGGCGCGGCGCACCGCCGGCGTAGCCGCGGAAGAAATTGTTGCATTGGGCATGGTCGGAGCCCGCGCGCGATGCATCGGTGCCCTCGCACATGCGGTGGCAGAGCGACGAATCGTGTTGTCCTTTGCCGCGAATGTCGAGGATCAGATCGAACACTTGATGCGCTTGCCGGGCATCGGCCACTGGACGGCCAATTATATCGCCATGCGCGCGCTGCATTGGCCCGACGCCTTTCCCACCGGGGACTTGGTGTTGATGCGGGCAGCGCAGTCCACACAGAAACAATTACAGCTGCGTTCGGAGAATTGGCGCCCGTGGCGCGCGTATGCAGCCCATTATCTCTGGCAATCATTGGGAGCCGTGACATGAATGTCTTTTATTATGTCGATAGTCCGATCGGACGACTTATGCTGACCTCGGATGGCGCGGCCCTGACCGGCTTGTACATGAACTTGTACCGCAACAAGCCGACCAAGCCCTTGGTCCCGGGCGATGATTGGGTGCAAAACGGAACCATTGATCCCCTGCCGGCGGCGGCACAACAACTGAAAGAATATTTTTCGGGCGCCCGCCGCGAATTCGATTTGCCGCTCAAGATGCGAGGCACCGAGTTTCAGCAGCGCGTGTGGCGCGAGCTCTGCAACATTCCTTTTGGGGAAACCCGCAGCTACGGCCAGCTCGCCAAGCTTTTAGGCAATCCCAATGGCTCGCGCGCCGTGGGCCTGGCGAATGGCCGCAATCCCATCGCGCTCATCGTCCCCTGTCATCGAGTGATCGGCGCCGACGGCTCGTTGACCGGATTCGGAGGCGGCCTGGATCGTAAAGAATGGCTGTTGTCGCACGAAGGCCTGCCCCGCAACGGCATTTTGGCGTTAGGGCTCCCGGCGGCGGTAGCCGGATCAAAAGCCAGCCGACCCGCGTCAGTCAGATCAACGGCAGCTTAATGGTGAAAACGACGCCGCGGCTGTCGTCGCGATTGGCGGCCCGGGCCGTTCCGCCGTGAAATTCGGCGACCAGCCTGACGATGTACAACCCTAGGCCGAAGTGCGGCTTGTCATCGCCGCCTTGTCGCTGCTCGAACAAGGATTCGAACAGGCGGCCCATGAGCGTCTCCGGGATGAGCGGCCCATCGTTGGTGACTTGCAAGACATAGTCAGCCGCCGCCCGTTCCAAGCGCACCATGATCGTGCCGTCCGCCGGGCAAAAATCGACGGCATTCTCGATGAGCTTGTCGAGCAGTTGGACCATGAGGTCCGGCGCGCCCTGCGCGAAGCAGGCATTTTCCGGCAACTCCAGGACAAAACGGCTCGAGGGAAAGCCGTCGCGATAGGCTGATACCGCCGATATCAGCAAATCGCGCAGATCGAAATTCACGCGCTCCGATTGCTTGATGCTCTCTTCTACCCTCGCCGCGGCGCCGAGCGCGCTTAAGATCGATTGCAGCCGCTGGGTGCCCTCGCGGGCCCGCCCGATATAGCGAAGCTGGTCCTCGCGCAAGCCTTCCGACTCCAGATTGTCCAAGGAGGAACGCACGATGGTGAGGGGTGTGCGCAATTCATGCGATAGCTTTCCACCCAGGGTGCGCAGGTACTGGGCATGCTCGTTGAGCCGCGCCAGCAGGCGCTCGAATCCGCGCGACAAGGCGCCGATCTCGTCCGCGCTGTGCGACTCCGGCATTTGCAGCTGGATTTTCCCATCGCTGCTCACGGCTGAATCGGCCGCGTCGCGCAGGCGCCCGATGCGCACGCTGATCCATGTGGCAAAGGCAAGCATGATGCTGACCGCGCAGGCGGTGGCAAGCAGTGTCAGATTGAATAGGCGCGACAGGGCGCGGTCGCGCATGGCCAAAAGCTCATCCGCTGCTTGCTCAAGCACCACTGCGCCGCGCAGCTGGCCATCGATCATGATCGGGGAGGCAGCCAGCAGCAGCAAGTCGCGGCGGCGGCCGGCGAGCATCCATTGTGCGTGGCTATGACCCTCGAGAGCTGCGCTAACGCTGTCGCCGCTCAACCGATCGGGCGATGAGGCCAGGGTGGACATCCGAGAGGTGTCCGTACTCAGGAAAAAGCGATACCAGACGGGCTCCGGCTGCTCGCCGGTGCTTGATGAATCGGCACCGATGTTGCCGGCGGTTCCGAGCTTCAGCGCATTGGCGTCAATGACGGTGGCCCGAGTGCCGTTGCGGACATAGCTTTCGAGCAGCGCATCCAACCCCGCGGTGGGAAAGAACAATCGCCCACCCTGAACCTTGTCCGGCGCCGCGCCCGCTCTTGCGTTACCGCGCCCGTCCATCGCCTCGATCCAGAATTGCCGCCCCACAAAGCTCAAAGGCAAGCGGGCTTCCAAGTGATAACCCGCCGCCGTCTGCAGCCAAAAGGCCTGAATCCGCGGTTCCGTCACCACCTTGGAGACGCCTTCTTCGTCTTTAATGAGGCTCTGTGCGGCGATCAATCCGGGGGCAGCGGTGCCGAAAAAATAGGCCGCGCGCCCATCGGGTCCTTGCAGGGTCAAATTGACCCGATCGAACCGATCCTGTTCGGGTTTGCCGGTGTTCGGCTGAGGGTCGAAATGCGTATCGTCGACTTCGAGGTATAGATAAAGGTAGCGCTCGGTGGAACCAGCCTGCAGACGGGCGCGGTAGCCCGTGGTACTGGGCAGGCGCGTGGGTTCCGCGGGAATGTCCCAATCCTCCCGGTAACCATCGAGCAAGGGCTGCGTGATCAGCGGGTATACGTATAAATCGCCCGCATCGGCTGAAAACTTTTGCGCATCCTTAGGATCGCGGAAAACGCGTTGCGGTTGCGCCGACAGCGCATTGGCGATGGTGCCGGCGCTCGCCAGCAAAGTTTGTTCCTGTGAGGTGCGCAAGGCCGCCTCAAGTTCGCGCGCATACTGACAACCCGCCCAGGGCAGCACCAATGTGCTCAAGGCCACGATCAATAGTTGCAGTCGAATGCTCACTCGACCCAGCGATAGCCCATTCCGTACACGGTCTGAATGGCGTCGAATGCCGTGTCAACCAGCTGAAACTTGCGGCGCACCCGCTTGATGTGGGATGTAATCGTATTGTCGTCCAACACCACATTCGCGGCGTCCATCAGCTGTTGGCGATTCTTCACGTGCCCGGGATTGCGTGCCAGGGCATGCACAATCCAAAACTCCGTCAAGGAGAGAATCACCGGCGAGCCATTCCAGGAGGTTTGCATCTTTTCGCCGTCAATCGACAGCGCGCCGCGCCTGACGATCTCAGCCGCATTGTCCGGGCGTTTGAGCGCGTCGATGCGTCTGAACAAGGCGGCAACACGCGCCGCTAAGTGCGCCAGGCTGACGTCTTTGGTAAGAAAGTCATCGGCACCCAACCGCAGTCCCGACACCGCGTCGAGTTCGCTGTCCCGAGCGGTAAGAAAAATGATCGGGAGCTCAGCCGACAACGCGCGCAGTTCACGGCACAAATCGAAACCGCCTTCAGCCTCGTCCTCGAGCGAGATATCAATGATTGCGAGGTCGGGCAGTCGAATTAGAAACGCTTGCATGGCCGAGGCGCGATTGCCGTAAGTCTTGATCGAATAGCCGTGGCGCGCCAATGCCGCCGCGTAGTTTTCGCGCAAAGCCGGCTCGTCCTCGACGATGGCGATCTGCTTCTTCATTCTTAGGATGATAGCCGGAATAAGAGCTTTCGGCCGCCCGAAGCGCTGCCATGATTCGCCCGAATCGGCCTGCAATTTGGCCTTTTCTCATCTCCCGATGGGGGATTTTACCCACCAGACTGGCTTTCTACTAAGGGCAGGAGCAAGCCATGTCGAACGCGACGCCATCGCAGATCACTGCACGTCAAAGCCGCTCCCCCGCACCGCTCTGGTGCTTGCACCGTGAAGCTACCCTGAATTGGCTGGCGCTGGGGCTGTTGCTCGCGGCCTGGAACGCCGCCGGCAATGATGGCGCGGATGCGCCTGACGGTGCAGCGAATCGGCCTCGCAGGCCCGAGCATTTGCGCGCCTATTCGTATGTTTCCGTGCGGGCGGTGAATCGAGTTACTGCCGGCTACTGATGCTGCCGGGCATCGTCACAGTATTGTCATGGTCAGGCTGTAATTGTTAGGCATGTCTGCCACCGAGAATCAAAAGCAAATCTTGATTGTGGATCGGGACCTGGCGACCGTGGAGCCGCTACGTCATCAATTGATGGCCGCCGGGTTCACCGTGCTCGCCATCACCGACGGACCTTCGGCGCTCGTTGCGGTTGAAGAACGACCGCCGCGACTGCTGATCGTGGATTGGAACATACCGGGTCTCGCCGTCCTTGACTTGATCGAACGCGTGCGTCGAATACGGCTGGTGCAGCCCTTGAGGCTGATCATCCTGTCTATTCTGTCTGACGAGCACGATGTCGTGAGCGGGTTGAATTTGGGGGCGGACGACTACATAGCCAAACCGTTCTCCGTGCGCGAGGCGGTGGCGCGCATTCAAGCAGTGCTGCGGCCGCGGTCGCGTGACGACGACCATGGTGCATTGAGCTTTGACCGACTGACGCTCAACACATCCAGCAACCGCGTCCTGGCGCGAGGCACGGTATTGAACGTGCGCGGCACCGAATATCGATTGCTGGAATTCTTGATGTCGCACCCGGGTAAGACCTTCAATCGCGCGCAGCTGCTCGCCCGGGTCTGGGCCACAGATGCCGAAATCGACGAGCGAACTGTGGACGTCAATGTGCAAAGATTGCGCAAGATCTTGGCAAAGCCCGGCTGTGAAGGATGTATCGAGACCGTGCGCGGCTTCGGTTATCGGTTTGTCGCGACCTAGCTCACATTTCTACTGTTTCACGCGACGTTCCACGGCTAACCCTTTTTGCTGTAAGCAAAACTTCTTTCCTAATTCATCCATCCGTAACACGGCGCGACGATCCTGGCGGTGGTCGTAGGCCTTTAGGGAGACGAGAAATGCCGGAGCGTAGCGCCTCGCCAATGCGTTTGAGAACGGTCTTCATCTCAGACATTCACCTGGGTTTTAAAGGCTGTAGTGCGGAGTTATTGCTGGATTTCCTGCACCGCGTCGAGATGGATACTTTGTTCTTGGTCGGCGACATCATCGACGTGTGGAGCATGAAAAAAAACATGTACTGGCCGCAGTCCCACAATAATGTGCTGCGAACGATTCTCGGAAAGGCGAAGCGCGGCACTAAGGTGATTTTCGTCCCCGGCAATCATGACGAACTGTTCCGCGAATTTGAAGGGGCGGTGTTCGGCAACCTCGAGATACACCGCGAGTACGTTCATCACGGTGCGGCCGGTCGGCGAATGCTGGTGCTGCACGGCGATGAATTCGACAGTGTAGTGAAATGCAGTCCTTGGCTCGCGAAACTGGGGAGTAATATTTACGACGTCCTGCTGGCGGCGAACCCCTACATCAATTGGTTCAGGCGCAAGTTCGACCTGCCGCACTGGTCATTGTCGTCGTATCTGAAGCACAAAGCCAAGACTGCCGTTCAATACATCGGGAGCTTCGAGCAATCCGTCGCCCAAGCGGCACGAAAACGCGGCGTGGACACCGTGGTGTGCGGTCACATCCATCATGCCGAAATCCGCGACATCGACGGAATCTTGTACTGCAACGACGGAGATTGGGTGGAAAGCTGCTCTTCTCTGGTTGAGGACATGAACGGGCAATTGCGCCTGATCAATTGGCTTAAATTGCGCGAGCAACCCCTGCCGGGGCCGATGGCGCTTCCCGTCGGTCAGGCCGCTTAACCGGGAAGGATGATGCGCGACGTAAACGAATTGTGGCATTCGCCATGGCGTAAGCTGCAGGAAAACTTGGCGAACGGAGCTGGCACAAATGGGTCGGCAGAAGTCTTCGCCGGGGAATCGGAAGTTCGCGGCAGCCCAGCCTCGAAATCTTGGCTGGCGCGTGCGCGCATGAGCCACGCCGACCTAAGCTGGGACAGTCAAATAAGCGCCCTGCAATCGGATTGGCGTCAGGCGTCCGAGGCGAGCCGCGCCGCGCGCGCACAATTGCAGGCACTCGCGGCCATGCCAAAGCCACATGAGTTCACCCTCGCCAAGGCGCAGGACCGCTTGGAGCGTGCCGAAGAGTTGAAAGCCCGTATCAGGACCAAGATTGCGAGGCTCGAAAGCGCCAATGCGCGAGCGCGCTGATCCCGCGCAATTTGCGATGCCTTAAGAGGGTACGCTGGCTGCCCAGAGCCAGGAGGTATCGATCGGTCCGCTATACTAAGCAGGCGACCATGAAGTGCTGCTATAGCTTAGGTTACGAGATCGAGCTGCCGACCGGCCACCCGTTCCCCATGAGCAAGTATCCCTTGCTCAAGTCGTTGCTACTCGCGGAAGGGACTATCGCTCCGGGCGACATTCTGCAACCTGACCCGCTCGACACGGCAACCCTTGAACTGGTGCACACCCGGGAGTACTTGTGGAAGTTGGCCACCTCCAGCCTCTCGGCGGCAGAGACGCGACGGCTCGGATTGCCCTGGTCGGACGCACTTTGGCGGCGGTCTCGAATGGCCTGCGCGGGAACCTTGCTGGCGGCGCGCACCGCCCTTGATGAGGGGCTGGCGGCCAACCTTGCCGGCGGCACGCATCACGCCTTTGCCGATCACGGTGAGGGATTTTGCGTGATCAACGATGTGGCGATAGCGGTGGCGCAGCTGCGTGCCGATAGGGCAATTCGTCGAGCGGTTATCATCGATCTCGACGTGCATCAAGGTAACGGCACCGCCGCAATTTTTGAAAGCTCAGAGGAGATCTTCACTTTCTCGATGCACGGCGAACGTAATTATCCGCTCATTAAAATGCGTTCGAATTTGGATGTGCCGCTGCGCGACGGTGCCGGTGATGCTGAATATCTTGAAGAACTACAAAGGCATTTACCGGCGGTCCTGGAGCGCTCCGCGCCGGACATCGCGTTTTATCTTGCCGGCGTGGATGTCGCAGCGGGCGACCGCTACGGCAAGCTGGCGCTGACTGAGGCGGGAATTCGCCAGCGGGAACGGTTCGTCATCGATGCGGTGCGGCGCCGGGGCGTGCCTTTGGTCGTGGTGCTCGCGGGCGGATATGCCGCAACGCGGGCGCGCACCGCGCAGTTGCACGCCAACGTTTTTCGAGAGGCGGTAGCTTACGGAGGCGCCGGCATTTAATACGCTGCTGCGTTACTGCATCTTTGCCGGAGATTGAATCCCCTGCCTCAGGGAGGATTGTTCGAAGTCGCGCTGCGCTTGATACTGCATCCTTTCGACCTGCTCGGCGGTGAAGCAACGTGTGTCCCGTTGGATATGAGAACCGGTGACGAGATTCGCCCGGCAGTACAATACCTGGCCGTCCTGATTCACGACTTTCAAGTTGAGGTTCTTGGCCGCCAACAGTCGTTGAGCCTCATTATCCGCCGTTGCGGGCGCCTCTCCCGATTGCGAGGTGAAGGCCGCATGCGAGCCCTGTCCAGCGCATCCCGCCAGCATGATCGATGTAAAGAGCAACACTGCCCACATGGCGGGTCTCACTTGGTCGGAGAAGTTGATGAGCAGAATGACGCAGGGCCGCGCACGCTGCATTGCAAGCGGCAGGGTTCACATCGAAGGCAGCCGAGGCGCTCAGCACGCCAATGACGGCGACGACGCCGATCACGACGTTGATACCCGTGAGCATCGCGCCGATGAGTTATTCGGATTGGCCGTGTAAGAGCGCATGAAAAGCACGCGCGCGATACCAGATAAAACCAAATACCGGCGCAAGCCATCCCCAGCGGGTGGGATAGAAAGCAGCGTTCGCATAAGGTGGCCGGTACGATGATTTTATGTTTGCCGCGTAGGCTGCCGACGCGAAATAGCTAAGAAATAAAAGAAACCAATGAGCAGCGTGACGATCGCGGCCCAGTGTCGCTGGAATCATTTATTCCTCGCTTGGCGCATAAGGCCAGAAGGCTTGAGCCGCCGGGCAATCGGCTCAAGCCTGCGACAACTAGGTCGGGGCTTTCAAGCGACGACCTCGGGTTTTAAGCCGCGGCCATCAAGCCCTTGAGCTTGCTGATGGCATTGGATTCCACCTGGCGCACCCGTTCCGCGGAGATGCCGTATTCATCGGCCAGCTCGTGCAGCGTCGCCTTGTCATCCGTCATCCAGCGGCGCTTCAAAATACTGCGAGAACGCTCGTCCAGTTTTTCCAACGCCATGCTCAATCGATCGGTCGAATCTTCTTCCCACTCGGCCTGTTCCACTTCGATAGCAGGGTCCGCGTTGCTGGCCGGCAGATACATGGCCGGCGAGTAAGCCTCTTCCTCATCGCTCTCGGGCGTCGGGTCAAAGGACATATCGCGCGCGGACAAGCGCTGTTCCATCTCCCGCACGTCGGACACATCGACCCCTAAATCGCGGGCGACCGCCGCCGTCTCGGCTTCGGACAGCCAAGCCAGATTCTTCTTCATCTTGCGCAGATTGAAAAACAGCTTGCGCTGCGACTTGGTCGTGGCGACCTTCACCAAGCGCCAGTTACGCAATACATATTCGTGGATCTCTGCGCGAATCCAATGCACGGCGAAGGACACCAGGCGCACGCCGACGTTGGGGTCGAAGCGTTTAACCGCCTTCATCAGACCCACATTGCCTTCTTGCACCAGGTCGCCCATGGGCAGACCGTAGCCTAGGTAACCGCGTGCAATGTGCACCACGAACCGCAAATGGGAAAGCACGAGTTGCCGAGCAGCGTCCAAATCCTCCTCGGAACGAAATTTCACCGCCAAAGCGATTTCATCGTCCTTCGATAGAACCGGAATCTGCGAGACGCGGTCTATATAAGAGTCGAGGCTCCCGACGGGGCCCGCGAACACCAATCCTGTTTGTTTAGCGACCAGAGCAGCAGTCATTTAACACCTTCCTCCAAGCAAAATTCTCGCCCGAAAACATGGGCTCATAATAGCACTGCTGGGTTTAGAGTGCTAATTCGGGCAGGAGTTCGCTAGGCCAACAAAGTATTTAAAAACATATACTTATAACGGTTCGATTGCTCGGATATGGCGAGTGGCCGCGAGCCAAGACCCCACCCAGGACAGGGTCACGGCGAGGCCCAAAACGCCTGCGCATGCGAGCATTTTCAGGCCCTCCAAACGAAAATCGCTGTGGTACAAAAAGGCCAGCTGCGCGACGGGTCGCGCCAGCAGCGCCGAGGCGATGCCGACCAAGAGCAGCGCCAAGACGCCACCGCCCAGGCCGTACCAGACTCCGCTGTAGAGGAAGGGCCGTCTTGCGAACGCATCGGAGGCGCCCACAAGTTTCATGACCTCGATTTCGGCGCGACGGTTCAGAATATCGAGCCGGATGGTGTTGCTGACGATGAGCACGATACCGACGCCCAAAAGTACGCCCGCCAGTATCACCACCCGCCTGAGCAAATCGAGTAGGGCGTGCAGTCGCTTGATCCAGTCGGTATCGATTTGCACCGTCTGAACCTCGTTCATCTCGGCGATGGCCTTCTTGAGAGACTCGGTCCCTTTGGGCGTGCTGGCCGATAAGCTTGGCGTCACCACCAGCGTATCGGGGAGCGGATTCTCGCCGCCCAAGGCATCGAGAGCCTTGCCAAATCCGGAATCGCTGCGAAAGTCCGCGAGCGCCTGCTCCGCGCTGATGATGCGCACCGCCGCGACGTCGCTGCGCAACCGCAGCTGCTTGGCGAGAGACTGCGCCCGACCGCTGCCCGCCTTTTTGTCCATATACACCGATAAGTCGTACGCCTCGTTCAAATTGCCGCTGGCGATGCGTGCGTTTTGCAGCAGTAAACTCAAGAACAGCGGCAGTGCCAAGGCCACGGCGATGACCCCCATGGTCATCAGGGTGGCAAAGGGTTGTTGCACGACCCGGCCCAGCGAGCCCACCAGCACTTGCGCGTGGCGGTTGAAGTAGGCGCCCACGCTCATGTGGCTTCGCTTAAGAGGCGGCCTTCGGCGAGGACGATTTGCCGGGCACCGACTTGATCGATGAGGTGCAGATCGTGGCTGGCCACGACCACCGTCACGCCCACCTCGCTGAAGCGCTTGAACAGCTTCATGATTTCGAGCGCCAACTTTGGATCGAGGTTACCGGTGGGTTCATCCGCAATCAGCACGGCGGGCTTCGCGACCACTGCCCGTGCGATGCCTACGCGCTGCTGCTCGCCGGTGGAGAGTTCCAATGGCAGGCACTTCTCCTTGCCCAGCAGTCCAACTTGATCCAACGCCGCCCTGACGCGCTTATCGATCTCGCGCCGTGCCACTCCGGCGATGACCAGCGGCAGACCGACGTTGTCGGCAACCGGCCGATCATGCAACAGCTTGTGGTCCTGGAAAACCACGCCGATTTGCCGGCGGAATTGCGGAATGGCGCGCGCCTTGACGCCGGCCGTGCTGCGGCTGTTCACGATCACCTGGCCGCGGGTCGGGCGCTCGATCAGAGCTATTAACTTCAAGATGCTGCTCTTGCCGGCGCCCGAATGTCCCGTCAAAAAAGTCAGTGCGCCGCTCTCAATGGAGAACGACACGCCGTTCAACGCCTCGCGTCCATTGGGATAGCGCTTGTGGACTTGATCGAAGCGGATCATGCGGCCGCGTCGCGCGTTTCCGATTTGAGCAATGCCGACACAAATTCCGCGGCGTTGAACACACCGAAATCCTCGGACTGTTCCCCGACGCCGATAAAGCGGATAGGTATCCGCAGACGGTGCGCGATGGCGAGCACCACGCCGCCCTTGGCGGTGCCGTCCAATTTGGTGATGACCAGACCGGTTACGCCCAGGGCCTTGTTGAATTCCTGCGCCTGCGCCACGGCGTTTTGGCCAATGGTGCCGTCCAGCACCAGCAGCACCTCGTGAGGCGCGGTGGGATCCAAGCGCTCGAGCACGCGTTTCACTTTCTTGAGTTCTTCCATGAGATGTATTTGCGTGTGCAGCCGCCCGGCGGTATCGGCGATCAGCACGTCGATGTTGCGCGCCCGCGCTGCCTTCAACGCATCGAAGATGACGGCGGCGGGCTCGGCGCCCCATTGCTGGGCGACGATGGGCACACGGTTGCGTTCTGCCCAAATCTCGAGTTGTTCGCGCGCCGCAGCGCGAAACGTATCGCCCGCCGCCAACATGACGGTCTTGCCTTCCCCAAGCAGGCGGTGCGCCAGCTTGCCGATGGTCGTGGTCTTGCCGGCACCATTGATACCGACCACCAAAATCACGAAAGGTTTTGAGTGGGCGCCGACTACGAAGGGCTGTTCGACGGGTTTCAAGATCCCGGTCATCGCTTCCTGCAATGCCTTGAGCAGCGCATCCACATCATTCAACTCCTTGCGCACCACGCGCCGGCGCAGCTCCTCCAGTATCCTCGAGGAGGCCTCGACCCCCACATCGGCCATGATCAGCCGGGCCTCGAGATCGTCTAGGATCTGCGCGTCGATCTTGCGTCCGGGCAACAGCTCTTTGATATCTGTGGTCAACCAGGCGGGGCCTTGATTTAACTTAGCGCGCAGGCGTTTGAAAAAACCGCGCGCGGCGGGCTTGTCGGCTTCATTTGTCATGGGACAGGTATGATACCGGCAGTGGCTACCAAGATGGATTTACCCGCGCCGTCAGGCCGCAATTCGGTGCGCATTATTGCCGGCGCTTGGCGCGGCCGGCGCATCCATTTTCCTGACCTGCCGGCCCTGCGTCCGACGCCGGACCGAGTCCGGGAAACCTTGTTCAATTGGCTGCAGCATTCGATGGCCGGTGCGCGCTGCCTAGATTTGTTTGCCGGTTCCGGCGCGTTGGGCCTCGAGGCGCTCTCTCGAGGCGCCGGTGAGGTTGTCTTCGTCGAGCAGTTCCCCGCGGCCGCGCGCACCCTGCAGGAGCAGTTGGTCCGGCTAGGAGGCGAGAGCAAAGCAAGGGTCATGGAAATGGGCGCCGCGCGCTTCTTGCGCACGCCCTCGAAGCCCTTCGATATTGCGTTTATGGATCCCCCCTTCGGCAGCAACTCCTTGGCGGAATACGTTCCGCGGCTCGATTCCGCGCAGTGGCTGAAGGTGGGAAGCTTGGTCTTCTTGGAGAACGAGCGGGCGGCGGGGGTTCCTACCTTGCCCGCTCACTGGGAACTGCTCAAATCGAAGTCCGCGGGCGAGGTGGGGTATCATTTGGCTCGCGTCAACGGGCGGGATTAGCAATGCACAAGAGAAATGCGGCCTACCCAGGCACGTTCGATCCCATTACCAACGGTCACACCGACCTGGTACGACGTGCCGCCTCGATCTTTGATCGCGTGGTGGTGGCGGTTGCCGCGAATCCCAACAAGGCGCCGATGTTTACCTTGGAACAGAGGGTCGAGATGTGCCGGAGGGTGCTGTGCGACGTGCACAACGTAGAAGTAAAGGGCTATGTGGGTCTCACCACCGATTTCGCGCGCCAAAACGGTCTGTCGGTCATCGTGCGCGGACTGCGCGCCGTCTCGGACTTCGAATTTGAATTTCAGCTGGCTAATATGAGCCGTCATCTCACTCCTGAAATAGAATCGGTATTCATGACCCCGCAGGAACAATACACATTCATATCATCGACGCTGGTGCGGGAAATCGCGGTGCTGGGCGGCAATGTCTCCGAGTTCGTGAATCCCATCGTGGAGATCGAATTGAAACGGCATCGCAAGCTTTGATCCGTCTCGATATGTCCTCAGCCAAGCGAGCCTTCAAAGCGACACGGGTCATTCTGCTCGCCGTGGTCTTCACCGCAGCGCCGGCGCGCGCCGACAATCTCGCCGTGGCCCGTCCGGCGGTCGCGCACAAGGGCGCCATCGCGAGCGCCTATCCTCTGGCGAGTCAAGCCGGGCAGCAAATCCTCAGTCAAGGCGGCAACGCTTTCGACGCGGCGGTGGCGGTCGCAGCGGCGCTGGCGGTGGTGGAACCGAGCAGCTCGGGTCTCGGTGGCGGCGGGTTTTTTTTGCTGCATCGGCAGTCGGACGGTTTCGAAACCATGGTGGACGCGCGGGAAAAAGCGCCCGGCGGCGCATCGCGCGACATGTACTTGGATAAGGCGGGCAATGACATAAAGAACGGCTCGACCAATGGAGCGATCTCCTCGGCCATTCCCGGCGAGCCCGCGGCCTTTGAGTATATGGCCCGCAAATACGGTAAGTTGCCGCTCAAGCAGAGCCTGCAGCCGGCGATTCGCCTGGCGCGCGAAGGATTCCCGCTCTATGCGCGCCTCCAGTTCGGCATCAAGGTCAAGCGCGATGTGCTGGCCGGCTCGCCCGATGCGGCGAAGGCGTTTTTGACACCCGACGGCAACGTGCCGGAGGTCGGGGCCCTGATCCGGCAGCCGGATCTGGCCAACACGCTGGAAGCCATCGCCAATCAAGGTGCGAAGGGATTTTACGAGGGTCCGGTGGCGGCGAAGTTGGTCTCCGGCGTGCGCGCAGGGGGCGGCATCTGGACGCTGGAGGACTTAAAGGCGTACCGCGTCGTTGAGCGCAAGCCGCTCATCGCAGAATATCGCGGTGCGCGCATCGTCACGGCGCCGCCGCCCTCCTCGGGCGGGATTGCGATCCTGGACTCGCTCAACATTTTGGCCGGCTACGATTTGGAGGCGGCGGATTCCACGACTCGCAAGCATCTCATCGTCGAGGCGATGCAGCGGGCCTATCGAGATCGCGCCATCTATCTGGGGGATCCGGATTTCGTCAAAATTCCGCTTGCCCAGTTGATGAGCGTCGACTACGCCGCGGGTCAGCGCACGAGTATCCGGGCCGATAAGGCCATGTCTTCCGATATGCTCCCGGGGATCGAATCGGAGCCGAAGGGCATGAACACAACGCATTTTTCTGTGCTCGACGCCGCCGGAAATCGTGCCGCCGTCACCATCACCGTGAATCTATTCTTCGGCAGTGGCTATATGCCGCCGGGAACCGGCGTGCTGCTCAATGACGAAATGGATGATTTTTCCACCAAGCCCGGCAGACCCAATGTCTTCGGACTTATCGGTAACACGGCCAACTCCATCGCACCCAACAAGCGTCCTCTGTCGAGCATGTCCCCCAGCTTCGTCGAGATGCCGAAGGGTATGATGATCATCGGTTCGCCGGGCGGCAGCTACATCATCAGCCAGGTGCTGCTGGGGACTTTAAATTATTTGAGTGGCATGAATGCGGCCGATGTCGTGAAGTCCCCGCGCTACCACCATCAGTATTTGCCGGACGAAGTCCAGTACGAACAGGGCGCCTTGAACGACGATGAGATCGCGGCCCTTCAAGCCATGGGCCACAAGCTCAAAGTATCGGGAAGGCAGTGGGGCAACATGCAAGTGGTCACCTGGGACTTCGCCTCGGGTAAAGTCGAAGCGGCGTCGGATCCTCGCGGCGAGGGCGAGGGATTGGTCTATTAAGCTAATGCAGCGCGGGCGATCAGCGTTGGCACACCGCACACCAATAGGTTGACCTCTGGCCCTGAGTGAACTGCTTTACCGGCGCTTTGCACACGCGGCAAGCTTGGCCGGCGCGCTCATACACGCATAGTTTCTGCCGAAAATAACCAGGCGCCCCATCCGCGTTGACGTAATCGCGCAGCGTCGTGCCGCCGATTTTGATGGCGGCTTTGAGCACTGCCTTGATGGCCTTGGCCAAGTTGTCGGCCTCGTCCTTCGAGATGCGCCGGGCCGCGCGGCGCGGCGCGACACCTGCGCGAAACAGAGCTTCGCTCGCATAGATGTTGCCGACTCCCACCACGATTTGCGAGTTCATGATGAGCGGCTTGATGGCAATCGCGCGCTTTCGCGTAGCCTTATATAAGTACTCGCCGTTGAACGCATCGCTCAAAGGTTCGGGCGCCAATTTCTGCAACAGCGCGTGCTGCTCAGGATCCTCTGCGGTGAAGTGCAGGCTGCCGAACCTCCTCGGATCGTGAAAGCGCAATATCATTCCGCTGTCCAAAACTAAATCCCAGTGGTCATGCGCTTTGATCGGCGTGCCGGCGCCGGCCAGTCGCAAGCTGCCCGACATTCCAAGATGGACAATGAGGGTGCCGGTTTCGAGACGGATGAGTAGGTACTTGGCGCGCCGATCGACGGCACGGATGCGCTGATTTCGGACCGTGGCTTCCAAGGTTGCGGCGATCGGCCAACGCAGGCGCCGATCGCGCACGAACATAGCGACGATGAGGTGGCCCACCAGAGCGGGTGCAATGCCCGCTCGGGTGGTCTCGACTTCAGGAAGCTCGGGCAGCGGCTACTTGATCTTGGATTCTTTATAAGGAACGTGCTTGCGGACCACGGGATCGAATTTCTTCGTTTCCAGTTTGTCCGGGTGCAGGCGCTTATTCTTGGTGGTCGTGTAGTAGTGACCGGTGCCCGCGGAGGAAACCAATTTGATTTTGTCGCGCATGAAAGCCCCTTAAACCTGGATGCCCTTGGCCCGCAAATCCGCGACCACCACATCGACGCCGCGTTTTTCGATAGTACGCAAGCCTCGGGTGCTGACGCGCAAGCTGACGAAACGCTTCTCGGATTCCAGCCAGAACCGGTGGGTATGCAAATTGGGCAGAAAGCGGCGCCGCTTGCGGTTGTTCGCATGCGAAACCGTATTACCGGTTTTGGGGCCTTTGCCCGTGACTTGGCAAACTCGCGACATGGCTAAACCTTTGAATAGATAAGCTTTAGAAGAGCCGGGCTTTATACCAGGGTCGCCCTGCCGCGGCAAGGCCTTGGCAATTAATGCGCGCAATTCAATGGGTTGCCGTAGGCTCAAGCGCCGTGGATACCAATAGCCCTTTGGGACTGAAAGCAGGGACAGCCGTGCCGCCACGGATGAAGTTCAGCAAAATCGCTTGGCTATTCGTACTGGGATTCGCCGCACAATTCGTCACTTATATGGTTTTTCACGCAAGCCATGCGTCCGTGACCGCGACCGTCATGGCCTCGACTGCCGCGAATGGGTTGTGCTGGGTTGCCGGCTATGAATTATTCTCCTTCGATGCGCAGTGGGGCAGTTTGGCGTCCCGCTTCAGGCCCGTCGAATCTAAAGTCCTGGGGCTGAGTGCGCTTGCGCCGGTCGGTCTGGTGCTGTCGTTCAGTGCCGTGGTGCAAATGTTGGTGCGGGCGGGCGTGCATATGCAGTCCATACCCACCCCCGCGTACTTAACCCCAGACCTGTTCAGTTTGCCGCTGCAGTTCTTGGTGGTGGTCCTGATCGCACCCTTTGCCGAAGAACTGATGTTTCGGGCGCTGCTCCTGGATTGGTTGAAGCAAAAAATGCCCGTATGGGCCGCAGTGCTCGCCGGGGCGCTGCTGTTCGGCTTGGCTCATGGGGTGAGTGTTCGTAGCGGGGCCTCGGGTTGGGCACAATTGATTTATCGAGTGATTCTGGGTCTGGTGGCCTCCCTGCTGGTCCTGCGCTTTAAGTCTTTGCGACCCTCATTGGTACTGCATGCGTCCAACAATGGGATCGCGCTGGCGGCGGCTGCGCTTCTTTTGAAGCACCCATGACGGTTACAGTCGGCGGCCTTTAAGGGTGCACTAGCGCTCCCAGTGGCCGGGAACGTACCGCCACTGAGACCCAACGGGCTCCCATTGATCCGCGATCCAACGCGCCTTGCCACGTGCGACGATCCAGCTTCCCGATACCCAACGGTAGGACTGTTGGTTCCATTCCCAGTGTCCGGCAGCCCAAGCAAAGCCATCGCGCGGATGGCCCATGTTCTCAATGCGAGGCGGTGGAGGCGCCACGTCCAAGATGATGTCGGCTGCGAATGCGGGGGCGGCTTTGAGAAGGACAACCCCATCGGCTAGAGAAACGATGACCAAAAGAACGATGCGGGCGAAGTTCGTGTCCATGTCCATCTCCTGACTCCCATACGATACAGACGAATCGTACCCTTACCGTATGATTTGTCAATATGGATAGGTCGACTCGGAGCCGGGTAAGGCAAGGAAGGGATATCGCGCTCTTATCCGGCTCGAGCCAGGGCCCTGGCTCCTGCTAAATGCGCGCGGGCGAAGGCGCCCACCTCGCTCTCCATCTGCGCGAGAGTCTCCGTACGGCTGCCGAGTGCAGCGGCGCCAAAATAAAGCGCGCGGGCGAGTTGCGCGGCGGTCGGCGCGAGTTCCCCATCCTCGGCCATGGCCGCGCGTAGCAACTCGAGTATCTCAAGATCAAGATTCGCAAACATTTCCCCGGCCATGCTATGCGTATACGAGAACAACTCCGCGGCGTGCGGGGATGCCTTGACCAAGTTGCACACCGGGCGATGCTTGGCGAGGATGGCTTCCGCGAGACGCGCATCGAGCGAAACGTCAGGCATCGCAAGAGCTTGCAGTACGGACCCGCGCAGAATCTGTGCCATGCGCCCACAGACCGCCATGTACAGCTCGTCCTTATTTTTGAAATAGCTATATAGCGTGGCCTTTGCGACGTTCGCTTCGCGTGCCACCAGCTCCATGGTGACGGCGCGAAAACCCACGCGCTTGAACAATTCCTCTGCGCTGCGGATCACCCGCTTGTAGCGGGCGTTTCCATCGTTGGTGGTGTCTGATATCGCACTCGACATGAACGAATCATACGCCAGGCGGCTACCGTGGCCTAACCGACCCCGTCCAACGGGTGCATACTTGCGCAAGTGCCTTTAAGAGCCGGCCGCCACGTCAAAGGGAAAACATCTGATGCTGAAAACGGCCGCTGAAGAATGATTCGGCCCGCGCTGCTTTTTTCGGTCTTCGGCCTTTTCGCACAGCTCGTCTTTGCGCAGAGCCAAAATGCCACGCGCCAAATGATTGAAGTCAACGGCACCACGCTCTTCACCGAAACTGATGGCCGGGGCACGCCAATTGTGTTTCTGCACGGCGGGTTGCTGTACTTCGATAATAATTTCATCAATCAGAGGGACTACTTCGCCGCCCGTCACAGGGTGATCGGTATCGATCAACGCGGCCATGGTCATAGCCCGGATGGCCCTTGGCGGCTCTCCTACGAGCAAATGGCCGATGACACCGCTGCCCTAATCGTCAAGCTTAAAGTGGGACCCGTCGATGTGGTAGGACACAGCGATGGAGGGGACATTGCCTTGTGGCTTGCCAGATATCATCCCGAACTGGTGCGAAGGGTGGTCATTTCCGGGGCCAACTTAAGGGGCTTGCCGCCGGCTGAGCTGGAGGCGCGCAAACACTGGACCGCCGATCAACACGCCAAGAAGCTGCAAGAGTTGGCGGCATTCTTGCCGCCGCACTTTGCCACCGACTACGCTGCCGTCAGCCCGGACGGTGCCGATCACTGGATGACGATGGTCGCCAAGTGCTATGCGTTATGGAACCAATCGATTGTGATCGAGCCGGCCGAGCTTTCGAAAATTTCCGCACCGGTGCTCGTCATGGCGGGTGATCACGATTTTGCCTCGCTCGAAGAGACTGTCGAGCTCTTCAGGGGCTTGCCGCACGCTCAGCTCATCGTGATCCCGGGAAGCGGTCATGGCACATTTGAGATGCGCCCCGAATTGGTGAACCTTGCCATTGCCGAGTTTCTGGAACGTCCGGATGGCGACGCGCGTCCTGGCAAGACCCTCTAACCGCCACGAGAGACGCGCGGCACTGGCGGGCGGCGCATCTGTGCTCGCAACTGATGCGTACTGGTGCGCAGGCACGCCTTATGCCGCAAGATAGCCCCATGTCAGCCAAAGCAGGACCTCATTCCATGGACCTAGGTGAACCACAACACCTGAAACGCGCCATCGGTACCCGGCAGCTCAGCATGATTGCCATCGGCGGCGCAATTGGTACCGGCCTTTTCTTCGCCAGCGGCGCTGCCATCGCGCAAGCGGGCCCGGGCGGGGCTTTGCTGGCATACTCGGTCATGGGACTCGCCGTGTACTGCATGATGCAGTCGCTCGGCGAGATGGCCACTCAGTTGCCGATTCCCGGCTCATTCGAGGCGTACGCAGAACGATTCGTCGATCCATCGCTCGGGTTTGCCGTCGGCTGGAATTATTGGTTTAGCTGGGCCGTCACGTTGGCGGCAGAGCTGGTGGCCGGCGCCCTCATCGTTCAATTTTGGTTTCCGCATGCAAATTCGGCACTGTGGGCCATGGGCTTCTTTGCTGTGTTACTGGCGCTGAACCTCATGTCGGTTAGGGCTTATGCGGAAGCCGAGTATTGGTTCGCGGGCATCAAAGTCATCACCGTGATCATTTTCGTTGCCGTCGGATTACTGATGATTTTCGGTATGGTCGGCAACCACAGCAGCGGATTCCAGAACTGGACTTTGAGCGATCCCAACTCGGGCACGCACGCGCCCTTTGTGGGGGGCTTCACCTCGATGCTCACGGTGTTCTTGGTCGCGGGCTTTTCTTTTCAAGGAACCGAAGGTGTTGGCCTCGCTGCCGCGGAAACCGAAGATCCAACGCGAAACGTGCCGAAGGCCATTCGAACGGTGTTCTGGCGCATTTTGCTGTTCTATGTCGGCGCGATCTTTGTTGCCGGCACGTTGATCAGCTACAACAGTCCGAACTTGCTCAATGCGGATGAAGCCCATATCGCGTATTCGCCCTTCACCATGGTGCTGCAACAGTTGCCGCGTTTTGGCTATTACGCAGCGAATGTCATGAACGCAGTGATTTTGTCTTCGGTTTTGTCGTGCGGGAACTCATCGATGTATGTGGCCTCGCGGATGCTGCATGCCATGGCGCACAGCCGCAAGGCGCCGCGGCTGTTCGGCGTACTGAACCGCCGCGGAGTTCCCGTTGCAGCGCTCTTGGCCACGGGACTGGTCAGTGCGCTGGCCTTCTTCTCAACCGTGGTGGGAGAGAAGAAAATTTATCAATTGCTGTACAACGCCTCAAGCTTGAGTGGATTTCTGATCTGGCTGGGTATTGCGATCTGTCATCTGCGTTTTCGCAAGGCCTGGGTTGCGCAGGGCCGAAGCCTCGATGATTTGAAATTCAAATCCAAATTCTATCCGTACGGGCCTTGGCTCGCGCTGGTCTTATTCTTAGTGGTGCTTTTCGGCGCCAACATCGGTGTGTTCCAGACGCCGGTGTTCTCCTGGTTCGACTTCGTGACCGACTATCTGATCATACCCACGGTGATCATTTTGTATCTGAGTCACAAAATCTGGAACAAGACACGCATCGTGCCGCTTAAGGAGTGTAACTTCGAGCTGCCCTGAATAGTTGCGGGAGTGATCTTGAACAAGACTTACCTGGCAGGCGTGGCGTCGGGATTTCTCGGCGGGCTCGTGGGAGCGCTTTTTATCGGACACTTCACTCTCAGCTCCGTGATACCACGGGCGGCGGCCGCCGCCGCGCCGGATGTGGTGGTAGCGAGCAGAATCCGCCTGGTTGATGCGACAGGCCGGGCGCGCGCGGAAATCGCGATGTCGCCGGATGGCGGTCCCGGTCTGTTCTTCTTCGACACGAAGGGCAGGAATCGGCTGGTGCTCGGGCTGTACTCGCCCGCTGAAAGCGAATACCCCTTCGTCGTGCTGAACGATACTCACAACGAGGCGGCCGGAATTTTCCGCTTGTTCGGCGGGCAAGAGACCCCGGTGGTGGTGCTCAAGAACAAGGGCGCGGATCGTTCGATCCTCGGCCTCAATCCTTCATCGACTGACCCGTTCTTGGTCAACTATTCCACGGACCGCAAAAAGACAGCGGTTTTCGGCAATTTCTGAGGGCTGCGGTGAGACCCAGCCTATTGGCTTGCGGCGCGATTCTCATCGTCCTGGCGGGAGGATTCGCGTGGCTTCACGCCCATGCGCTCGAGCGGCCGACATACGTTCTGATCAACGAGACCGAACAACACGATTTCGATCTTGCCTTTCGCATGAGCCTCAAGATCGCCGAAGAGAAGTCGGGCATCGAGAATGGACTCGTGATCTTGAAATCCCTGCCGCCTGCGAAGTCCATCGAAGAGCTCGCCGCGGAAATGATGACCAGCATGCGGATCGGTGCCCGGCGCAATGGCCGAGGCATCCTCTATGTGTATTCGGAGAAGGAGAATTCATTAAAGATCGAAGTGTCTTATGCGCTCGAAGGCGAGATTCCAGATGCGTACTGCCATCAACTGGAGGAGGCGGCAAAGACCTATATGCTCTCGGAGGTTCCCCAGGACTTCGTTTCAGAACTCATCATCACCACCAACCTGCGCGGCATGGGCTCCAAGAACGAGGGCGACTACGGAGCTCCGCGGTGGTTCGACACCCAGTTTATGTCCAGCGGCGCGGGGGCACTCTCCACGGGGTACCGCCGTACGCTGGAAGATTATCGCGCTGCAATCGCCAAAATGCCGAATGCGCGCCTGGCGGGCTTTGCGGCCTCGCAGGATCCGCAGGAATCCTTGAGACGCTATCTCGCCTCGCTGGCGGCCGGTATCGGCGATCCGCGATTGCCGCTGCTCACCGAAGGCAGCCAAATCTTTCGCGTTGTCGTGCCCCGCAACGAAGAACAACAAAGACGAGTCAGCGAGTCCCTGACCCGCGCCGGCGTCGTCAAGGTCTTGTTCGCCGGCAATTTTGGATTAGCCGTGCCGGGGCCCGCCCTATCGAGCTTGCCCATCGTGCTGCGGCGAGGCACCGACAAGCTTTGGTATGTGGACGAAGCCAAGTCATGGACCTATTTCCACCGGTTCGAGGACAATGTGAATTTCTTCGTCAAATTCGCCGACAACCCGTTTCTTGGCAGCCTGCGGGCCGCGCTTGTACCGAATATGCAAAGCGCGATTTATGGGCATGCGCGAACGCCGCCGGCGCCCGCCTATCCGTTTGCTCTGGAGCAGGCGCTGCGGATCGCTGAAGCGAGGATTCGCGATGCGCCGCAAGTTGCAGCCAACTATGCCGAACTCGCGGACCTCTATTTTTTCGAGATGAACTGGCTGACGCGCGCTCTAGAGCTATATGAAAAGGCTGCATTGCTTGCGCCCGAGAACTTGGCGTATCGCTGGCGGCTGGTCGATTTGTACCTGAATACTTCCCGTGCCGAGAAGATGCTCGCCGAGCTGCGATTTCTGGCAGAGCGCCTACCTAACGATAGGCAGACGTTGGAATGGTACCGATCCTATAAAACGTCTTATGACTTAGCTTTGCACTGAAGGAGATGCGCGCATGGGATCGCTGAACGCCGCGCTCGCGCAACACGGTTATGCGCTCCTCGCGGCCATCGTCTTTGTTGAGGCGATTGGCATACCCGTGCCGGCAGCGCTGGCGCTGCTGATCGCCGGCGGCGCGGCCGCACAAGGAATGTTGCAACCTCAGTATGTCTTAGTCATCGCGCTGGCCGCCATGCTCGCCGGAGATACGCTGATGTTCTTGTTGGGAAGGTACACAGGCTGGTGGCTGCTGGGCCTTCTTTGCCGTATTTCTCTGAATCCCGAGGCCTGCATTCTGCGCTCGGCGGATTCCTTTTATCGGCGCGGCCGCAAGTTGCTCGTGGTTGCAAAATTCATTCCGGGCATCAACACCATGGCGCCGCCGCTCGCCGGCAGCATGAACATGCGTTTCTTCACCTTCTTGCGATTGGATCTGGCGGGCGCAATGCTTTACGTCGGCTCGTATTTCATGGTCGGATATATCTTCAGCGGTGCCCTTGACGTAGTGACGCGCGGATATGATTCCGCGGGCCGCGTAGTGGGTTGGGTGGTGAGCGCACTGATCCTCGCATATGTATTGTTTCGCGCATCGCTGTGGGCCAAGGGCCGCGCGTCCAGCGTCGTTCCACTTGCCGGCCCGATCGAGGCCGCGCGCCAGATGGCCGCCGGCGCTGCGGTGTATGACGTACGAAGCCACGGCTATTTTGATCGGAAGGCCACTCGGATCAAGGGATCGCGGCGCCTCGACCCCAACGCCCTGCGCCGCTGCACGGATCTTCCCGCCAGCGGCACGGTGTTCGTCTACTGCACGTGCGCACGCCAAGCAACGAGCGCGCGCGTTGCGCGGGAATTGCAGAATATGCTGTCGGGACAAGGCGTGCTCGTCATCGTGATCGAAGGCGGCTTGCGCGCGTGGGTGAAAGCAGGCCTGCCGGTGGAGGGTGTGCCGCCCGAAGAAGTGACCGGCTTGCCGTCATTCGAATAGGCGCATCGAGGCTGCCGTCCCGAATAAACGATGCGCGGGATCCTGCGGCGCAGAATGCTGACGCATTGAGCCGACAGGCGTGCGTCTCTGCACTGCGAAAAACGGTACTCGATCACAACGCGGCGACATTGAGGTGTCCCTGACGGCAAGAACCGCTATCGTTGTTGCTCTAATTTAACAGGAGAACCAGAATGCGCACCGTCGCCCTTGCCGCTTTGTTGTTGGCAACGATCGGAGTCTGCCAGGCTGACGGGCTGAGGATAAACGTCATTTTGTCCGGGGACGTTGCTCCTGGCGTTTACGGTCAAGTACGTATCGGCAACGAAGGTCCACCGCCGCTGCTCTATGCGCAACCGATGATCATTGAGCGTCAAGCAGCCCCTCCGCCGGTAATCTATTTGCACGTACCGCCGGGGCATGCGAGAAACTGGCGCAAACACTGTCATGAATATGACGCATGTAATCGACCCGTCTATTTCGTCCGCTCGCAGGAGTACGAACCGGACTACCAACGACGCGATCGCGAGCACTATGATGACCGCGGGCATTATTACGAGCGCGGCCGTGATCATGACCACGGTAATCACCACGAGCGGGACCGGGAAGACGATCATGATCATGAACACGAACGACACGATCGTGACTGATATGCGCGCTGCTTCGATGCGCTGCTCGGTGCTTGGATTGATTGCCGCCGCAGCCCTGTTACCTGCGCCACCGGGTTTTGCGGCCGAAAGTAAATCCGATCACGACGCAAGCTTCGTCACAACGATCAAGCGCGATGCCAAAACGACGGGTGCGGCGGTCAAAGAGGGCGCGCATCGCGTTGCGCTAGCCTCCAAAGCCGTGGCACATGAAGTGGCCACAGCCGCGAAGCGCGGCGCCGCGGAGACGCGTGCCGCGTTTCGCGGAGAAAAGTCCAAAACGCCGACGAGCTAAACGCCATTTGTAGGACAAGTCCCAGCAGGCAACTGTACCTGCGCATAGCACGCTTCGGGACGTGTCCAATTTGCGACGCTCTGGTTTCCCTTTCGTAGCGGTTGTAATCTCCCACGGCCCGCAGCATAACGATGCGCGCATGCCGGTTAAAATATTCATCAGGGGGGAGGCAATTGTGAAAGCGAGAAATCTATTCTTGATAGCGGGATTCGCGGCCATTGGCACCGTCATGGCGGCGGAGGACCTTCATGAAAAAAATGAACCGCCCATGCTCGGGGTTCATTGGGCGCGGGACGCGGTCCCGGGCGCGGTAGCAAGAGCGGCAGGCTCCGGCGCGGCCGACATGACCTTTCACGGCGGCAAGATCATGACAGCCGCGGTGACGCAAAACATATTCTGGGGCACCAGCTGGGCAAGCAATCCCGGCGATAAAATCACAGGCCTCGATACTTGGTATACCGGCTTTGGCGGCTCCAACTACGCAAAGACTAGCGACGAGTACTCGGGTACGAATGGCCAGGTGACCTCGACGACTAGGCATCTTGGCCACCTCATCGATACCTCCGCAGCGGCAGGGGGCGGCAGGACCTCAGCCATTCTTGCTGAGGTCTGCAAAGTGGTCACGCCTGATACCTCGGGTAACGGCTACTATGCCGTCTATACCGATTTGCCGCGCCGGCACGCGGGCTATTGCGCCTGGCATAGCTATGGGCAGTGCGCAGGACACCCCGTTCAGTTCGCATTCTTTTGGAAACTCGACGGTGATCCTGGGTGCGATCCGCAAAGCGCGGTTCCAAACGAGTCGCAGGGACTGGCTGCGCTTGCCAACGTGTCCGGACACGAGCTCTCGGAAGCGCGTACCGATCCGGCCTCGCCCGGCGCCTGGTACGACTCTTCCGGTGCCGAGAACGGCGACAAGTGCGCTTGGACTTTCAACGTCCCTTACGTGACGTTCTCGAACGGCAGCGCATGGAAGATTCAGGGCGAATGGTCCAACAATGCTTACAATAATGGCACAGGCTATCCGAACTCATCGGGCCAGAACGGCTGCGTGGACGGCCACTAAGCATTGATATCAGCGGCAACGGGGCATGCGTCAGGCATGCCCCCTTGCAGCTGCAGCTTGTCTGGACGATCGAATGCGCTCGTTGAGATTGAGCAACACCTTAGCGTTAGCTGATCAGCCGGTCATTGCGCAATTAGATGGTCCCGAGATCGCACTGCGCGGCGGCATCGGTCGAAGCAACGCCACCGATTCTCTTTGGTGCAATAAGCAATTCCACCGCGCATGTCCCCTTGCAGGAGAGTCCGCCGGCCGCTCTTGAAGAGCCGCACTTAAGAGCAGGCCACGTTCCGCCAGCGACACGCACTGCCCGTCGCCCCCGATGATGTGATCCAACAGCCGAATGTCCACCAGCGCTAAGAGCCTGCCTAATGTGCTGGGTAAATGAATTCGTGCTTGCGAAGGCTCCGCTACGCCGCTGGGATGATTGTGCGCGATGATCACTGCGGCGGAATTTCGCTGCAGGGGGAGTCTCACAATCTTCCGCGGATGCACGCGGGCGCCGTCGATGGTGCCGCGGAACGACTCTTCGATCCGTCCGCCGATGGCGTTTATCGAGGTAGATGCAGCAAAAGACCTAGCTCCAGATCGCGTAGGCGCGCGGAGGGAGCGCCTCGGCATTTTCTGTTCTGCCTAGTTCACGCCTCCAATGCTGAAACCATCCACAGTCCTATCCTTCACGTAGTCCCACGGCAGGTAATAAAACCCGCCGTCTCCTGCGCAATTGCTCCAGCTATTCTTGACGATGAAGTACCCGGCTCCGGATGCGGGGGGAGCATTCGGTAATTTCTGGCGCAACTCCTCATTACCGATGAAACCAATCACGTGGACTATATGTTGGCCGGCGGAAGGCGCGACCAGGTCAGTTTTATCGAACGGCACATAGCCGCCGGGAGCCGACTGGAAGGCAGGCGATAGATCCAACTCAATGACCACGCTGTTATTGAAGGCTAGGCTCAAAACCATAAGCGCGGTGGAGTTTTCGGTATCTCCTAAGCTCCAGAATCGGGTGGCTGAGCTCAGTTGGTACGGAGAGCCCTGAATTCCCGCATCTTTGTAGGCGCACGACAGCCTGTTGGACGCGAATGGCGTGCATACCAAAGGCGCCTCCGGGGCTGAATTGGAACACGGTTCGTTCGTCACGTAGGAAGCGCACGAGTTCACCAGGACGCCTTTGCTTACATATTCGTAAAAAGCCGGGTTGAAATCCCATTGATCCTCGTAGGGCTGGAAATAGTTGTTGGCGATGATGTCATTGGCCAACTCGAAGGCATCCCCGACCTCCTGTTGCAGAGCGGGTTGCCACAACAGGCGATAGTGTTCCATCAGATCCTGCTCGGACAGGTTCACCTTCTTGCCGTACTTCAGTGATACCTGCAACTCGGTCGCCGAGGTAACCGCGAATGTATGACAGACAGCCCGCGCGCCCTGGCTCTTGACGCAGGTGTTATTGCTTTTGTTCGGAAAATCAAAGTTGGCGTAGATGCCTTTGGGACCCGCGCTGCAGTAGTCGACGTTCCCGGCGCGATCGCCTTGCGCGAGGTTGTAAATTCCAGCACCGATCTCGGCCTGGCAGCTAAGCTCCAGATTGGGGAGCGGGCGGGTTACATGGGACAGGATCGCCACTCGGTCCTGTCCCAGGGCAAAAAGTGCACGCTGAATATCGGACAGGGTGGAGTTACTCAGCTGCGAGGGCGTCACGACGCTGCCGTCACGCGATTCTAAGTATCCGCCTGGAAGGCTATTGTAAAGCGAAGCATAGAGGTTGAGGTTTGCCGCGCGATCCGCGGCGAATACGATGGAGTTGTACATCGCCTGAAGTTTGTTCGAGCGCCCAAAGGTGACGACGGAGCGTTGCACCGCAGGTACATACATTGACCAGGTCCCGTCACCCCGCGGTTGAATACCATCGACCGGTCTCGGATTATTCTCCAGCAATTGAGCAAGGTTGGTCAGATCTGGGTGACCATTAAGGTAGCTCTTTACCTGATTTTCGTGAATCCGGTCGAGCGCCTCTTGGCGCTCCTCATCTCCATCGCCTTGCCGCAAAGAGGTGAGGTGCAGCGCACCCTGTTTGAGCAAATCGAGGAATGCCTGCGGCGCAATGATTGTAGAACCGTATGGCGCAGCGGTTCCCGGCGGACCGAAAGGGACCCAGGGGTAGGCCCCATCATCGTCATCCTCAGCAATGGCTTGAGCAGCCAGCAGAAGGAAACAACAGGCACTTGCGCAGACCAACAGGGGAGAGTTTTTCATTTTCTTGCTCGCTTGAGGCTGGGTTATGTCAGCTTGTCGCTGATTGGTTTCTCGGGTCTCTATAGGATTGAACGAGATCGAGCTGCCGGCTGGACATTGCGGGGAAAAAAATGCTGAGTTTGAGGCGGCGAGGGGTGTGCTGCAGCGGGACGGTGTGTCCGAGCTCGATCAGCGAGCGCGCCAATGCCCTCTGATTGGCAGCGCAACGTTGATCGACCACCGATAACTACTTGACCTTCAGAACCGGTTTCCCATTCAAATTAGATCAGTCCACGCTCCGCCAGCGACACGCACTGCCCGTCGCCCACGATGATGTGATCTAGCAGCCGGATGTCCACCAGTGCAAGAGCCTCCTTGACGCGCTGGGTAATGAGTTCGTCCGCTTGCGAAGGCTCCGCTACGCCGCTGGGATGATTATGCGCGATGATCACCGCGGCGGAATTTCGCTGCAGGGCGAGTTTCACAATCTCCCGCGGATGCACGCTGGCGCCGTCGATGGTGCCGCGGAACAACTCTTCGAACTGTATCAGCCGATGGCGTTTATCGAGGTAGACACAGCAAAACACCTCATGCTCCAAATCGCGCAGGCGCGCGGAGAGATAGTCTCGCGTAGCCCGCGGGCTGGACAGCGACGGGCCGGCGCGCAAGGTCTCCGACAGTTGCCGCCTGGCTATCTCCACCGACGCCTGCAATTCCGCATATCGAGCGGGCCCTAATCCGGGCTCGGCGCAAAATCGCTGGCGGTCCGATGCGATAAGCTTGCGAAGCGACTGAAAGCTCGTGAGCACGTTGCGCGCCAGATCGAGAGCCGAATGGCCCGCGGTTCCCGTGCGCAGCAAAATCGCCAACAATTCGGCATCGGAAAGCGCGGCGGCACCTTTGTCGAGCAGCTTCTCGCGCGGTCGTTCATCGATGGGCCAATCCCGAATTGCCATGCGACAGCATGAGCATCGGGGCGCGCCGCGACGAGCGCCATTTCACGGCAGATAAGGGCAAAATGCGCCGCTAGCTATGCCCTGAGCTGCCAAACCCGCCGGCGCCTCGAGCAGTGGCCGAAAAATCCTCAACCACTTCGAAGGCAACCTGCACCACCGGTACGATCACCATTTGCGCGATCCGATCGCCGGGATTGATGATGAAGCTCTGCGTGCCGCGATTCCAAATCGATACCATCAGCGGCCCTTGATAATCCGAGTCGATGAGGCCAACCAGGTTGCCGAGGACGATCCCGTGCTTGTGACCTAGACCTGAGCGCGGCAGCAGCATGGCGGCAAGCGCAGGGTCGGCAATATAGATCGAGATTCCAGTGGCGATGAGTTCCGCGGCGCCCGGCTGCAGGGTCAGCGGCGCCTCGAGGCAGGCGCGCAAGTCCATGCCCGCGGACCCCGCGGTGGCGTAAGAGGGCAAGGGATACTCGCGCCCGATACGCGGATCCAGTATCCGCAGTTTGACGGTGCGCTGCATGTGCTGGACGCCTACGCCCGGCGCGGGCGGCGGCCGCGTACACGATCGCGCGGCAGGGCGGCCCTGCGTTTTCGCGCGCCGCGCCGCGGGCTGCCGTCCGGCGGCGGCAAGCGCTTGGCGATGATGGCAATCAGCTCGCGCGCCACATCAATCTTGGGTCCGCGCGCCACTTCCATCTTGCCGCCGGGCCAAATCACCGTCAGCGCATTGTCCTCGCAATCGAAGGCGATCCCGTCGCCCACTTGGTTGGCGGCGATCATGTCGAGCTTTTTGCGCTTCAGCTTGATGCGTGCGTTGTCCTCGACATCATTGGTTTCGGCTGCGAATCCGACGACAAACGGATGCTTTGCCATGTCCGCCACCGACTTGATGATGTCGGGCGCCGGCTCGAGCTCCAGTTTTACGGGTCCGGCTTGTTTTTTGATCTTCTGCTTCGCCACGGTCACAGGTTGAAAGTCGGCGACGGCCGCGGCGGCGATGAATATATCGGCATCGCCCACTTGCCGGTGCACCGCGGCGTACATCTCGCGTGCGCTTTCCACGTTGATGCGCGTAATGCCTAACGGGGTCGGCAAATGGACCGGGCCCGTGACCAAAGTGACATGAGCGCCGGCTTCGCGTGCAGCCTCGGCGACGGCGAAGCCCATTTTCCCCGAGCTTCGGTTGGTCAAATAACGCACCGGATCCAAGCGCTCGCGCGTCGGGCCGGCGGTGATCAACACGTTCAACCCGGCCAGCAGACCGGCATTGGTCGGGGGTGCGAGCATGACTTCGGCGAGGTGCGTTGGTTCCCACATGCGGCCCGCGCCGATCTCCCCGCAGGCCTGGTTTCCCGAGCCGGGCCCGAGGATTCGGATGCCGCGACCCGCCAGGGTCGCCACATTCGCTTGCGTCGCCTTGTTCGCCCACATTACGCGGTTCATCGCCGGCGCCAGCATGATGGGTGCTTCGGTCGCCATGCACAGCGTGCACAACAGATCGTCCGCCCGGCCGCCGGCGAGCCGCGCGATGAAATCCGCGCTTGCCGGTGCGACTAGAACGATTTGCGCCCAGCGCGCCAGCTCGATATGGCCCATCGCCGCTTCCGCGGAGGCATCCCACAAATCGCTGCGGGTAGGACGGCCGGAGACGGCCTGGAAAGTCATGGGCGAAACGAATCGCTGCGCGGCAGAGGTCATCACCACTTGTACGACGGCGCCGCGTTCCATCAGCCTTCGCACCAGATCCGGGCTCTTGTAAGCGGCGATACCGCCCGTCACCCCGAGCAATACTCGCGTCTTTGGCGTCATTGAATGTGCTTCAACTCTTTGAAACGATCTATATCGCTTTCGAATTGAATGCTCATCGAAGCTTCCTCGGCGCGCTTCTGCTGCAAGTTTTGTTGTTGTGTGCGCATGTCGTTGGTGAGCCGAACCAGATCTTCGGCCATCTGGTCGGGCATGGGCGGAGCCTTCGGATCGCTGCTGTAGGGTTTGAAGCGCTGGCTGTCGGCGCGCATTTTCTTCATCTTGTTAGTCAAGATATCAAGAAACGAATTCGTCACCTTGGTTTGGTCCGCCACCAGCTGCATGCGCTGGTCGCGCAGGCGCTCAATCTCTTGCACCGAGGCAAAGGTGTTCAGCAAGTTCTTGTCGCGAAGCTGGCGCTGTTCCGTTGAGAGCCGCTTTTGCTCGTCGGCGGCCTGTTGGTCAGCGGATTTTTGCGCCTCAACGTGATTTATCTCATAGCCCTTCGAATTCAAGATGTGCTGTTCTTGGGTGGCGTATTCCGGCGGAATCCGATCGCCGTAATGGGTGACGCCTTGGGCATCCACCCATTTATAGAGAATGCGGCCGTTGTCCGACGGACCGGTGCCGCCCGCTGCAAAGCCGCAGGCGAGCAGCGCGGATAGACACAGCAGGTGAGCGACATTCTTCAAGAACCTATCCTCAAGATGAAGCGGCCGCCATTGTGAGCGGAGCGTACGGTCTTTTCTAGGGCCAATTCCTCAGTCTGCGAGCCCATAGCGCTCGCGATACAGTCTCATGCTGGCCAGTTCCCCGGGCTCGCCCGATCGGGATACATGGTGCATGAGGTCCGATAGATTAACCACGGAAATCACCGGTATCCGATACTCATTTCGCACTTCCTGCACGGCCGAAAAATCGCTGCCAGGCGCGCGCTCCTGGCGATCCAGCGCCAGCAGTACCCCCGCCGGCTCGGCCCCGGCCGCTTCGATCAGATCGATGGACTCGCGAATCGCCGTCCCCGCGGTGATCACATCATCGATGATCAGAACGCGTCCCCTCAAGGGGCTGCCGACCATGCTCCCGCCTTCCCCATGATCCTTCGCTTCCTTGCGATTGAACGCGAAGGGCACATTGAGCCCGTGGCGCTGCGCCAAGGCGGCGGCGGTGATGGTGACCAGCGGGATGCCCTTGTAGGCCGGCCCGAACAACATGTCGAACTTGAGGTCCGAGGCTGCCAGCGCGGCTGCATAGGCATGCCCCACTGCGCTGATGGCGGCGCCGGTATTAAAGAGGCCCGCATTAAAAAAATAAGGGCTCTCTCGACCGGATTTCAATGTGAAACTGCCGAACCGCAAGACGCCGAGCTGCACGCACAAGTCGATGAATTCACTTCGGTACGCCAAGATCATGGGGACTGATATTATCGTGCGCGATGCACATCGTCACGATTCCCGCCCCGCCTTGACCCAAACCCGACCCACGCTTCGCCAGGCGCTAGGCGATAAGCGCATTCTGGCCGTCCTGCTGATGAGCTTTGCCTCTGGATTGCCCTTCAATCTGTCCGGGTTCGCACTGCAGGCCTGGCTGGCTTCGACCGGACTTAACATCAAGACCATCGGTCTTTTCTCCCTCGTGGCCTTGCCGTATATCTTTAAGTTTATATGGGCACCTCTGCTCGATCGATATATGCCGCCAATCTTGGGCAGGCGCCGCGGCTGGATTGTGATTTATCAGGCGCTGCTTGCGGTGGCCATCGGCGTGATGGGTTTCAGCGACCCCGCCAGGGCGCCGTATGTGTTGGCCGGCATCGCACTCATCGTGGCATTTCTCTCCGCATCGCAGGATATCGTCATCGATGCTTACCGTGTCGATACCATTCCGCCGAGCGAACGCGGCCTGGCCGCCGCGGCCGCGGCCTTCGGCTACCGCACGGCCGCGATACTGGCGAGTTCCGTGCTCGTGTTGATCGCCGCTCACACCAGCTGGCACCGTGCCTTTCTGGTGATCGCACTGATCATGGCGGTCTCGATGCTGGGGACATTGTGGGCACCGGAACCGCTGACGCCGGGATTGCCGCCGAAGAGCTTGGCCGACGCGGTATGGCATCCGCTGCGAGACCTGGTGAGCCGCAAAGGCGCGTGGGGTTTCCTGTTGCTGGTGGTCCTCTACAAGCTCGGCGATGCCTTTGCGTTGAGCTTGTACAGTGCGTTCATGATCAGGGGCGTGGGATTCTCGCTGGACGAACTCAGCATCTTCGGCAAGGCCAACATGACGGTATCGACCATCGTCGGTGTTACCGTGGGCGGTTTGATCTACATGCGTTGGGGCATGTTTCGCTCGCTGCTGGTGTTTGGCATTGGCCAGTCACTGACCAACCTGATGTATATGTGGCTGGCGCTGGCCGGCAAGAAATTATGGTTGATGGCGCTGGCTACCACGCTCGATACCGGTGTCGGCGGCATGGGTCAGGCGGCTTTCGTCGGGTTTCTCATGTCGCTGTGCAATCCGAACTTCAGCGCCACGCAGTACGCAATTCTCTCGGCAATGGCCTCTATTCCGCGGGTTACCACCGGCGCCATTGCTGGGGTGGTGGTATCCAGCATTGGATGGGCAAATTTCTTCATCGTGACTTGCATAACCGCGGCGCCGGGGATCATATTGCTGGTGATGCTGCGCCGGCCGTTAAAAGAGCTGGAGGCGCGAGACGGCGCGGAAGCGCAGCGCTGAGCGGCGTAACGCTCAGCGGCGAAGGGAGCGATCGAGTGGATTGGACCAAGCCGTCCTGGCGTTGTCCTCAAACTCGCGCCCCAAGTCTTCGGCCTCGACATCGATGGCGCCGGACCAGTCTTCCGGGGCGCCCGCCGCCTCGATGAGATCATCGCGCAGATGCTCATTCCAAGCTTCGAAATCCATCTCCGCGACAGTGCCGTCAAAATATTGAATCTCGATGGTCTCGTCCTGATGATCGATGGCCACCACTTCGAAGAGCTCATTGGTATGACCCCGATACCACTCGCCTACGATCGGCCTGATGACATTCATGGGCGTCTCCGTCTGCTATGCTCAATAGCATTGTTCTCCCAATGAGCTTGTCACGCAATATGTAATTTTTCTGCGCAGCAACATTACATGCTCGAACAGCTCATCAAATTTTTTGTGGTTTTCTTCGTCGTGGTCGAACCCATTTCGTTGATCCCGCTATTTGCGGGCCTGACCCAAGGGGCGAGCGAGGACTATAAGAAAAAAATGGCCGGTAAAGCGGCGGCTATCGCATTGATTATCTGTGTTCTGTTCGCCCTGGTCGGGGCGAAGTTTCTCGATATCATGGGCATATCGTTGAGTTCCTTCCGTATCGCCGGCGGCACGTTGCTGTTTCTGATTGCGCTCGAAATGGTTTTCGCCCGAACCTCCGGCACCAAATCGACCATGCCCGAGAAAGAAGAGGCCAAAACGCGCGATGACATCTCGGTGTTTCCGCTGGCCTTCCCCTTCATCGCAGGGCCGGGGGCGCTGGCCACCATCTTGTTGACTTCAGGTGAATTGTGGGGAAAACCCTTGCCCTTTGTCGCTTTTTTGGGTGTGGTTTTTGCGGTGATGTTCGTCTGCTGGGTGCTGATGCTGGCGACTCCTCGCCTGATGAACGTCTTCGGCGTTACCGGCGCCAATGTCATGAGCCGATTATCCGGCGTGATACTCGCTGCGCTCGCCGTTCAGTTCATCATCGACGGGATTCGAGGCAGTTTTCTATCGTCGTGAATAACTCAAGTCCCACACTCCATGACCCAAACGCTCACCGCGCCGCTCGAAGCGCGTGGGTGACCTGAATCCGGGACGCGCGACGAACGTCGAATCCTCGCTCATGGATTGTAGCTCCGGGTTCGCATTGCAAACCGCCAACATCTGCTCGGCATAGTCCTGCCAATCCGTTGCCAACCTCACGGTTCCGCCGCTGCGCAGTTTGTCCGCCACGATCGCGACGAAAGCAGGTTCGATGAGGCGGCGCTTGTGGTGGCGTTTCTTGTGCCAAGGATCCGGAAAAAATACCAATATCTCGTCGAGCGATCGCGCTGCGATCCGATCGCGCAACACATCCACCGCGTCCTGACAAATGATGCGCAAATTATGCAAACGGCTTTGATGAGCCCGCAGCAGCAGTCGTCCCACCCCCGAGAGGTGCACCTCGACGCCCAGGTAGTCGATATCGGGATTATTCTCCGCCAAGCTTCCGATCACTTCCCCGGCGCCGAAACCAATTTCCAGGCAGCGCGGCGCCACCCGTCCAAAAATAACGGCGAGGTCGAGCGCGGTCGCGCTCGAATCGATGCCGTAGATGGGCCATAGTTCATCGAGCGCGCGCTCCTGCGCCGTCGTCGTTCGGCCGGCCCTCAAAACGAAGCTGCGGATGCGGCGTGGTGTGTGCATGGGCGCAAAGTGTGCCTGATATGATGTCTGGATGCGCAATACCTGCCTTGCCGGGCCGACGGGGCGAAATGAAGTCTCGCTGAGCGGGGTGTTGCCTGTATTGGCCGCCGCCCTCCTGGTATTGGCAGGCTGCGCCGGCCTGCCGCGTCATGTGGAGAAAACGCCTTCGGTGGCTTTTGAGCATCCCGACACGACCACCCTCGGGCGTATTGTGGCCGCCGCGCAAGTCGGCAAGAATCTTTCCGGCATTCGATTGGTCGCTTCCGGCGACGAGGCGTTGGCGAGCCGCATGGCCCTCGCGGATCACGCCGAGCGCAGCCTCGACATTCAGTACTACATCATCCATCAGGACGAATCCACGCGTGCGCTCATGCACCATGTGCGCATGGCCGCTGATCGAGGCGTTCGAGTGCGGGTCCTGGTGGATGACCTGAACACCGCAGGTCAGGACCGCGGCTTCAGGCACTTGGCCGCTCACCAGAATGTCGAGGTACGGATCTTCAATCCATTTACCGCGGCACGATTCTCGAACTGGACCCGCTTCATCGCCTCGGCCACGGATATCAGGCGAATCAATCACCGGATGCACAACAAGCTCTTCGTTGCGGATGATGCTCTGGCCATCACCGGCGGGCGCAACATTGGCGATCAATATTTCACTCTGGATCCACAAAATAATTTCGTTGATCTGGACGTGGTGGCTGCCGGCCCGATTGTGCCGGCCATGTCCGCCTCTTTCGACGCGTTTTGGAACAGCAAGTATGCCATTCCGATCGCGGCGCTCTCCTCAGGAGCGGATACCGAGGAGGCGGCTGCGCCGCTGGTGGAACCGGAAACAAGCACCGGGGCGCGGTGGCTCGAGCGTGAACTCGATGCACGCGCCGTCAAGCTTGCGTGGGTGCCGGCCAGCGTGCTCGCCGACGGACCGGCAAAGATCGCCAGCGAAACCTCCCCGGACGAAGACATCACCATCGCCGATAAAATCACCGCCCTGATGAAATCCGCGAAGCAGGAACTAATCATCATTTCCGCGTATTTCGTCCCGGGAAAAGAAGGCGTTGAGCTGATCCGCGACTTGGTAGCGCGTGGCGTGCATGTGCGCGTACTCACCAATTCCTTGGCGTCCACCGATTCGCCGCTGGTGGATATCGGTTATGCCCGATACCGGCCGGCGCTGCTCAAGCTCGGCGTCGATTTGCGCGAGATGCGCCCGGAGCTCGGCCAGAAGCGTGCCCGCTTCCATCCGTTTCGCAGCTCCAATGCCAGCCTTCACGCCAAAGCGTTGGTGATCGACGGGCACATCGTGTTTATCGGGTCGCTCAACATGGACGACAGGTCCAGGCATACCAACAGCGAGCTGGGACTCGTGATCAGCAGCACTGAAATCTCACGGCAGGTGACCGGGCTCCTGGACGACATCAGCACGGACGGAAGCTACCGGCTGCAGCTCGATAAGAATGGCCGCGTCGAGTGGCTGAGCGGGGAAGGGGATGCGCAAAAGACTTGGCACACCGATCCCGGAACCAGCGTCACCGAGCGGCTTTGGCTGAAGCTACTATCGCCCTTCGCGCCGGACGAATTGCTTTGATTCTTCTTATGAAGAAGAGATCCGCAGCGTGCTCAAGTATTCCTTGACCTTGCCGCGGAAGCCCTCGCTGCTGGTCACCGTGGCACCGCCCGCCAAGACCAAGATGAAATCGCCGCGCAAGGTGCGGTTCACTTCTCTGACATAATTCAAGTTCACGAGGCAGGAGCGGCTGATGCGCAGCATCGGCTGCGAGCGCAGCGCCAATTCGGCTTGCTGCAGGGTGCTACGGGCATGAAAGTTGTCCTTGCCCACGCGGATAATGACGTAGTTGCGATCCGCTTCGATCATTTCCACTTTGGTCACGTCGATCACGTGCAAGTGGCCGTTGAACTCGGCGAGCAGGCGCGGCTTTTCCTCACCGAAGGGCCGCGCGCCGCGCTCGAGCTGGGCGAGCAAACCGGCCAACAATGATTGGCGTTCGTCGGCGCCGCCATTCAAATGGCGCGGCCGGACGCGCGCCAAGGTCTTGCGGAACCGCTCCTGATCGAAGGGTTTAAGCAGATAGTCGACCGCGCACACCTCGAAGGCTTCGAGCGCGTAAGCGTCATAGGCGGTGACGAACACGAGCGAGGGCAGCTGCGTCGGTTCCAACGCTCGCGCCAAATCGATACCGTTCAGCGGATCCATCTGTATGTCCAAGAACAGCAAGTGCGGCGGCATTGCACGGATGGCCGTCAGCGCAGCCGTCCCGTCGCCGAATTCGCCCACCACCCGCAGGTCCGTTTCCGCTGCGCAATATTCCCGCAAGGTGCGGCGGCCCGCGGCTTCGTCGTCGACGATGATGACGTCCATCATGTGCTGACCAGCGTCGTGGCTTGCATTTTGTCGCCGGCCGCTGCCTCGCGAATAACGGGCGGAGACTCGCGCAGCGCCGGCATGCTAATTTCGCTGACCCATTCGGCGTTGCGAGCCCCGGCCATGAGCGAGGCACGGCCTTCGAACTGCACCGCCATGCGTTCGCGGACATTTTTGAGGCCGATACCATCCTCTCCCACGGCACGGTTTAGAGACAAGGAGTTGGTCACGCGCAACTGCAAGGTTTCATTCGCGAGACTGACCGTCACCCGCACGGTCACGACGCCCTGGTGGCCCGCCATGCCATGAACCACCGCATTCTCGATCAGCGGCTGCATGATCAGGCTTGGCACCCACACGGCTGGAATTTCAGCCGGACTAGGCAATATCACCACCAGCCGGTCTTCGAAGCGCCGTTGCTGAAGTTCCAGGTAGAGTTTTGCAAACTGCAATTCGTCGGCGAGTCGAGAAAAGTCCCGCTCGCCGGCATTGAGCAGCCGCCGTAGCAAATCGGCGAGCTGCACCACCATCGACTGCGCGGCTTTAGGATCCCATTCGATATGTCCGCGGATGGTGTGCAACAGATTGAATAATGTATGTGGTGAGAGCTGCATGCGCAGCGCCGCCAGGCGCGCGGCACTCCACTCGCGCTCCAGTGCCGAGAGCCGCAATTCAGAATCCCGAAAGCGCGTGTACAAGGCAAGACCCGTCACCAGAGCGAGCCCAAAACCGTACGAGGGCAAAAAGCTCACGAAGCTCGCCAGCCACAGCGAAAGCCAGAAAGGATCGGTCCACATGGTGGCCGCGTGCGCCATGACGCTCTCCTCCTGGTCCATGCCCATGATGACCTGGGCCAGGATCATAACCGGATAGGCCATGGCTGAAAACACGGTGCCCAGGATGAGCTGTAAGGGTACTGCGATCAGGATCGGACGCCACTGCACTTTTAGCGATGCCCAAAAAGACACCAGCAACATGGGCAGCAAAAAGAGGTGCTGCACCAGCCGCGTATCGGGGGTGGCGAACACGGTCACATTGGTCATGTGGGCGATGCCGACGCCCATGCTGTAGCCGTACAACAGATTCGAAACCGTCACATAGACCCAGAACAGGCAGACGATCCCCAGGAATTGCTTCTGAGTTAACCCGCCGGCAAACCGCCGCGAGGAAGGAGCCACACCTAAGCCGATCATGGGTCAAGCCTACCGCAAGTGCCCGTTATTTGCGGCGGTCACCAAGGCCTTGCGGGACGAATTCGTGCCAATCCGGGACGAACTCGACGGTCCGCTACTCACTAACGGGCCTGCGCTGGCGTCTCATAGGCGTGCCCAATTTACATCTCAAGGAGAGATATCATGAGTCCATTCGCTGCCAAATTTTTGGTAGGCAGTCTAGCCGCGCTGGCTTCTGCCACCGTCGCCCTGGCTTCACCGGCTTCCGCGGCCCGAGCCGATGATGTGCCGACACTCGTTGTTCACTATAACGCCGACGCCCTGCAGAGCGACAGCGGCGCCGAGTCGCTTTATCGCCGGTTGGCCCGGGCGGCCGAACAAGTGTGCCCAATCCCCACCGGCAGCCGATTGGCCAACCCCCTGGTGACCCAATGCCGCAGAGATGCGATCAGCGCAGCGGTGAACAAAATCCACAATCAGCGACTTGCAGCAGTGCACGCTGCCGCCGGCGCGAAATCCGGTTAATGCGCATCCTTAGCGGCCGGCCGCAAGATCGAAACGCACGGTGCGCTGCACCACCGTCACGTCGCCATCTTGCGAGCTGGTCGCATTCGGCGGCCGGGCGCGCTGCAGGGCTTTACCGTCCGTCAACTCCTGCGGCAGGCCATAGCTTTGGTCGAACACCCGCACTGACATAGACGCAGCAGCGGTATCGATGCCAAATTGCATGCCCTCGGCCGGCAGGGCGCCGATGAGGAAGGCAGTGGCCCCGCTGTGCAATTTCCGCAGTTTCACCGACAGGGGTCCTGCCGGCGTAGTTACATCGACGCTCTGGATGTCCGCGCTCGCTGGAAAAACCACGAAGCCGGTAGGCGCACCTCGCCTCGAGCGCATCAACAGATCGATGTGTGTGCGCGGCAGGCCGGGTGTTGCCGCGATTTGCTGAAGCTCCGGGGCCGTCAAGGGGAGGCGCGGCGCATCGGCAAAAAATCCCATCGCAGCGGTCCCCTCAAAGCGTGAGCGTGGGGCACGCTCGAATTTCCCAGCGCGTGCCATCTCGTGAGGCAGGTGCCCGGCTGCGGCTTGCGTCCACCAATGCGCTTCTCCCTGGTCGGCATCAAACCAATATTCAATGTTGACCCGCTGCGGCCACTCGGGGGAATAACTCGGCAGCAGCATCGTGACCGAGATACCGAGCAAAGCGGCGGCTGCCGCGAGCGATGTGACAATAAGTCGCGCGCCTGAGGTGGCATTCGCCAATAGCGGCAGCAAAAAGTACGCGGTCATCGAGAGCGCCACGGTGGAAATAGGCCACGCGACAGCACCCAAAGCCGTGTACAGCAGCAATAAGAGCGGCAGCAGAAGCGCGAACATCACGAGGCCCGGCGCGAGCGCCGCAAAATTGGCGGTGCTCAGAGACGGTTGGTGACCCTGCGTCGTGCCTCGCAGGGCGGGCAGCGAAGCGAGCGCCGCGGTAAGCGCCGTGATGACCAACAAGTAACTTGCCGCCGGTACGAGCAATGCCGTGGCCAAGGAGAGCAGCGCCACCACGACGCTGCCGCCGAACCAAAGGCCCCAGAAACCTGCACGCTTCCCGAACCAGGCGGCGGCGGTGGCGGCGCTCAGTACGCTCAAGGCCGCAGCGCTCACGTGCATGGCCTGTGGGTGCGCAATCCAGGAAGGGGCGCCCACCGGCGGCAGCCTGCCCGCGCTTCGCAGCAACACCGCCACACACATGCTGAGTATCGCGCTGATCGTCACGCCCACCAGCGCCGCGAGCGCACCGAAGCCCAAACTTTTCGCATCAAGCGCCTTAGCCCGAAACATCTGAGCCGCCGCCGCGAGCAATGCGATGCAAGCCGCCAGCGATGCCGGGAATACCAGAGCCATCGGCCAGATGATGACGTGGCGCGCAAGGACATCGAAGAACACGGCGTCCTTGAGCTGCAAACCTTGCGCGATATGCTGCAAGTCAGGCGCGTCGGCCAACGCATTGAGCGCGCGCACGGCGTTATCGCCCTGGTGCTGAATAGTGCTGATGGATGCGTTGCCCCACGTGTCGAGCGGCGTGTGGTAGCGCGCGACGCCGCCGATGAAAGCGAGATTGAATCCTTGATATGAAGCGGCCTTGAACACCGTGAAATCAGTGTTGTTCGGCAAAGTTTTGTAAATCAAGTAGGTGATCGAATTAGTGACCGGTTCGCTTACCGCCCCGGCATACAAGTGCATAAGCCACGCATTGGCCGTTCCGGTCTCGAACATGAGGCTGTCACCCGATACGCCGCGCGCATCCATATTTACCGCGGCACTAATTTTCTTGGCAAGCCGGTGCTCGCGGGTGAAGAGCTGCGCTTCGAGCAATCCGGCCTCTTCGCCGTCGGTCACCAGAAGAGCCACGGGATGGCGGCGCGGCGGTGTCAGCGTCAGGATGCGCGCGATCTCAAGCAGCGCCGCGACCCCGACACCATCGTCTGAGGCCCCGGGACCTGCGGCCACCGAATCGTAATGCGCCGAGAGCAACACCGCATCGCTGCCCGTGATAGCTGCGCCGTAGGTTGCGATGATGTTAGTGGGATTTCCGCAAGTGCCAAAAGTGCTGCACGCGAGCCCGCTTTGGATCTCGACGTTGTACCCGAGTGCCGTCAAGCGCTGCGCCACGAGCCCGCGGACTTTTGAATTCGCGGCGCTGCCCATGGGGTGGGGCACATCGTCGCCGACGAGCTCCTTCAAGATCGCCTGCGCGCGAGAGGCGGAAAATATCATGGGAGGTGCGTCGGGTCCCAACGCAGCGGGCGTGCGGTATGCGAGCAGCGTCGCAGCCAGCAGCAAGGCGATACCGGCCGCGGCAATCAGCAGTCCTCGATTGCTTTGAATCATCGCACCTCAAATCCGCGTTTTTTGTTCTTCCTCGTGACGCTTGATGCCATCCAATATTTCCGCGTGTGCCACTTCCACGCCCGACCAGCCGACCACCTTGACCCACTTGCCCGCTTCAAGATCCTTGTAATGCTCGAAGAAATGCTGAATTTGCCGCAGGCGGATATCGGGCACGTCCGCGATGTTTTGCCAATGCACAAACAGAGGACAAATATCATCGGTAGGTACTGCCAGCAGCTTCGAATCGCCCCCCGCCTCATCGTCCATGCGCAGCACACCCAGAGCTCGGCATCGCACTACCACGCCAGGCGGCAGCGGAAAGGGCGTATGCACCAGCACATCGATCGGATCGCCATCATCGGCCAGCGTGCGCGGCACGTAGCCGTAATTGCCCGGATAATGCATCGAGGTCATCATAAACCGATCGACGAAAAGCGCGCCGGTCTCCTTGTCGACCTCGAATTTTATAGGATCCGAGGCCATCGGGATTTCTACGATGACATTGAATTCCTGCGGAATGTGCTTACCTGCCGTGACATCGTGAATGCTCATCAATCATCCTTTTTTTAAAATCGTCGCGGCTACGCCATGCCCTTGTCGATCAATAGATAGCGATGCTGCTCGGTTGTAAGAAGGTTGGGAAGGGCGAACCGGGAACGCTCACGAGCGCACCCGTGGCAGAGACAGTGTAGGCCGACACGGTATTGGAGTCGAAATTCGCGGCGTACAGAAATTGCCCGGAAGGATCGACCGCCATGGCGGAAGGCAGCAGCCCTGCGGCCGTGGTGGACACCAAATTCAATGCACCCGAGGCCGTGACGGAATACGTCGCCACCTGATTCGCTGCGCTGTTGGCGGCGAACACATAACGGCCCGCCGGGTCCACTACGATTGATTGCGGATTACTCGCCACCGCGAACGGCGAGCCGGGCACGGGCGTCAATGCGCCGGTCGATGAGTTGAGTGCATACGCCGATACGCCGTTAGATGCTTGGTCGGCGACAAAGGCATACGCCTCGGTCGGATCGATCGCGATGGACTGAGGACCGGCGCCGGTGCCGACGGGAGCTGCCGCAACTGCGCTCAACATTCCGCTGGCCGGGTCGATCAAGAACAGCGACACCGAGTTGCCGCCGAAATTGGTGACGAAAAGAAAATTCCCGTTCGCATCGATGGCCAACGACACCGGTGCCAATCCAGCTGCATAGGGAGAGCCCGAGAGGGCCGTCAGCGAGCCATTGCTGATGGCATAGGCTGACACGGTGTTCGACTGCTGATTCGCCACATACAAATAGTGATCGGTGGGGTCGACGGCCACTGCCGCGGGTCCGCTTCCCGTGGCCGTCGAGAAACCGAACAGCGTCAAGTTACCGGTGAGGTTGTCGATTGAGAATGTCGACAAGTTGTTCGACCCACTGTTAGCCACATACAAGAACTGGCCGTTGGGATCGATCGTCAGTGCTGCCGGTGCCGTGCCGTTGGTCGCGTACTGCGAGGCGCTCGATGTCGCCAAGGCGCCGCTCGCCGAATCGATGACATAGGCGCTCACCGAGTTAGACAATTGATTGGCCACGTATGCAAAACTGCCGGTTCCGCTGCAGGCGATGATGACATTGCTGAGGCTGATCCGATTGACAGTGCCCGCACCGTTACGGACGGCGCAGGTCTGAGAGGGATTCACAGGTTGGCTCTTGACCGCTACCGTAAAGGCCGCGCCATGGCCCAAGCGGGTGCCGAATACAAACCCACCATTGCCGCTGAAACTAACGTCCTCGCTGCCATTGAGCTCCAGCACCAGGCCGCTGCCACGAAGGCCCGTCACCGTGCCGCCGACGGTGTATGCGCCTCCGCCGATGATGGGACATCCCGACAGCAGGCCCGCAGCGCCAACCATGATTACAGCGAGTATCTTCACGAGTGGATCCCTCTTCCGGAAAATTTTACAATCTTTGCGCGTCCGTACCGTGGCAATTCCTGTCAAGAAGAGTGGAGCGGTTTGTGGCCCGGGCTCTCACGCCGGGCCCGAAGATTCATTGTAAGCTGCGTCCTTAAACTAATGTCTGCAATTTGAACATCTGAGGTGCGGCGTGCGATATCGGTTACTGGGGCCAACCGGCTTGTATGTTTCGGAATTGTGCTTGGGCACCATGACATATGGCGGTGATCAGGGTATTTGGGAGTCCATCGGCAGCCTGCGGCAGGATGCCGTCAACGAGCAGGTGAAGTTCGCCGTTGATGCGGGAGTCAACTTTATCGATACCGCGAATGTCTACGCCAACGGCAAATCCGAAACGTTGCTCGGACAGGCGCTAAAATCGCTCGGCTTGCCACGTGACCAACTCATCGTTGCCACCAAGGCCACGGGCTCCATGGATGAGTCGCCCAACGGTCGCGGCCAGTCGCGGCACCACTTGTTCAATCAAGTGGACGCGAGCCTGAAACGGCTGCAATTGGACTACATCGATCTATACCAGCTGCATGGCTTCGACCCGCTGACGCCCTTCGAGGAATCCCTCTCCGCGCTGAATGATCTGGTGCGATCGGGGAAAGTGCGGTACATCGGCCTATGCAACATGGCGGCGTGGCAGATTATGAAATCCTTGGCGATCTCGGAACGATTGTCCGTGGCCAAGTTCATTAGCGTTCAGGCCTACTACACCATCGCCGGACGCGATTTGGAGCGCGACGCTGTCCCGCTGATACAAGACCAGAATTTAGGTTTAATGGTGTGGAGTCCGTTGGCGGGCGGCTTGCTCAGTGGCAAGTATCGTGACGCCGAGGATAAGGGTCCGGCGGGCGCCCGGCGCGCCGCCTTCGATTTTCCCTTGGTCGACAAGGCTCGTGCCTTCAAGTGCGTCGATGCCATGCGCACCATCGCCACCTCTCGGCAGGCGTCGGTTGCGCAGATCGCGCTTGCCTGGCTTTTGGCCAAGCCATTCGTGACAACTGTGATCATCGGAGCAAAATCCATGGATCAGTTGCGCGACAATGTCGCGTCGACGCGGCTACGGCTCGACGATGCAGAAATGAAGCACCTGGATGAGCTCAGTGCCTTGCCTATGGAATATCCAGGGTGGATGGTGGCCTATCAAGGTCAAGCGCGTCTCAAGCCGCCCATCAAGGAATGATGTCGCCGATAGCCGACATTGGCGCCACTGAATCGACATGAGTTAATCAACGCGAGTGAACCAAATGCTGCCGCGGCCTTCCAATGGATGCAAAGGATAACCATGCGAATGATCCGATACGCCGATTCGAGAGCCCCCGCATTGTTAGCTGCGGTGTGGGTTGCGGCGTTGGCGCCGTGTACGGCCTTCGCGGCCTTAGGCGAGCCTGAGGCGAGCGTGCAAAGCGATGTCGTGCAGTTGCGCGCATCGATCAAATCCTCTCAAGTGCGCGCAAGCTATCGTGTCCACGAAATTCAGCTGAATACGGGCACGTTGCTGCGCGAGTACGTGGGCGCGGATGGCAAAGTATTTGCGGTGGCGTGGCAGGGAAGCAGCAAGCCGGATTTACGCCAAGCTTTGGGTCGCTACTTTGACGTTTATGTATCGGCGCCCCGATCGAAAGTCGTGGATCGCAAGCACATGCATATTCAACAGGGCGACTTGGTCATCGAGGGCAGCGGACATATGCGCGCCCTGTCGGGCCGTGCCTATTTGGCCAGCGCCGTTCCCAGCGGCGTTGATCTTGGAGACTTGCGTTGATGCGCGCCATGTATAAGGGCTTCTTCGTTGCCGTATGCTTGACGGCGATTTCCTGCGGCGGAGGCGGTGGCGGTGGCACCTCCACAGCGCCGCCTCCACCCCCCCCGGCAGCCAACAACGTGGCCGTGGTGACCGTCGATGCGGGACCCTCGAACAACAGTGTGAACACGGCGTTTACCTCGGTCACGCTATGCGTGCCCGGCAGTGCGAGCTGCCAAACCATCGATCACATCCAAGTCGACACGGGGTCCTATGGATTGCGCATCTTGGCGCCGGTTCTAACGCTGGCGCTTCCGGTGCAAACCTTTGCGAACGGTAATTCACTGGCCGAGTGCACGCAATTTGTGGACGGCTACAGCTGGGGCCCCATCGCCTTGGCCGATATCACGATTGCGGGTGAGAAAGCGACATCGGTGCCGGTGCAGGTCATTGGCGACGCCAAATTCACCACCGTGCCGGCCGCCTGCTCGTCCACGGGAGGCGTGCAAGAAGACACCGTTGCCAACTTTGGCGCGAACGGCATTTTAGGGGTGGGGCCTTTCGAATTGGATTGTGGGGACTGCGCCACGGCCATGCACGGGCTCTACTACTCGTGCGCGGGTACGGTCTGCGCCGAAACGACAGTGGCAGTTACCATGCAAATGCCGAATCCGGCGACCCGCTTTGCCACCGACAACAATGGCGTCATTCTGGATCTGCCCGCTGCCCCGCCGGCGGGCACCACGACGTTGACCGGTTCGCTTATCTTTGGTATCGACACGCAGTCTAATAATCAGTCCGGCACGCAAACCGTACTGACCGTCGATGGCAATGCGCAGTTGCCCATGACCTACAATGGCACGGTGCTGCCGAAGAGTTTCATTGATAGCGGCTCGAACGGCATTTACTTCAACGACAGCATTAACAAATGCAAAACCGCTGGGCTCACGACCTTTTACTGTCCGACCAGCACCCTGACTTTGGCGCTCAGCATCCAAGGACAGAACGGGGTGATGGTGAACAACGTGTCCTTCGGTATCGGCAACACGGAGACTCTGTTGGCGAATTCGACGTTCAGCGTGTTCCCCGAACTGGGGGGTTCGAACCCGAACCCGGCCAGCTTCGATTACGGATTGGCATTTTTCTACGGCAAGCGCGTCGCGGTTGGCGTTGAGGCAAAGAAAACTTCGGTGGGAACAGGTCCTTACATCGCCTTCTAGCGCAGTGCTTTGCCGTCGCTACCCATCATTGCGAGAGGCAGGATAAACTGCCTATTAAAATGAGCATCACAGCCCCTTCCCTGGCATACACGGGCGATCTACAGCTCGAGTACGCGACTTGCGATTACGCTGTGGCACAGCCCAGTTCGTGGTGGCAGGGCGTTCTGGGCGTAGCGGGATTCGAGAAGCCACCGCTCATCAATCGGCCCGGTATCCCGGTCGCCGCCAGCCTGACGCCGTGCCTGAACGCCAGCAATCTTTGCGAAGTGTGGCGAGTCGCCGGGCCGCACGCTCCCTTGTCGAGCGACGAATCGGCGCACGCTCGCATTCGTTATCGTCATTCCGATGATTTGCTGTTTGGTGCGTTGACGCTCACCGAGCAGGTCAGCGGGGCGCGCGGCGAAGCGGATGCGCTGTTGCGCGCGACCGAACTTGCATACCAAGAGATCTTCCAGGTCCTCGAAAGTACCCAACACCGGCACCTGGTGCGCATCTGGAATTATCTTCCCCAGATCAACGCGCAGGCCGACGGCGAAGAGCGTTACCGGCACTTCAACGCGGCACGCCAGATGGCATTTCGCAAGTGCGGCCGCGCCACGATGGGAACGGTGCCCGCCGCCAGTGCCTTGGGCACGCCCGCCGGCAGCCCGCTGTCCATTTATTTTCTAGCTGCTCGCAGCGCCCCGAGGATGATCGAGAATCCGCGTCAAACCAGCGCGTATCATTACCCGCCCAAATTCGGCCGGCACAGTCCGGTGTTTTCGCGCGCCTGTGTCTGGGGCGACCCGCGGCGGGGCAAATTATTCATCTCTGGCACCGCCAGCATCGTGGGTCACGAAAGCATTCACCGCGGCAATGTCGAGGCGCAGACGCGCGAGACACTTGTCAATATCAATGCGCTGGTGGACGAGGCGAATCGCATCGTCGGCGCACAGCGGTATTCCACGCATGAGCTGATGCTGAAAGTATACGTGCGCAACGCCTCGGACCTTCCCACGGTCAAGGCCGCGGTGGCAGAGGTGCTGGGCACCGTGCCGGTCATGGTGTTTCTGCAAGCCGATGTGTGCCGCGAGGACTTGCTGGTGGAAATCGAGGCAGTCGGCTAGGTGAGATAATCTAGGTCAATCCTTCGGGGAGAATCATCGATGAGCAACCTACCAAGCAGTGTCGGCACAGCGGCCAGCGCGAGCACACCGGCATGCGCCGAACACTATCGATGGAGCGATCTGCGTGCCGAACCTCTGAAAGGCGGTATCACTCGCAAGCTCATCACGGGCGAGCGCATGATGATTGCTCACGTGCACTTAAAAAAGGGCGATGAGGTGCCTCAGCATTCACACGAAAACGAGCAGATCACTTATATTCTGGAGGGCGCGCTGCATTTTTGGCTCGGGCCCAATGGCGATCGGGAACTCACGGTTCGCGCCGGCGAAGTGCTGGTTATCCCTTCGAATTTGCAGCATCGCGCTGTGGCGCTGGAAGACACGCTTGATGTCGATGTATTCAATCCGCCGCGCCAAGATTGGCTAAACGGTACGGATGCCTACCTGCGCCGTTGAGGCGGTATGCCCGTCCGCTTCGAGTCATTCGCTTAAGTGGAGGGTATGAATGGCTATCCCGGAAGATGCGGCGGCACCCGTGCGTTGCTCGCGCGTTCATAGGCGCGCGCAATTTGCAGCAGCAGGCCGTCGTGATGTCGGCCGGTAACGAGGGTGATACCCACGGGCAGGCCGCTTATCAGTCCAGCGGGCACAGTCAGGCTGGGATGACCGGCAATCGCGGCGGCGCTGGCGATGGCGGATGATCCGCCGCCACGGTGATCGCCCCACACCGGGTCGATCAAGTCGGCTGGCCCGTTGCTCGGGGCTAAGAGCACTTCGACATCTTGAGCCAACAACGTCGCGAGCCCTTCGACGTCGGCTGTCCGGGTCAGGGTCGCTCGCGCCTTTTGATAAGCAGCTTCGCTCAAGGGTCCTTTCGCGTCCGCCAACTCAAAGATTTCCTGACCGAACACAATCAGTTCCTGATCCGCATGCGCACGGTTAAAGGCGATCAAATCGGTGAGCGATTTGCAATCAACTTGCGAAGGGTCAAGGCTCGACAGGTAGGCATTGATTGCATCCTTGAATTCATAGAGCAATGCTTCAAATTCAGGATCACCCATGTCATCGAATGCTTTCGGCTGTTTCAAGTCGAGGATGACTGCGCCTTCTCGTTCGAGCACGGCGCGTGCATCGGCGAAGAGCCGCGTGGTATCCGGATGCGCGCCTGGCGGCACGGGCATGGCGCCGATGCGTACGCCGCGCAGGCGAAATGCCTCGATGTCGCTGCCGTGCGTGCCGAAGCCCAAGGGCCGCGCAGCGATCACCGCTGCGAGAATCGCGGCGTCCCCGACAGTGCGGCACATCGGGCCGGCAGTGTCTTGCAGCGGTGAGATTGGAACCACGCCCTTACCGCTGACCACACCGACCGTGGGTTTAAACCCTACCAGCCCGTTGATCGAGGCCGGCGACAGAATCGAGCCGTTGGTCTCTGTGCCGATGGCCGCGGCACAAAAACTTGCCGCGGCCGCAACGGCCGAGCCGGCGCTCGAGCCCGAAGGGTTGCGCGCCGGATTATAGGCATTGCCCACCTGGCCTCCCACACCGCTCCAGCCGCTGCACGAGCGGGTCGATCGGAAGTTTGCCCATTCGCTCAAGTTTGCCTTGCCCAGAATAATGGCTCCCGCCGCCCGTAGTTGCGCAACCAACGGCGCGTCGGCGGGCCGCAATGATCGGGCGAGCGCGTAGGACCCGGCCGTTGTCGCAAGCGGATCGCGGGTCTCGATATTGTCTTTGACGATGATGGGAATGCCGTGCAATGGACCCCGCACCTTCCCGGATTTGCGTTCTAGATCAGCGACTCGCGCGTCGTTCAGGGCCGCGGGGTTCAGCGCCAGAACGGAACGATATTCCGCGCCACGCTGGTCGAAGCGCGCAATGCGGTGCAGGTACGCCGTCGTCAACGCTTCCGACGTCACGGCGCCCGCGGCCAGCGCCCTTTGCAACGACGCGATCGATTGCTCGCTGGGATCAAATGCATACTCGGCCGCGCGCGCTTGCCCTAAGGCCGCGGTAAGCGACAGGGCTCCGGCTGTTGTAATAAAGCCTCGACGATCCATGAATTCTCCTGACCTATATGAGAAAAACTGCCGAAATTCGCGCCGCGCCGTTCTAAGGGCGGACGGCAGCGCAATTATTTTGTTGCATCTTCTTTACAGTGGAAGCTGAATTTGTTACTTATTCGCATCGGTTGAGATATACCAATATACCGATGCCCAATATAACGCTCTAGGGGATCAATACCAATGACTGCACCAGGCTTGCCTGTGTGGCGCCGAGGGATCGCGCTGCCTTGCCTTTTGACGCTCGGGATGAGCGCGAACGCCCAAGTAACGCCGAAGCTGGCCGCCGACGACGCCAGTCTACAAGAGGTGGTGGTCACCGGTTCGCGCATCGCGCGACCTGAATTCGACAACCTGGAACCGACCGCGACCGTGGATTCCAAAACCTTCGATCAACGCGGTTATTTGGATGTGGGGCAGGCCTTGAGCGAATTGCCGGCCTTCGGAACGCCGCCCTCGAGCGCTGCGAATACGCAAGCGGGATTTGGTATCGCCCAAAGCTTCGTCGACCTGTATGGCTTGGGTTCGCAGCGCACCCTGACGCTGGTCAACGGCCGACGTTTCGTCTCGTCGAACACGGCGAGCTTGAACAACAATGGTTCGAACACGTCGATCGGAGGTCCCGGCGATCAGGTCGATTTGAACGTCATTCCAACCAAGCTGATCGATCACGTCGATGCGATCTCGGTGGGCGGCGCCCCGATTTATGGCGCAGACGCCATCGCCGGTGCGGTCAATATCATCCTCAAAAAGGATTATCAGGGCCTTGACGTGGATGGTTTGGTGGGGGCATCTGGGCAAGGCGATGCATGGAATTATCGGGCGCGCGTTCTGGCCGGCCAAAATTTTCTCGACGGACGCGCCAACGTCACTGCGGTCGCTGAATTCACGAAAACCGATGGACTCTTAGGCACGGCGCGCCCGGTGTACTCCTCCGACCTGGGGTTCTTGGCGCCGGCAAGCAAAGGTCCCTTCAAAAGCGTGCTGACGCCGGCGAATTCGGTGCCTGCCGTGAACTTCGGCGGCATCCCGCTGGTGGATGACACCCTGCTCGCCCCCGCGATCGGTCTTACCGGCAGTATCGTCGGGGTCACCAACCCCGCCGGTCAAACTCTGGCCTTCGGACCCACGGGCTCACTCCAACCCTACAATACCGGCACGAATACCGGCAACCCGATCTTTGCCAGCGGCGGGGACGGGCTGCGTCTTTCTCAAGTCAGCAATCTGCTCTCGCCCACCGAGCGCGCCAACATCGACACGCTGATGCACCTGCAATTGACCGATCATATCAACGCTTTCGGTGAGGGCTATTTTTCGGAAACGCATGCGACGAATTTGCGGTCCCAGCCCGCGTACAACACCAACCTGTTCGGCACCGCTGGCACGGTGAATGGTAACTTCGTCATCAGTCTCAACAATCCGTTTCTGACTGCGGGCGACCGAGCACTCATTTCGCAGGCACTGAACAACTATGCCGCGACGCTGCCCCTCGGCCCCAACCTCTTTCCGGGTCAGCCTGCCGGCCCGAATCAGCCGGGCTACCCTGCCTGGAACCCCAACCAGTTCTACATCTCCCGCGCCAATCTTGATCTGCAAAGCGGCCGCGCGACGGCAACACAGACACTATGGCGAGGCGTCACCGGACTTAATGGGGATTTCGCGTGGGCGAACAGAAACTTCAATTGGGAAGTGGCTTTAAGCTATGGCACGTCCAGCAACACGCAAGTAACGCCGTCCTACGTTTTCCAGAACGTCGCCAATGCGCTCAATGCGACTACCAACGCGTCCGGGCAGATTATCTGCGCCGGCAACCCGGTTGCCGCGCCTGTGTCTACGGCTTCGAGTACCTGCGCACCGCTCAATATTTTTGGCTTCGGGTTACCGAGCTTGGCCGCGCAGCAGTACATCACGCACTTAGCCTCGGTCGAGTCGTTCAACACGCAGCGAGATGCCACGGCGTATATTTCCGGCGATCTCATGAGAGTGCCCGCGGGAGAATGGAAAGCGTCGGCGGGGTATGAAAATCGCCGCGAATCGGCGGCGTTCTCGCCGGATGCGTTTTACTCGGAAAATCTCGGCCAGGCCAAAGTGACCGGTATCGAAGGGGCGTATATCACCAACGAAGTCTATGTGGAGACCCTGCTGCCGATATTCTCGCCGATGCAGTCAATTCCCTTGTTGAACCGGGTCGAGTTGGAGGCCGCAGCGCGGCGAGTCAATAATTCAATCGCGGGCAACGCGACGACCTATACCTACGGCGCGCGCTGGTCTCCGATCGAGGATGTATTGTTCCGTGGCAACAAAACGAAGTCGATTCGCGCGCCCTCGATCACCGAACTGTACCTGCCTTCGGCCAGTTCGTTCCAGTTTGCCAACGACCCGTGCGACAAGAATTTCTATCAACAGGGATCTAATCCATCGCAGCGCCTGGCAAATTGCATTGCTGCTGGAATTGACCCCAAGAATTTCGTATCGAACGTCGTCAATGCAACCGCACTGGGCACCACTTCGGGCAATACCTCTCTGCAGAGCGAGGTCGCGTTCTCGAAAACTTTCGGCGTCGTGCTGCGGCCTCGCTTCATACCCAAGCTCAATATTTCGGCGGACTATATCGACATCGCCCTGAAGGATGCGATCCAGACGCTGACTCTGGTCAACAATCTTGACGCGTGCTATGACTCGAGCAACTTTCCAAACAATCCTGCTTGCAGCACGTTTACGCGAAATGCGGCAGGTCAAGTCACTAATTTTCACGCGGGATTCGTCAACGCGGGCTTGTTGGAATTCACGGGCATTCAAGCAGCATTGGATTACACCTTCGACCTACCCTGGGCATTGGGCACCCTGCAGAGCACGGCTCACTACCTCGATACACAAAGACTGAGGTCGCAGATCGCCACGGCTAGCCCGAATGAACTGGCCGGCTCTTTAGGTGGGCCCAACCCCGGCCCCAGCAAGAGCAAGGGAAGCATCGATCTTCTTTACGCGAATCGGGGATTCTCCTGGGATTGGCAAGGGATATTCATTGGCCCAGCGAATTTCAACAATCAGAATAAGACTGGTGATCAAAACATCATGGGCGTGGGTGCCTGGTGGCTCATCAATTCCACCATCGGCATGAAGTTCACGCCATCGTTGCAAGCTCGCTTGATCGTCGATAACGTGTTCAACAAGCAACCGCCTTTCCCTGCCATCGCGGGTACGGGTGGCAATTTTGCGAATGCGACGTCGACGTACTTCTCCGGCATTATCGGACGCGCGCTGCAGATATCCGTGGACTATAAGTTCTATTGAGAAGGAAGCTCGTTCACACGAGCCTAAATATCAGCGACGATTTGAAAGGCGCCTTCGGGCGCCTTTCTTTTGGTGGGGCCAGAGAGAAGCAATATGGTTAGAAATCGCGGGATCTTTAGGACCTCATTCTTGAGCTTACTCAAGGCTACGCATATTTCCTGCAAGAATGGGGAAGTCATACCTGGCTAGCTGCCAAGCAATCACCGATTTTGCCAAGCGTCGTACGCCGGGCGTCGATCACGGCCATTGCGGCGCTGGACGAGAATTTCTTTCGAGTACGATTCGATAGACTCACGCCTAAAGAGAAAAAATATCTGCGCGCAATGGCGGAACTCGGGGCTGGGCCACATCGATCGGGCGACATTGCCGAGTCATTCGATGCTGTTGTTTCATCACTTGCACCGACGCGCAGCTCGCTCATCGCAAAGGGTATGGTGTGGAGTCCCAATCATGGCGACACCGCATTTACAGTTCCCATGTTTGATGAGGCCATGAAGCGCGGAATGCCAGGCAATGAGTGGCGCTAGCTTGCAGAGCAAATCACGAATACAGTTTAGCTGGTCACTGAACTCGGCCTTTTAGCTGCTACCGCCATTGTATAGATGATGAAAAAAACTCATCACTCTGCGAGCCGACCCGCTACTCGCATCGCTGCGCTCCGATCCGCGCTTGGTAGCTTTTCTCTGCGCAAGATGAATCTTCAGATAAATGCTGGGCGACGGCTGGCACCCTGAAGCGGACAATCGAGACGGCAGCAGCAGGGGGCGATTCAAGATCCACAGGGAAACGAGATCTCGTGTGAGGCCGCGCCATGGCTAGCCATCATCAGCAACGTATTGAGCGCCGTGCGATCAGCGCCGAATGAGCTGGCATTGGCCAGCACTGCATGAGGGGTGGAGCGGGCGATGGGAATCGAAAATATCGCTTGCGCGCACTCGCCGTTTTGGAATCATGAACTTGCAAGCGCGACGCGAGCTACGTGCGATTTTTGTGGAAATACGGTGTGATATCAGCCAACCCCAGCGAATGCAACCATTGGATACGAACAATGACTACGGGAGACTGTTGAATTGGCGTTCGGCTGCTTCGATTTTGCGCATGTTTCTTTCACCTCGAGCCATTACGGTGGCTGCGTTGCGGGCTCCCATGATGTAAACGATTAGCAGAGTTTATCGCTTTAAAACGATTTTTTGCATTTATCAGTCATGTGCGATATTATGTGATCATCTGCCAGGAGCGATAATATGAAAGCGAATCTCCCTGTGGACACATTACTACTACAATCACCAGCGCAGCTTCCGGCGCATTTGAAGTCCCTGCGCAAGACACGAAAACTTACTCAAACTCAACTCGCTAAGCGCTTGGGAATCGGTCAGTCACGTCTCGCAGACATCGAAAAGCACCCCGAGACCGTATCCAGTGCTCAACTCTTGGACCTTTTCGCTGCCTTAGGCGTAGAAGTACTGTTACGCCTGAAGCCGACACCAAAGCACATTGAAAATCGCCCGCGAGGCGAATGGTGAGCGAGCTTGATGTCTGGATGAACGGTCGTCAGGTCGGGATATGGCGGAAAATCCGCGGCGATCGCGACCAACTTGTTTACCATGACGCTTGGCTGAAGGATCCGCAGTTTCGGCCGCTATCTCTATCTCTGCCAGTTACCGCGTCGCGGGAAATCACCTCCCCCCTCGTCCGCTATTACTTCGACAACCTGTTGCCGGACAATTCTCAAATCCGGGAAAGAATACGAAAGCGGTTCCACCTTCGAACAGCCGAGTCATTCGATCTTCTGGAGGCAATAGGACGTGACTGCGTAGGCGCGGTGCAGTTGATGCCGTCTGGAAAGACTCCGGTCGGATGGGACCGGATCGAATCGACGTTACTCAAAACACAAGATGTTGAGGCTATCCTACGCGCCGTCCCAACTGCCTCTGGGCCGTTTAGCGGCCAGTCCGACGAGAATGGAGACTTTCGCATTTCGATTACCGGTGCACAGGAGAAGACGGCGCTGCTTCGCATCGGCAACACTTGGCATCGGCCGGTTGGAGCCACGCCGACGACTCACATCCTGAAACTACCGCTCGGCATTGTTGGCGGCGGACTCCAACTAGATTTATCTGATTCGGTCGACAACGAATGGCTTTGCGCCGCTTTGTTCGAAGCCATGCACTTACCCGTCGCACACACCGAGATCGCGACGTTCGGCGACCAGCGTGTACTCGTAGTCGAACGCTTCGATCGTCACTGGCTCAATGTTGGCACACAGGATCCGACAGGGGCACGATTCCAGGTGCCGATGAATGCTTGGATCGCACGACTTCCGCAGGAGGATTTCTGCCAGGCAACCGGAAAGCCGCCGGAGGCGAAATACGAGAAGGACGATGGCCCGGGAATGATACAAATCCTGCGAATTCTCGATCGAGGAGCAGCCCCCGAGCGTGACCGTAGCCTCCTTGCAGTTTCGCAGCTGATGTTTTGGTTATTAGCCGCCACGGACGGACACGCCAAAAACTTCTCCATATTCATCCGTCGCGACGGCTACGAGCTAACGCCATTCTACGATTTACTGTCCGCGTGGCCGGTCATTGGAAACAAAGCCCGTCAGCTGCAGCCGCAGAAAGTCAAAATGGCGATGGCGATGCGTACTGGGAATAAACCCCATTACCGGTGGAACGAGATTCAGCCTCGCCATTTCAAGGCGCTCGCCGAATCTCTGACGGATCCTAAACTGTGGTCAAGGATGCTCGACACGGCCAGATCAGTACCGGAATCAATTGCATCGGTAAGCAAGCGACTGCCACAGGACCTGAAAGAATCCGTATGGACCAGCGTAACGGAGGGGTTTGCCCGGAAAGCCGAAGAGTTCTTACGCGCCGCCGAAAATCTTCGCGACTGAGCATTTTGGCTAACAGGAGAATTTGGAGCGGCCGATGGGAATCGATTTCCCGGACGGAAAACGCGCGACGTTGACGTGTTGCGGGCGGGCGCCTCGCGGCCAATCTCGGCAAGGTGCGGCTCGAAGATCGTCTAGCTAAATATGAAGCCGAGATCGCGGCGGCAGCGAAGGTGTAATCATACGGACCGGAGCGCAAGGATTCCGCGCCTCGATAGCCGCGTAAATCGCGCCGTTTACCGCTCTTTTTGCGCATCTGCGGCAGCGGCAGAGCGTCGATTACCTCTAGTGGCCGCCGAACGCACGGTTTCGCTTTTGTCGCCCTACCACGCCAACTTGATTAATGCTGCGTGTGAGACCACAGCCAATGCCAGCCGATGTCAGCGAACGGACAACGCGACACTCGGCTAGGACTAAGGTTAGCCGGCTATGGTTTGAGAGTGGAGCGGGCGATGGGAATCGAACCCACGGCTCAAGCTTGGGAAGCTTGGGTATTACCATTATACGACGCCCGCCTGCGCGCGATTCTAGTCGCGTTGCGACTCCACAAGCAAATCGCACCGCCAGTGTTGCGTTCACTTTGCTCAGTGGCTGCGCCGTGGGAACATCGCAGCCAGTTCAGCCGCGGAAACCGCGCACATCGGCGAGGATCCCAGAATGAAAAGGCACATGCATTCGGTGTTGGCCTCTGAGGCATCGCTTCCGCGCTCGCGGTGAGGTTCCTCGAGGAGCTGCGGTCCGACCGGGGTCCTTTGGGCACCGGACCAATGGCGGAGGCCCGCTTTGAGGGAATTGGACATACTTCTTGATTGGGCATTTAATTCGCCAACACAGCGCATCAAGACCTGTGGTGAAAAAATACAACGCCAAATCAGAGGGAATTTAAATGAAAAACAATGCTCGGGTATATTTATTGGGGATGCTTCTGCTGGGCAGCGTCGCCTTCGCGCAGGCGCAGCCGACAGGTGCGACAGAAAAAGCAATCACAGCTTTAGAGATGAAGTGGCTCGAGGCGCAGAAGACCAACAATGCCGATCTGGCTGCACCGCTGTGGGCTGACAAAATGATCAGCACTGGCACCGATGGAATGGTCAGCGACCGTGCGAAGACATTGGCAGACGCCAAAGTAACCAAGTATTCGAGTGTCGATGTGAAGGACCTGCACATAACGGTATATGGAAATACCGCGATTGCGAGCATGATTTTCGATGCGAAGGGCACGGATGAAAAAGGTAAGCCGATGGATCTGCATGCACGCTGGACCGATACCTGGGCAAAGATGCCGGACGGAAAATGGCAGTGCGTTGCCTCACACGGCTCGAGCATAAAGATGTAAAAGCACAGACTTGAGAGAGACGTCTGGTTGGATGAGTTTGCGATCCAGCCGGACGTCCGATCGCAGGCGACAGCGCCCGCTCTCACGTGCTTTTCTTGCGCGGGTGCGCAAGCGGTCCAGCTACGTTGCCGTGAAAGAGCTCTGCCCGGGCACGAGCGCCGCGGCGCCCGTGTCCGAACGGCTGAGTCCGACCACGAGATAGCCGGCGTTGAAGCCGATGCCTGCCAGAGACACTCGCATGCTGCAGTTCTGGTGGAGCCTGCTCGACTATTTATAGTTCTCTGCCGCCAAGTGTAGCGGGCCGGTATGGGTTACATGGCCCGGTCGCGCGAACCCCCTGTTGGGAAGCCCGAACGGCCGCGATCGACACGACGGCGGCCAGTCCCCCAATCCGGCTGCTCGTTATTCACACGATGCGAGTGAGGACTACCGTGCGCTAGCTTGGCATTGAGGTCGATGATGCCGTAAAGATGGCCAAGCGGACCTAGGGGCTCAACCGCAGTTGAGGAGTAGGGCGGATTCACTCCGAGACTACGGCAACTCCCTTGTCAGCGGCCGCAGCGCAGGGCTAGCATGTGCGGCGCCTCAAGCCCCGAGACGCGTCAATGCAGGCAGACCCCCATGAAAAGTCTGCTCCTTGTACTGTGCCTGGTGCTCGTCGTGCCCGCCCTCGCCGAATCGCAGGGCGACCGCGGCCCGCCGGCAGACGTCCTCGCCGTGCGCAACGTCGAGGTGACGTTCCACACTGCCGGGAGCGTGCTACCCGAGAAGAACTTGGATCTGATGATGAGCATCTATGCCGACGATGCGCTACTCACCGACACGGCGCACGACAACAAGGTGTACAGCGGCAGCGCTGAGGTGCGCCGCTACTGGGCGGACGTCAGCGGCCCGTTCCGCCCCGAGCATCACTGGATGGGCTACACGCCGGCGATGCGCATGCACGCGCAGATCGATGGCGACAAAGCGACGCTCTACTTCGAGTGCCTGTGGATGGACGTGGACAACAATGCGGTTGGCGCCCACTCCTTCTCCGACATGAAGCTCGCGCGAGTGCACGGACATTGGCTCGTCAAAGGCGTGCGCGTGGGCAAGATCGAGAAACTGTGATTCGCGTCGTGACCTAGTGAAGCGGCGTGTCTGGCCACGGCGACCTGCCGCCCGCGCCATCGTCGCCCATGAGAGAGATCGGCATTGCCGACACTACTAACGCAGTGGTGATTTTCGGTGAGCAACTTCGCAGTCAGACTCCAATTGATCGCGGGCCAGATGGTGTATCGATGTGCGCCACCAGGTACGGCGCTCTTGCGGTGCGCAGCGCGGACACCGCCGGCACACCGTTGAGACCAAGTGCTGCGAGCTCCGTGCGGAGCATGTCGGGCGCCGGGTGAAATGCCTCGAACGCGGACAACGAACAGCCGCAGTCACGCATGCTCGCGGTGGGGTGTGACTCTGATGGCCATTCAATCAATGAGGGGATGAGGCCACCGTGCGCCAAGCCCCCATCGGCGGGTATCGTGATTCGCCACCGCATCGAGCCCCGCGTCATCGTTTCGACACGGCCGAGATACGGCGCGGCACGAGCCGCCGCGTCGATGCTCAAGGTGCGCGCAACCCAAGTGGCGAGCCGCGGCCTGCCATCGCCACTCAAATGGTCAAGCGCAAACCAGCGTGGCCGCCCCGGATGAGGGGCGGCGGGATCTGCGGCGATAACTTCGAGGTAGGCACGAGGCCCCAGCCGCAGCACGAGATTGTGCGTGCCCATCAGGAGATGCGCGCCACCTGCTTGTGGCTCCACGCCGAGCGCCTGATTCACGAATTGCGCGCCCATGGCAAGCGTGGGCGCTACCACCACGAGATGGTCGAGCTCGGTGCGCATCATCCGCCTCGGCTTTCCCGAAAATAGGGGCGAACGTAGATCATCGATCCGGGCGACCGGAGGGTAAACACGTTGTCGTGTTGATCGCACCTATTGTGGTTGTCAAGGATTGCCTCACGTAGGCCTTCGCACCGCTCACAAGCCGGAATAAAGCGCAGGTGCCGCTTCGCCGATAGTTGGCTGCGATGATTGGGGTTAGGAAAATCAGGCGTTCCAAAAACAGTGCGCATCGGCGATGGCTCTGGTCACGCCGTTAAATCATTGCGTCGCCTTCTGGCGCTCGCCCGGTTGGTAGTCTGCCTCCACATTTCCGGCGAGTTGGCCTTGGGTGAACAGAACCGGCTTGGTCTTCATGGCAACGAACAGGGGCGTCTGGTCCGCATAATGGGAAGATTGCGAATCTGACGTCGCAGACCCGAACTGGTTGATGCTGTCCGAGGTCAGGGCGCCCGCTTTGTCCCAGGTGACGAACATTATCAGCGTGTCGCCCGCCGCCGCGCTCAAGGTGCCGTCCGGTTGCGAAACTCCGTAGACGGCGCGATAAGTGTCCGGCCCGCCGTCGATGGCGAGGTCAAGCTTGCCTCGGCGGACGCGGTTGACCTGGCCCCACTGCGGATCGATGCGACCGAAGTGCGTCTTCAGAGTCTTGATGGCGTGGCGCAGTGCATCGATGGGTGGCACGTCGGCGTGTCTGTCCGAGTGCGCAGCGTCCGCTCGCATCAACACCGCCAACGCAGCTGCCCGGCTACCGATATTGGTACGCCGGTCCCAGTCCTTGAGCAGCGCTTGGGCGGCACTGAGATCAGTGTCCGAACCGGGATCGATCTTTACGACATCGGCGATCTCCTGGGCGATGTCGGAGCGGTCGCTGTAGGCGATGTCAAACTTGTAATTGCGGAACGCCTCATCCGTGATGGCGGCGTCGGCGCCGAAGGTCTCCTCGGCGCGATAGGCACGGTTGGTCATGTCGGTCTGGACGCCCATCGTGGCGCTGAAGTCGCTTTGCTTTAGCGCATCTTGTGTTCCCGTGGCCGCGAAGGGAGTGTTGTTGGAGTTGAACACATAGCCTGACGCAGGATTCCATATCTGCGGCACGCGCTCAAAAGGCAAATATCCGTGCCAGATCAGGTCGGAGCGATCGCCGGGCTGGATCTGCGTCCAATCCCGTCCTTCGGCGCGGACCGGGAACTCGCCGTTGTAAACATAGCCAATGTTCCCTTTCTCGTCGGCGTAGATATAGTTGATGCTGGGTAGGGCCTGCAGGCGCATGGCCTGCAACCAGTCTTCTCGGTTGGCCGCCTTGTTCAAGCGATAATACTGCAGCGACTGGCGCACCTCGTCCATGCCGGCATAGCGCACCGCGAACATCCCGTGATCGGTGTTGAACACCGGACCCTGGACCGACCACAGAAGCGGGCGGTGAACGGTCCAAATCAGCGGGCCCCAGATTTTCACGCGGATGGCCGCATCGCCTTTTTCGAAATTCTTCCACTGGCCGTCCAGTCGGTACTGGTCCGAATTGGCGGGGTTCACCTCCAGCCGATAGACCGTGGACACATTGGGGGCGTTGACGGTGTTGGCCCAGCCCAGATGTGCGTTGTGGCCGTGAAGCATGAACGGAGAGCCGGGGAAAAAGCCGCCTGCGACGTGCCAGCCCTCGCCCGAATCGAGCACGGCCTCGTACCACGCCACCGGCCCCACATAGGGCTGGTGCGAATTGACCAATAGACGGGTGGCGCCGTCCGCCGACTTTGAAGCCGCCACAGCGATGCCGTTTGAGCCGATCGGCAATGACCCGGTCATTGCGACTCGGCTCGCCTTCGCCGCGGGCGCCATAATCTTCGCGAAGACGTGATCGAGTCCGTAAAAGAACGGCGTGCGGAACACGAACCCGGCGGCCACGTCCCGGCCCGTCAGCGGCAACAGACCCCGCTCGACTTTCTCGGGGTGAAGGGCGGCATAATAATTGACCCCATCCGCATACGCGTTGAGCACCGCGCGAACATCCGCGGGCAGATCCGTATCGTAATGAGACGCCACAGTCTCCCGCACTTTCAGGAGCCTAATCAGATAGTCCGTAGTAGCTGCCTTGGCGCCTTGGACGCCGGCTTGCTGGCCGCGCGAGATCAGCGCCGCATCCTGAATGGTGGCGAAATCATCTTCGCAATGAGCGAAGGCAAAACCGAATGCCACGTCCGGATCGGTAGGGCCGCTGATGTGCGGCACGCCATAATGGTCGCGCTGGATGCGGGCATGATAGCGCGCCGCCGGAGCGATGAGGCTAGTGCGGGTCGGTGCCGGCGGCTGGCTCAACCGATCTTGGGTAATCACCGCGATCAGGGTGACGAGCACCAGCGCCCCCAGCGAGGCCGCGCCGATCTTCAGATACCGCATGAGGCGTTTTCTCCCAAGTCATCTCGTCCACAAAAAGCTAAGCGCAGCTGCGCGATCGTTCAGTAATCCCGCCGTTCAGTCAGCGGCTTTAGCGGGGTAAGCGCCTTCCAGCGGTCGATGAACTGAACGGACGCCCGGATGAATGCCTCGCTGTCCTCACGACCGCGATCGGCAGACGCCTGGCGCGTATCGCCTTCACTCCATACACCGCTCTTCGTCATCTCCCGGGTTGAGGTGTGCTTCCCCGTCGCCGCGGGTTTCAAAGCTTCGGCGAGAAAGACTCTGCTCGCGACCGCCTCGTCCGCAACAACTTGCGGGAGCATCTTGCGAAGGTGGTCGGGAAGCGTCACTTCGTTCTTGCCCGCTTTGCTCATGTCTACGAGATTTGGAAACAGATACAAGGCTCGTGAGGTTTCATCGATCCCTGCATGACGGTCAAAGAGTTCCGGCTTCACCGCCGTGGGCTTCGCGAGGAACGCAGCCGCAGCGTCGCCGAGTTCGACCGCGGTGCCCGCGGTCTCCTGATTGATGCGGTCGGCGATGTAGCGCGATACGTGCTGATTTCCCATGTGGCTCGTAAAGATCAAGAAGCGGCGGAAACCATGATGGATAAGGCTTTGTGCGGCCTCGATGTAGACGCGCTGTACGGTGTCGGAGGAAAGCGCAATCGTGCCGGGGAACTCCATGTGGTAGGGAGAAATGCCAGGAAGCAGGATCGGCGCCACCAACACGTCGGTCCGTTGCGCGATGAGCTTCGCCAATTCCTCCCCAGCGAAATAGTCCGTTCCGATTGGGAGTTGCGGGCCATGCTGCTCGATGGCGGGGACGGGAATGATCACCATATCGGTGCGGGCTAGCAATTGGTCCACTTCCGGCCAGGTCATGTGCGGAAGATAGTTCTTGATCTTCTGCACGTGCCAAAGCGGATTGGATTGGGCATGGCCGAAGGGTGAGTAAAATTGGAAAAGAACCAGGGCTAGGATTAACTTAGGCACTTTTGTTCTCCCGCGGTTGGTTTTTGCCGCCAAGCCGCATTCACTGTATCAGGCTGGGGGCCTGCGGGACTAACTGAGCCCTCGACCCAACCGCATCGCACAGGAATGGTATGGCGGGCTATTTTCCAAGTAAGGTGGCGGAAAATGTCACGAAATCGAAGTGTTCGATTCTAATCGCACGCTCCATTTCGGCGTCGCATTGAACTAAAACAGGAATAGTTCGCACCGATGGCTGGGCCTTGATAGTCTGCCTGGCTCCCGCAGCGCCGAATCGCGGCCGCAGCGCGGCTCCCAAAGGACGACCAGAAGCATGGAAACGATAGGCGGCGACTTACGCCAGATGCAGCGAATACCCCTTGCCGCCTCTCACGTCCAGGCGCTGCTCGCCGCGGGCAAGATTGCGACGTATCCCGCGGGCACGTTTCTGGCAAGGCCCGGCGAACCGGTGGATCGCTTTGTGTACGTACAGGAGGGCGAGATCGAAGTGGTCAACCCCTACACCGATGAACGCCATCTGCCCTCGACGCTCGGTCCAACACAGTTCATGGGGGAAATTTCGTTTCTGAATGGTGGCGCCTGGTCGATGCCAATGCGCGCCGTCCGGGACACTCGCGTGATAGAGGTACCGCGGGAAGCGATGTTGACGCTCATGTCTCAGATCCCCGAGATGTCCGACATCGTCATCACCGTGTTTTCAGCGCGCCGCCGCCGCCAACTGGACACAGGAGACGGCAGCTTGCGCCTCATCGGAGAAGATGAGGACCGTGACGTGCGTCGGATCGCAGAATTCGCAAGTCGCAACCGCATCCCCTACACATCCGTTGCGCTGCGCAGCCCTGAAGCGCAAGCCATGGCCCAGAGCTGCTCGATCGCCCCGGCAACGCCGGCAGTGATTTTTGGGCGCGACGTCGTGGTAACGGAGCCCACACCGGACAAGGTCGCGCGTCTGCTTGGGCTCAATCTGGATTTTAAGAACGACGAAACTTTCGACGTGCTCATCGTTGGCGGTGGGCCGGCGGGAGTTGCTGCGGGCGTGTATGCGGGAGCCGAAGGCCTGTGCGCCCTGGTTGCAGAAGACGTAGCCATCGGCGGTCAGGCCGGAACATCCAGCCGTATCGAGAATTATATGGGCTTTCCGACCGGCATTTCCGGGGGCGACCTGGTGTGGCGCGGCGAAGTACAGGCGATGAAATTCGGGACTCGTTTCGCCATGCCGCGTCGGGTCGTGCTCCTGCAAAAGCTCGAGGACGAGAGCTTTTGCGCCACGTTCGACAACGGCCAACGCGCCCGCGCCAAGGCAGTGGTGGTCGCGACCGGGGTGCAGTATCGCCGGCCGCCGCTGGAGCGGCTCGCTGACTTCGAAGGAGCCGGCGTTTATTATGCCGCGACCGAGATCGAGGCCCGCTACTGCAAGGGAACGGAAGCCGTGATCATCGGCGGCGGCAACTCCGCGGGGCAGGCTGCGATGTTTCTTAGCCGCTCGGCGAGCTGTGTGCGCGTATTGGTTCGCGGAGCGTCGTTGGCTGCATCGATGTCCAGTTATCTGTCCAGTCGGCTCGAAGCCGACCCCCGGATCAGCATTCAGTACGGCGCCGAGGTCAGCGAGCTGCATGGCGCGGATCATCTTGAGTCATTGACCATTCGCGACGTGAATAGCGGCACCAGCCGGGTCGCCGACACGCGCGCGCTGTTCATCATGGTGGGTGCCGCTCCGAACACCGATTGGCTCTCAGGACTCGTGCAGTTAGACGACAAAGGTTTTGTGGTGACCGGTTACGGTACAGCAGGGGCAGCCTCGCCTTTTGCCACGTCGCTCCCCGGTATCTTTGCGGTTGGCGATGTTCGCGCCGGCTCGGTCAAACGCGTCGCCTCCTCGGTCGGCGAGGGATCGGTCGTGATTTCCAAGGTCTGGGAGTTTGTAAATCGCGACCGTTAAGCCCGGCGCCCGGGGCGCAGGCTGCTGCTCACGCCCAATCGATATCGTCGCATCGCAGCAGCGACGAAATCATGCGAACGTATTCCAGGGTTGCGGCCGATGGCAGCCCAGAGGTCAGGCTCATGCGATTTCCAAAATTCCAGTCATTGACGATTATCCTGCTGCTGGCTAGCAGGGGCATTTCATCGGCTCCGACGCTGGGGCCGGATGTCGTCCCATTCGTCGTTATTTCCTCGCCCATCTTCTCATTGCGTCACGTCAACGTCATCGACGGCACGGGAGCGGCACCCGTTGCCGATCAGTCGGTCACCATAATTAACGGCCGCATTGCCGCGATCAGCTCTGCGGCGGCGCCCCTGCCGATCGGTACCGAAGTTCACGACTACCGGGGCTACACAGTATTCCCCGGACTCGTCGGTATGCATGATCATCTGTACTATTCGGCCTCGAATGCCCTGCAGCGGGGCAGCGGCAAAATCCTCGAGCCGGGAACCCTCTTTGCCGAAATCGCCTACACCGCACCGCGGCTCTACCTCGCTGCGGGCGTCACCACGTTGCGCACCACAGGAAGCATCGAGCCGTACACTGATCTTAAGGTTCGCTCGCGCGTACAAGCGGGCTTGATGCCCGGACCGAACCTCGACTTGACGGCGCCTTACCTTGAGGGACCGGGCACCCCCTTTGCACAAATGCACGAACTATCTTCCGCGCAGGAGGCGCGTCATTTCGTCGATTTCTGGTCGGACTCGGGCATGACGTCATTTAAGGCGTACATGCACATTACCCGCGCTGAACTGGCCGCCGCGGCGCGCGAGGCGCACGCGCGCGGCTTCAAGATCACGGGGCACCTGTGTTCCGTGACGTGGCCCGAAGCGGTTGAGGCCGGCATCGATAATCTCGAGCACGGACCGGTATTTACCGACACCGAAATCGTCGCAGGCAAACGTACCGATGAATGTCCTGACGTTCAAGCCGCGCGCTTGGCCTGGCTCGACGAACCGATCCACGGGGCTCGGGTCAGCGCTTTGATACGGTTGTTGGTGTCGCACCATGTTGCCGTCACATCGACGCTGGCGATACGCGAAGTGTCGATACCCGGGGGTCCTGCCCCGCAACGCCGCGTGCTCGAGGCGATGTCGCCCGGTGCGCGCGAGAGCTATTTGACGGAGCGTGCGATGCTTGATCCGAACCTTGGCTCAATCGCGGTGCTGCTTCGCAAGGAAATGGATTTCGAACGTGCTTTTGTCGCGGCGGGAGGGCTTCTCTTGGCTGGGCCGGACCCGACCGGAATGGGCGGCGTATTGCCGGGGTACGGAGATCAGCGACAGGTCGAACTCCTCGTCGAAGCGGGATTTAGCCCCCTCGATGCGATCCACATTGCCACTCAGAATGGCGCGCGTTTTCTCCAGCTCGAAAACGACATCGGCACGCTCGCTGCCGGGAAGCGCGCGGATTTGGTACTGGTCAAAGGCGATCCGGCTGCACGCATTGAGGATATTGAGAACGTAGAGATCGTCTTCAAAGATGGTGTGGGCTACGACTCTGGCAAGCTGATCGAGTCCGTGCGCGGACAGGTTGGCATTCGCTGAAATGCCGCGGACTCCGGAAGGAGCGCCTTCGGTTTTCAACCACTATAGGGAAAGGAAAGATCCACTGCGGTCAAGGCCATCGCTGCGTGCTGCTCGATAACCGACGTCGTGAGACGCGACAGAGCATCTGTAGCGGCTGTCTCGCTCGCAGCACTCTCCCAGCACCGAAGCTGGGGCTCAGCTCGACGGCTTGCAAATATGGCGCCTAGAGCGCAGAAACTACGCGCCAGCGCCATGGTGTGCCCATGACGCTGGGATGCCTAGACCGTGACCGTTGTGCCGTCAAACTTGGTGAACGTAAAGCCGTCGAAGGACTCGTTATAGGTTGCGCGGTTGTCCCGAAGGATGCTGATCGTGACCGCTTCCCCCAGAAGAAGAGCTTGAGTGGCATCGGAGCGCCAGTGCACGCCGGCCATGTTCCGGCCTAGGGCAACATTGCTCGCGAGCTTATTCAGTTCGCCGCCAACCGTGATCTGCCCTGCATCAGCTCCCGTGTAGGCGAGCAGGCTCTGACCATCGTCGGACGCTTTCATCGGCTGGGGTATGACGAAGCTTTCGCTGAAGAATGCTTTGAGTAGCGTTGCGCAAGCGCCGGCGATGACCCCATGCCCCTCCCCGTATGACGGATGCTGCGGATTACCTTCGGGGTAGGCGGCCGGCAAGAGATAGGAGCCATGCTTTGCAACAATCCGGCCGATTGCCGAGGAGTTCAGAACGTCACCATGGAGCGGATACTTAGCGACCCCCGTAATCGTGTTGTGCACCAGGCCACCGTACGCCAACGGTCGCAGGGTGCGGTGCACGAACCATTTTTGATGCCACATCGCCTTAAGCGCGCACGCCATCACAACGCCCAGAAGGCCTTGAACATGTGCAGAGCCAAAAGTCAGAAGGCCCGCTTGATTCGCGCTCTTGAGGTACGGATTTCCCGCATTGAAGGGCACCTTGTTACCCAGCAACCACTGAGTCGCAACCAAGTAAGCCTGATAGGGGACGTCCCCGCGGACCCAGGCGCCAAGATCGCGAGCGCTCTTGAGGTAGGTAGTACTCGACACGATGGTGGGCGATGGGAAAGGCCCTTGCCCGTCTTGTACCTTCAACCAAGATGCGAAGTCCGTTAAATAGTCCTTATCAGGGGCATAGGTAGCGTAAGACTGCTTGAGGTTGAGCGTGCCAAGACTCACCGGCAGGAGAAAAAACTGAGAGAGGTAGGGTCCAATCAAATCGCCCGGTGTCAGACCGCGAAAAAGGGTAGGCGCCGTCACCTGGCCATTCGCTCTAGGCCCTCGGAAGTCGGACAGTTTGTTGAGATCGGCGATTGCAGCCAAGGTAATGGGCTCGGCGCCGAATTGAGAGAAAGGAGTGTCGCGGGCCAAGGCCATCCAATAGTCCTCGACCATCTCGCCTGCGCGCTCGGCGCTGGCCAGCTTAGGTGCGGGTGGGATGGTCAACTGACCACCGTCGGTGCCTTGCAGATCAAAGGTCAGACCTCCCTGCGGGCCCGCCAGCTTCACGTTCCCCCCGAGCGGAATTTTCGCGAAATCCAGGGAGGCGCCACTTTTGACCGCCGTCAGCAATGCCCCGTATGCAGCAGGGTCAACTTCACCGATGCTATTGTGTGGTAGACCCTGAGAATAATTGCCGATAAAGTTGGGATACAACTCTTCGTCGCCGTTGTTGATTTGGTGCGGAGTATGGATTGTGCGTTCTGCCCTCGCCGCGGCCACACGAATTTCGTAGGACCGAGATCGGCGGGACTCCTCGCTGCCCTCTCCCTCGCCTTCATCCGCCTTACTCTTCGCACTTAACAGCAACGCCGGGAAACCGATCCCCGCGGCCGCGATCCCAGTCGAAGTGCCGGCGTGACTGAGGAAGGAGCGTCTACTCAGGGAACCTTGCCTTGAGCTTGGCAAACGCGAAACCTCGAGGGTGGTATTGAGCCGCTGCCGGGCATCCGTCGAGAGCTCATCGATCTGGTTTTCGTGTTTCATGAACATATCCCTTGTTTGATGTAACTGTTATTTTTTTTAAGGTTCTTTGCTCGGGGGAGCTCCGGTGGCCTCGCAACTCTCAATGCTTGAGCGATGAGCCAAGCTTTGAGCGAAGGTTCCATTCCTTCATCAAAATAGTGTCTTCTCGTGCATTGGCTGGTATCACAAACACGTGCGGTAAGCCACCCTTTTATGAAGCATCTGAGTCCGGTGACTGTCCTCGGTCAGGGCTGCGACGGTGCGTCGATATGCTGTACTGCACCAGATCGGCAGTTCGAAGTTGACCTCTGTAGCGACGACGATGCCGCGTTGCGGATTGCCTTGCCTATCGCGCCCTCAAAGCGTGAGGCAACGTGTCTAAAATTTCGTCAATCTCGGAATGTTGGCGCGGATATCGGGTGTTCGGTGCATCAGATCTTGCGTGAACTGATTCACGGCTTGATACACCGGGCTCGAGGAGCGATGCGTTTAAAGGGATTGCACTGGCGCTAAAGAAACTACGATGCGAAGTCCGATACAAAGGGCCCACCTGCCTTTTGGTATCGTTATGTTGTCATCTTCGTGTGCCTGAAAACATGCAGCCCATTTCATGCAGCGGTGTCCTGCGAAAGGGACATCTCGAAGAGCACATGCTGGCATTCTCACGCAGCAGCAGCAGCACTCGAGAAAACATGAGGTCTAGCGCAAGTGAGCCTCTCTCCCGATGCCGCATGGCCGGTCGATCACATTCTCATCCGGTTCCCATTCCCGTGCCGTTCCCAGCGGCCACGAGCCGTGCGCGCCGCTTGCTTCGAAAATGCGCCACCGTCAAAAACAACGCAGCCCCCTGGAGCAGTGCGCAGAAATAGAATGGCGCGCCGATACGCCAGTCCCCTTTGGGGAGGTGAGACACCATCGTCAGTAGCGGCGCGCCGATGGCCGGCGCGATCACCGCCATCAGGCTGTTGATGCCCCCCACTGCGCCGAGGGTCTTGCCCTGATTGCGGGAGTCCGCTGCGCTTGAAATCATGCTTTGAATGGTCGAGGACACGGTTGCGCCGAGCAGATTGACGAAGATGATGGCGTACATCATCCAGCTTCGTGTAGCGGCTCCCCACAGCGCATAGGCAAGCGTCGAGGAGATCAAGGCCAACACCGCAAGACGCCGAACGCTGATCAGCCGCAAAATCCGGCCCAATAACAAGCCCTGCACGACGGCGGAGACCGCGCCCACCGCGGCAAGCGACCAACCATTGTCTCGAGGTCCCCAGCCGAATTTGAAGGTGGTGTAGAGCACCCAACAGGTGTAGAGCACAAATTGCGCCAGCCCACAGCACGCCACGACCACAGCCAGCGGTGCGATGTCCTTCAATTGAGATAATCGGCGCAATGCACTGAACGGATTGGCGGCCTTCCAATCGAAAGCGTGCCTGCGGCTTGCGGGCAAAGATTCAGGCAGTACAAAGTAGCCGTACAGCAGATTGACAAACGCGAGGCTGCCGGCCGCATAAAATGGCAGGCGCAGATCGAGAGAGCCTAACAGTCCTCCGATCACGGGCCCGAGAATGAACCCGACCCCAAACATGGCTCCCAACATGCCGAAACGCTTGGCGCGCTGTTCAGGCGGCGTGATGTCGGCGACGTAGGCGTTCGCAACTGAAAGATTGGCCTGCATCGCGCCGGCCACCAGCCGTATGGCGATCAACATGCCGACGGACGTCGCCAATGCCGTGCTAAAGAAGCTGATCATCAGGCCGGAAAATCCGATCAGCAATACGGGTCGGCGGCCGTAGCTGTCGGAGAGCGCGCCAAGCAGTGGCGATCCAAAAAAATTCGCCAAGCTGAATGAGAATGTGACGGCGCCGTACCAGAGCGCCTGATCGGTCTGCGTTCCGGTCAAGCTGCCCACCAGCGCCGGCAACACCGGAATTATCAGGCCAATCGAGATCATGTCGAGCAGTGCCGTCAACATGATGAATGGCATGGCCGCCGCTCGACTTTGTCGCGGCCGAAGCCATTTGAAGCCCGAAGTGTTCACCCCATTTCGCATTCTTTACTACTCTCACCCATGATTCGCGAAGAATCCGCGGTTGGCACACCGCAGCTATGATGATGCAGCAACCGCCCCGCAGTTGATGCGGGCACGGTCACGATTGCAGCGTTCGCCCGCGAGTCTCCGGCAAAGTCAATGCGGTCAGCATCACCAACCCGTACGCCACGGCAGCGAATATACCGATTGCATGTCCCAACGAAGTGGTCTGCGAGACGCGGCCGATGAGGAAGGGGAAAATAGCCCCGGTTGCGCGCCCGAAGTTGTAGCAAAATCCCTGCCCGGAGCCGCGTATGCGCGTCGGGAACAATTCGGTGAGCAGGGGGCCGACCCCGGAAAAAATGCCCGATGCGAAAAATCCGAGTGGAAATCCGAGCGCCAACATCGATCGATTGTCGAACGCAAGCTGCGTATAGATCAACACCGTCGCCAGCGCAGCGGACGCAAATGCGATAAAGGTGCGCCGCCGGCCAAATCTGTCGCTGACATAGGCGCCCGTCAAATAACCGATATATGAGCCGACGATGATCACGCCGAGGTAGGCGCCCGTGCCAACGATGCTCAGATGCCGTTCGGTTTTAAGATACGTGGGTAGCCAGGTCGTCGTGGCGTAATAGCCACCTTGGATGCCGATCGCCAGTACCGAGGCACGCAGCGTTGTCCAGAGGATATCGGCGCGGAAGATATCGAACATCTTGGCGTTCGGCTTGGTTTCGCCGGCTTGACGGTGCACCGTGGGTTCGTCGACGAAGCGCCGGATCCAAAAGACAAATGGTGCCGGCGCTACACCGATGGCGAACAGCACGCGCCACGCGTACTGCGGCGGAATCAGGGAGAACACCGCAACGTAGAGCAACGTTGCGATGGCCCAGCCGATTGCCCATCCGGCCTGCACGAGTCCAACGGCTTTACCCCGGTCGCGGGGTCTGATGACTTCGCCGATGAGCACGGCGCCCGCAGTCCATTCGCCGCCGAAGCCCAAGCCCATGAGGCCGCGGGCCCAAAGCAACTGCGCAAAACTTTGTGTTACCGCACAGAGCAGCGTGAAGACAGCGAACCACAGGACGGTGATCTGCAGTGTCTTGACGC